>NZ_JAVKCQ010000019.1:0-86690 GCF_040222615.1 Haliea sp.
CCTGATTGTGACCGATACGGCCTCCAAGCTGGCGGAGTTCCGCGATTTGATCGATCTGGTGGATATCCCGATCCGCCAGGTGATGATTGAGGCGCGCATCGTTATCGCGCAGTCCGATCTGGAAAAAGAGCTGGGCATCGAATGGGGTGGTGGCTTCGTCGAGAACGACTTCAATGGCAACGCCCTGACCGTCTCTGGCGACACCAACAACGTGATCGGCCTGAACCAGTCGGTCATTGACGGCACCCCGGGTAGCGTCAACTATCCTGGTGCGCTGATGGTGGATCTTGGTGTGGCCTCCAAGGCCGGTGGGTTTGCAGTGGGCTTTACCAGCGAGGACCTGTTCCTGACCGCCGAGCTGTCGGCGCTGGAAGCAGCGGGTACCGGTGAGGTGGTGTCCCAGCCCAAGGTGATTACCGGCGACAAGCAGAAGGCGGTGATCAAGTCCGGTGCCGAGATTCCGTATCAGGAAGGCTCTCTGAGCGGCCAGAACACCACCTCGTTCAAGGAAGCTGTCCTGCAGCTGGACGTGACCCCGAACATCACGCCTGACGACCGCATTTTGCTGGACCTGGTGATCACCCAGGATTCCGTGGGCGACCTCGTGCCCAGCGGCCAGGGCGGCTTCATTCCCTCAATTGATACAACCGAGCTGACCACCCAGGTCCTGGTGGGCAATGGCGAAACCGTGGTTCTCGGCGGCGTGTTCCGGACCGAGAATATCCAGTCTGTGACCAAGGTGCCCTTCTTTGGCGACATCCCCTATGTCGGCGCGCTGTTCCGCAACGAGTCGAACTCCAAGACCAAGACCGAGACCTTGATCTTCATTACCCCGCGGATCCTCGCGGACAGCCTGATTGACTAGGGGGCCGCTCGCGCCCCAATGCCGGACCTGCAACGCGTCTTTCTTGTCGGCCCCATGGGGGCCGGCAAGAGTACCATTGGCAAGTATCTGGCACGCCACCTCGGGCTGGCGTTCGCCGACACCGACACCGAGATTGAAATCCGTACCGGCGCCGATATTCCCTGGATATTCGATGTCGAGGGCGAGGCGGGTTTTCGCGATCGCGAGCAACAGGTGCTGGAGGAAATGACCCGCATGGACAGTATTGTCCTTGCCACCGGCGGCGGTGTGGTCATGCGAGTCGAGAACCGGCAGGTGCTCGCTGCACGGGGTTTCGTGATCTATCTGCACGCCACTGTTGAGGAGCAGGTCCGCCGCACCCGCAATGATCGCAAACGACCACTGCTGCAGACCGGCAATCCGGAGCAGGTCCTCAGGGACCTGATGGCGGTGCGCGATCCCCTGTACCGGGAAATCGCCGACCATGTCATTGATACCGACGGCTGTAGTCCCCGCACTGTGGCGCAGCGGCTGCTGCAGGCGCTTGTCTCCGTCAGTTAAAGACAAGGCTGGGACCGGGGCGCTAGAATAAGCCCCTTTTCCAGCGCGGAGTCACCAGTGTCTGTGATCATGCACACCCTTCATGTCGACCTCGGCGAGCGCAGCTACCCGGTGTATATCGGCCGCGAACTGTTCGCGGACGGCGACCTCCTCGCGCGCCATCTCGGCGGCAGCGAGGTGGCGATTGTCAGCAACGAAACGGTCGCGCCTCTGTATGTGGCAAAGGTCCGCCGAGCCCTGGGGGAGGGCCGGCGGGTCACCGAGATAGTGCTGCCTGATGGCGAGCAGTACAAAACCCTGCATTCCCTGGAGCATATCCTGGAGCGGCTGCTACAGGAGCGGCACAGCCGCAGCACCACGATCATCGCGGTCGGGGGCGGGGTGATTGGCGATGTGGCCGGGTTTGCCGCGGCCTGCTACCAGCGCGGGGTGGGCTTCATCCAGGTGCCCACAACCTTGCTCGCCCAGGTGGATTCTTCGGTGGGAGGCAAGACAGCAGTCAATCACCTGCTGGGCAAGAACATGATTGGCGCTTTTTACCAGCCGCGTGCGGTGCTGATCGATATCGATAGCCTGCAGACCCTGCCCGCGCGGGAGCTGTCCGCCGGTCTGGCCGAAGTGATCAAGTATGGCTTGATCTGCGATCCCGCCTTTTATGCCTGGCTGCAGGACTCCATGCCGCGGCTGCTGGCGCGGGAGGAAAGTGCCCTGGCCGAGGCGATCGAGCGTTCCTGCAGTCTCAAGGCCGAAGTGGTGGCGGCCGATGAGCGTGAGGGCGGGCTTCGGGCCATCCTCAACCTGGGCCACACGTTTGGCCACGCGATCGAAACCGCCCAGGGCTACGGCGCCTGGCTGCACGGGGAGGCGGTCGCGGTGGGTATGCTGCTGGCGCTGCGGTTGTCGGTAATGCGGGGCTGGGTGGATGCTGCGGAGATCCCGGTTCTCGAGGCGCTGCTGCGGCAGGCACAGTTGCCGCTGCAGATTCCGCCAGGCATGACACCGGCGGTTTTCCTCGACCTGATGGGGCGGGACAAGAAAGTCGTCGATGGACGTCTGCGCCTGGTACTGCTGCGTGCCATCGGCGAGGCCTGCGTGGAGGATGACGTCACCGCCGGGGAGCTTGAGGCCTTGCTGCAAGAGGCGGTGGAGCGGGCAAAAAGCAGCTGTTGAGGCTGTTTGTTCCCGGCAGGTCAACTGTGTAAAATGTCTCCCCCTTTCGCCCGAGCGCTGTCGAGGCGCGGGGCTTTTCGGTGTAACCATTTGTTTTCATTAATTATTCTGGACCCGGTATGAGTGCAGGCCTGTACAGCCCTGAAGAATTTCGTGACAACTGCGGCTTTGGCCTGATTGTCCACAGTGCGGGTGACGCCAGTCACCGCCTGCTGCAGACTGCCATCGAGTCCCTGACCTGCATGACCCACCGCGGCGGCATTGCAGCCGATGGCAAGACCGGCGACGGCTGTGGCCTGCTGATGCAGATGCCGGTTTCCTTTATGCGCACCCTGGCGCAGGAGTGCTTCGGCGCCGAGCTCGGCGATCAGTTTGCGGTGGGCCAGATCTTTCTCAGCCCCAGCGAAGAGCGCGCGGCAGCAGCCCGCTCGGCCATGGAGCAGGCGCTCACCGAGCAGGGCCTGGACGTCGTCGGCTGGCGCGTCGTGCCCACGGACAGCAGCGTCTGTGGCGAGATCGCCCTCGCCGCGCTGCCGCGTATCGAACAGGTGTTTGTGCGCGCGCCGGGCGTCAGCCAGGAAGAGTTGTCGACCAGGCTGTTTGTCAGCCGGCGCAAGGCCGAGAACGCCAACCAGGCCGACCCGGAGTTCTATATCTGCAGTCTCTCCGGCCGGGTGATCGCCTACAAGGGACTGGTCATGCCGGTGGACCTGCCCCGCTTCTATGCCGATCTCGACGACGAGCGCATGGAAACCGCAATCTGTGTGTTCCACCAGCGCTTTTCCACCAACACCATGCCCAAGTGGCCGCTGGCCCAGCCTTTCCGACTGCTGGCCCACAACGGTGAAATCAATACCATCGACGGCAACCGCAACTGGGCCGAGGCCCGCACGGCGCTGTTCGAGACCGAAAAGTTGCCCAACATCCGCGATATCGCACCGCTGGTAAACCGCACCGGCTCGGATTCCTCCAGCCTCGACAATATGCTGGACGTGTTGTTGACCGGCGGAGTCGATATGGCCCGCGCCCTGCGCATGCTGATCCCGCCAGCCTGGCAGAACATGGAGGACATGGACCCGGACCTGCGCGCTTTCTATGAATACCACTCAATGCACATGGAGCCCTGGGACGGCCCGGCGGGCATCGTCCTGACCGATGGCCGCTATGCCGTGTGCCTGCTGGATCGCAACGGCCTGCGCCCCGCGCGCTGGGTCAAGACCAAGGACGGCTTTATCACCCTGGCATCGGAGGTCGGTACCCACGGCTACCGCAGCGAGGACGTGATCGCCAAGGGGCGCGTCGGGCCCGGCCAGATCCTGATGGTCGATACCCAGACCGGCGAGGTGTTGCATACCAAGGATATCGACAATCGCCTCAAGAGCCGTCACCCCTACAAGCGCTGGCTGAAGGAAAATGCGAAGCGTATTGAAGGAACGTTTGGCGGGGAGCAGGCGCCCGGTATCGAGCACGACATGCTCATGCCGTTCCAGAAGATGTTCCAGGTGACCTTCGAGGAGCGCGACCAGGTGCTGCGGCCACTGGCCGAGTCCGGCAATGAGGCGGTGGGCTCCATGGGGGATGACACCCCGATGGCGGTGCTCTCGCGCCAGCAGCGCCCGCTGTATGACTACTTCCGGCAGAAGTTTGCCCAGGTGACAAACCCAGCGATTGACCCCCTGCGGGAAGCCATTGTCATGTCGCTGGAAACCGATCTCGGGTGCGAGAAGAACATATTCTATGAGGGACCTGAACACGCGGACCGCGTGATCCTGAGCTCTCCGGTACTGTCCCAGGGCAAGTTCAATACCCTGCTGGCACTGGAGCGTCCCGGGTTCGCGGTGTGTGATATCGACGGCAGCTACGACCCGGCCGCCATCAGCCTGGAGCAGGCGGTAGCGGAGCTGGTGGCGACGGCGGAGCAGGCAGTGCGGGATGGCTCCACCATCCTGATCCTGTCCGACCGCAGCATCGCTCCGGGGCGCCTGCCCATCCACAGCCTGATCGCCACCGGCGCGGTCCACCACCACCTGATCAAGCAGGGGCTGCGCTGCGATGCCAACCTGGTGATCGAGACCGCCAGTGCCCGCGATTCTCACCAGATCGCCTGTCTGCTGGGGTTTGGCGCTACCGCAATCTATCCCTATCTGGCCTACAGCGTGCTGGAAGACCTGATTCGCGATGGCGAACTGCTGGGCGAGCCCAGCAGCTGCTACAAGAATTACCGCAAGGGCATCAACAAGGGCCTGCTGAAGATCATGTCCAAGATGGGTATCTCGGCGGTCAGTTCCTACCGCGGCGCCCAGCTGTTCGAGGCCGTGGGGCTGGCCCGTGGCGTGATCGACATGGCGTTCCGCGGCGTCGCCTCGCGTATCGAGGGCGCGGGTTTCGCCGAGCTGGAGGACGACCAGAAGCACCTGGCCAAGCTGGCCTGGAATACGCGCAAGCCGCTGCAACTGGGCGGTCTGCTGAAGTACGTCCACGGCCAGGAGTATCACGCCTTCAATCCGGATGTGGTCACCACCCTGCAGCAGGCGGTTGCGACCGGCGACTACGCGACCTACCAGCGCTACGCCGACCTGGTCAACAAGCGCCCGGTCGCCACCATTCGTGACCTGCTGACGCCGGTACTCGCCGAGCAGCCACTGGCGCTGGAGGAAGTGGAGCCGATCGCGGACATCCTGCCCCGCTTCGACTCCGCCGGCATGTCCCTGGGCGCGCTCAGCCCGGAAGCCCACGAGGCCCTTGCCGCGGCGATGAATCGCCTCGGCGCCCGCTCCAACTCCGGCGAGGGCGGTGAAGACCCCGCCCGTTACGGCACCGAACGCAGCTCCAAGATCAAGCAGATCGCCTCCGGCCGGTTCGGGGTGACTCCCCACTACCTGGTAAATGCCGAGGTGCTGCAGATCAAGGTGGCCCAGGGCGCGAAGCCGGGCGAAGGCGGTCAGCTACCCGGCGGCAAGGTCAACGAGCTGATTGCCCGCCTGCGCTACTCGGTACCCGGGGTGACTCTGATTTCCCCGCCGCCGCATCACGATATCTATTCTATCGAGGATCTGGCGCAGCTGATTTTCGACCTCAAGCAGGTCAATCCGCAGGCGCTGGTGTCGGTCAAGCTGGTGTCGGAGCCCGGGGTGGGGACCATTGCCGCGGGTGTGGCCAAAGCCTACGCCGACCTGATTACCATCAGCGGCTATGATGGCGGCACGGCGGCCAGCCCGCTGACCTCCATACGCTACGCGGGCTCACCCTGGGAGCTGGGTCTGGCGGAAGTGCAGCAGACCCTGCGCGGTAACGGCCTGCGCGGTGTCATCCGCCTGCAGACCGACGGTGGCCTCAAGACCGGCCTCGATGTTATCAAGGCGGCCATTCTCGGTGCCGAGAGCTTTGGCTTCGGTACCGGCCCCATGGTGGCGCTGGGTTGCAAGTATCTGCGTATTTGCCACCTGAACAACTGCGCGACGGGCGTGGCGACCCAGAACGAGAAGCTGCGGGAAGACCATTTCAACGGCACTATCGAGATGGTAACCAATTTTTTCACCTTTATCGCCACGGAAACCCGGGAGTGGCTGGCCAGGCTGGGCGTGCCGTCGCTGGAGGCCCTGATCGGCCGCACCGACCTGCTGGCCAGGCTGCCCGGGGATACACCCAAGCAGGCGGGTCTGGATCTGGCTCCCCTTCTGTTCAAGCACGCCGACGCCGACGGCCAGCCCGAGTTCTGCCAGGTGATCGCCAACCAGCCCTTCGACCTCGCCGAGAAGGCCGAGGCGATGGTGGCGGCGACACTGCCGGCGATCGAGGCTCGCAGTGGCGGTGAATTCAGTTTCGTCCTGACCAACTGTGATCGCTCCATCGGTGCCCGCATCTCGGGTGAGATTGCCCGCCGCTACGGCAATACCGACATGGACAGCGACCCGGTCGTACTGCGCCTGAGCGGCACCGCGGGGCAGAGCTTCGGGGTGTGGAACGCGGGTGGCCTGCACATGTACCTGGAGGGCGACTCCAACGACTATGTCGGCAAGGGCATGGCTGGCGGCAAGCTGGTCATCTATCCGGCCAGGGATGCCCAGTTCAAGTCCCAGGACACGGTCATCATTGGCAACACCTGTCTCTACGGCGCCACCGGCGGTCGCCTGTTTGCGGCCGGTATTGCCGGTGAACGCTTTGCGGTGCGCAACAGCGGCGCCCACGCCGTGATCGAGGGCGCGGGCGATCACTGCTGTGAATACATGACCGGCGGTACCGTGACCGTGCTGGGCCCCACCGGAGTCAACTTCGGCGCTGGCATGACCGGCGGTTTCGCCTACGTGCTGGACCAGGACCGGGCGTTCATCGACAAGTACAACAGTGAGCTGGTCGATATCCACCGGGTCAACTCCGAGTACATGGAACCCTACCGGTATTATCTGCGCGCCATGATCAGTGAGCACGCCGAGGAAACGGGTTCTGCCTGGGGCGCGGAACTGCTGGAGAATTTCGAGGACTACGTCGGCAAGTTCTGGTTGGTCAAACCCAAGGCAGCCGACTTCAACCAGCTTTTGTCGCGACTGCGCAACACCGACTAGACGCCGGGAGGCGTAAGCGTTTATGAGTAATCGTTTGTCGAACAATTTCCAGTTCATCGACGTCGGCCGCAACGACCCTGACAAGAAGACGATCACGGCGCGCAAGACCGAATACGTCGAGATCTACGAGTCCTTCAGCGCCGACCAGGCAGCGGAACAGTCACATCGCTGTCTGGAGTGCGGGAACCCCTACTGTGAGTGGAAGTGCCCGGTGCACAACTTTATCCCCAACTGGCTCAAGCTGGTCAGCGAGGGCAACCTGTTCGAGGCCGCCGAGCTCAGCCACCAGACCAACACCCTGCCGGAGGTTTGCGGCCGGGTGTGCCCCCAGGACCGGCTCTGTGAGGGCGCCTGCACCCTGAACGACGGGTTTGGTGCGGTCACCATTGGTGCCTCGGAAAAGTACATCACCGACACCGCACTGGCGATGGGCTGGCGCCCGGACCTGTCCGGGGTAGTTGCCACCGGCAAGAAGGTTGCCATTATCGGTGCCGGCCCTGCCGGGCTTGGCTGTGCCGATGTGCTGGCGCGGGCCGGGGTCAAGCCGGTGGTCTTCGACCGCTACCCCGAAATCGGTGGCCTGCTCACCTTCGGTATTCCCGAGTTCAAGCTGGAAAAAGAAGTGATGGTGCGGCGCCGGGAGGTGTTCGAAGGCATGGGCATCGAGTTTCGCCTCAATACCGACGTCGGCCGTGATATCAGCGTTGCCGAGCTGATGGAAGAGTACGATGCCCTGTTCCTGGGCATGGGCACCTACAAGGCCATGCGCGGCAACTTCCCGGGCGAGAACCTGCCGGGAGTGCACAAGGCGCTGTCCTACCTGATTGGCAATGTGAATCACAATCTCGGCTTTGAGCAGGACCCCAAGGACTACGTCAACCTGAAGGGCAAGCGGGTTGTGGTGCTCGGTGGCGGCGACACAGCCATGGATTGCGTGCGCACGGCGGTGCGCCAGCAGGCCAGGCACGTGATCTGTGCTTACCGGCGTGACGAGGAAAACATGCCTGGCTCGCGCAAGGAAGTGGCCAACGCCCGCGAGGAGGGGGTCGAGTTTCTGTTCAATCGCCAGCCGCTGGAGATCGTGGAGTATTTCGGCCGCGCCTGTGGGGTGAAAATGATTGAAACCGAGCTCGGGGCGCCCGACGCCGGTGGCCGCCGCCGGCCCGAGCCCATTCCCGGCAGCGAGAAGATCATGGAAGCGGACACGGTCATTATCGCCTTCGGCTTCCAGCCCGATCCACCGGAGTGGCTGCAGGAGCTGGCCGTGGCCACCAACGAGTGGGACGGGGTGGTCGCTCCGGAGGAGCAGGCGTACCGCTTCCAGACGTCCAATCCCAAAGTGTTTGCCGGCGGTGATATGGTGCGGGGTTCCGACCTGGTGGTGACCGCCATCTGGGAGGGTCGTCAGGCCGCCGAGGGCATACTGGATTTTCTCGAGGTCTGAACGCCGCAAGCCGGATTGACCACTACAGGATTGGAGTCGCCGTGACTGAACTGAAGAATGACCGCTTCCTGCGGGCCCTGCAGCGCCAGAGCGTAGATCGCACCCCGATCTGGATGATGCGCCAGGCGGGTCGCTATCTGCCGGAATACCGGGCCACCCGGGAGCAGGCGGGTTCCTTCCTGGACCTGTGCAAGAACGCCGAGCTGGCCTGTGAAGTCACGCTGCAGCCCCTGCGCCGTTACCCCATGGACGCAGCAATCCTGTTCAGCGATATCCTTACCGTGCCGGACGCGCTGGGGCTGGGCCTGTATTTTGAAGAAGGTGAGGGCCCGCGCTTCCGCAAGACCGTGCGCAGTGAGGCGGATCTCGCCGGCCTGAAGGCCATCAGGGCGGCGGATGACCTGTCCTATGTGATGAACGCGGTGCGCACCATTCGCCGGGAACTGAACGGCCAGGTACCCCTGATCGGTTTTTCCGGCAGCCCCTGGACCCTGGCGACCTATATGGTGGAAGGCGGGTCTTCCAAGGACTTCAGCCAGGTCAAGGCGATGGCCTATGACCGCCCGGAATTGATGCACCAGTTGCTGGCGCTGCTGGCGGACGCGGTGGCCGATTACCTGACCGAACAGGTCAACGCGGGAGCCCAGGCCCTGCAGATTTTTGACACCTGGGGCGGCTCCCTGAGTACCGCGGGCTACAAGGAATTCTCCCTCAAGTACATGCAGCGGGTTATCAGTCGCCTGCCCACCGAAGCAGACGGCCGCAAGGTACCGGTCATCGTCTTCACCAAGGGCGGCGGGCAGTGGTTGCCGGCGATCGCCGACTGCGGTGCCCAGGCAGTGGGTATCGACTGGACGACGGACATCGCGGTCGCCCGCGAGCTGGTGGGCGACCGCGTGGCCCTGCAGGGCAATATGGATCCGACCATGCTGTATGCCTCACCGGCCCGTATCCGCGAAGAAGTGGCAAGTATTCTCGCGGGCTATGGCCACGGCAGTGGGCATGTGTTCAACCTGGGTCACGGTATAACCCCTGGAGTGAACCCCGATCACGTCACCGCGTTTGTCGATGCCGTGCAGGAGCTTTCGCCGCAATACCACAACAGCTGAGTTGCGGGCCGCGCAGGTCGGGCCGCGCAGGTGAAGCGTTCAGCACCGGAACTCCCGTAGCCCCGGCGGACGTGCCTGATTACCCGGTCTTTTGCTGCAGCGCGGCTTTCCGTGCTTCCTCTTCTTCTTCCTCGCAGCAGAAATGGTGATCCATTTCCAGGGCCGGTGACGCGGACGAGGGCCGCCCCACCACCCGGGCGGGGACCCCGGCCACGGTGGTGTGCGGTGGTACCTCTTCCAGCACCACGCTGCCGGCGCCGACCTTGGCGCCATCACCCACCCGGATGTTGCCCAGGATCTTGGCCCCGGCACTGATCAGGACCCCATTGCCGATCTTCGGATGGCGGTCCCCGTCTTCCTTGCCGGTGCCACCCAGGGTGACGGACTGGAGGATGGAGACGTTGTTGCCAACCACCGCGGTCTCGCCGATCACCAGCCCCGTGGCGTGGTCCAGCATGATGCCGTGGCCCAGCGTCGCCGCGGGATGGATGTCGACCGCGAACTCGGCCGAGACCCGGTTCTGGAAAAACAGCGCCAGCGAGTGGCGCCCGCGCTGCCACAGCCAGTGGGCCACGCGGTGGGTCTGCAGGGCATGGAAGCCCTTGAAGTAGAGGAAGGGAATGTAGAGCTCGTGGCAGGCGGAGTCGCGGTCCTCGACTGCCAGCAGATCGGCGCGGATGGCCTTGCGCAGGCAGGCGTCGTCCTTGAATGCTTCCAGAATCACTTCCCGCAGCAGCAGGGAGGAGGCCGTCGGGCTGTCCAGCTGGCTGGCGAGGTGGAAGCTGAGCGCGCATTCCAGGTTGTTGTGATTGAGGATGGTGGCGTGCAGGAAACTGGCGAGGATGGGCTCCTCCGCCGCGTGCTGGGTGGTTTCCCGCACAATCCGGTCCCACACCGGATCAGATTTTTTGGGTGACATGTCAGTTCCTCGTGTTCAGGTGGTCACTGTAGCCTATCCGGCCCCGATACTGCCACAGCCCCTGTCCGCTGCGACGATACTTGTCCTCAAAGCGGGTCAGCGCCGGCGCCGCCGGCAACTGCCGGATTGCGCCGCGCACCCCCGCCAGGTGCATGGCGACCCCGAACTCCTCGACGTACAGCGGCCAGTTCGACCGCAGCTCGACCAGTCCGCCGAGGGCCAGCAGGTCACGAAAGCCGGGGTGACCGTGAATCCGGCGCCGCAGATGGCGTGATTTGGGCCAGGGGTTGGGATACAGCAGGTAGTGGTAGTCCACGCGCATCTGCGCGCTGGCCAGTTGCCGCCACAGCGGTTCGCATTCCGCCTGCAGCAGCAGGTAGTTGGCATCGGCGGCGCGCACGTGCCGCTGCAGGCGATGTGCGGACCTGTCGATGCCAACCACCAGGTGCTGTGGATGACGCAGCGCCAGTTGCGCGGTGCTCATGCCCGTGCCGCAGAAGGAATCCAGTACCAGTGGCCGCCCGTCCGCCTGCAGCAGTGGCAACAGCGCGTCCCACGCGGACTGGTTGTGCGCCGCCAGCGGGCTGAGGTTGGGGTGGCTGAGGTGTCGGAGTACGGTGCGCGCAAGTCTCGGATGCAGTCCCGACTGGTTGCTGGTAACTTGCGCTGATGAAGCTTGCACCTGGCGCCGGCTCCTGTGACAGTGGTGTGCGGCACTTGAGCGCCGCCGCAGGGGTTGCCATGATAAAGCCCCGAGCCACCGCAACCAAATCCGGGTATTCGCCATGCACAAGGACCTGCGCCCCTACTGGCTGAAGAAGGCCTACCTGCGTTATCGGCGCTGGCACACCGATTACTTCCTGCGTCCCCGATGCAGCTACCTGGGTCCCTGGCATACGGTGATGAAACCCTGGTATGTCCATATTTCGGGCGCCAATATCCACATCGGTCGCTGCTTTACAGCCATCGGTGAGCCCATGCACCGGGTGGAGATCGGGGTCTGGGGCCGGGAGGAAGGGCAGGGTCGCATTCACATTGGTGACTGTGTCCTGATGAGCCCCGGCTCGCGCATCAGCGCCAGTGATGAAATTGTCCTCGGTGACGGCGTAATGTTGGCCAATGGCGCCTACGTCACGGATTCCGACTGGCACACGCTCCATGACCGCACTGCCCGGGCCGCGCAGGCGACGCCGGTGCACATAGGAGACAACGTCTGGCTGGGCGACCACGCCACCGTGCTCAAGGGAGTGACCATCGGCGCCAACAGCGTGGTGGCGGCGCAGGCAGTGGTCACCAGGGATGTACCGGCCAACGTTGTGGTGGCCGGCAACCCGGCGCGGGTGGTCAAGGAGCTGGATCCGGAGCAGGGCTTCACCACCCGCATGGACCTGTTTACCGACCCCGCCGGCGCCGCGGCATTTTTCGATGCCATCGACCGGGAAGTGCTGCAGGACAACAGCCTGCTGCGCTGGCTATGGTCCCTGCTGTACCCGGCTTCTGCCGCCAGCGGGCGCCTACAATAGGCGCAGCGGTTCTTCCTGCAGCGCGGAGAGCTGCTCCCGCAATTCGAGGATGTGATTGGCCCAGTAGCGCTCGCTGTTGAACCAGGTGAAGCTGCGGGGAAAGGCGGGGTCGTTCCAGCGCCGCGCCAGCCAGCCGGCGTAGTTGATCACCCGCAGGGTGCGCAGGGACTCAATCCAGCGCAGCTGGCGTGGCTCAAAGTCAAAGAACTCGTTGTAGCCCTCCACCAGCTCGGCGAGCTGCAGCTCGCGCTCATGGCGCTCCCCGCTGAGGCACATCCACAGGTCCTGGATGGCGGGCGCCATGCAGCAGTCGTCCAGATCGACAAAGTGGGCGCAGTCATCCCGCCAGAGGATATTGCCCACGTGGCAGTCGCCGTGGACCCGGATCAGGTCGGGGCCGCGCACCCCGCCGTAAATGGCGTTGACCTCGGCCAGCAGGTCGCGGGTCAAGGTGCTGTAGGCGGGCTGCAGGTCCCGGGGAATGAAGTGTTCCAGCAGGTATTCCCGGTTGCGGGTCAGCATGTCATCAATGTTGAGGGTGGGCCGGTGGCTGAACCGGGCGCTGGCGCCAACCGCGTGAATCCTGCCCAGGGTGCGGCCCAGGACGAGCAGGCTGTCCATGTTGTCCAGCTCCGGCGGATAGCCGCCGCGGCGCGGGAACAGGGCGAAACGGAACCCCTCAAAGCTGTGCAGGCTGTTGCCATCGCGGTCGACCAGCGGGGCCACCACAGAGATCTCTGCCGCCTGCAACTCCAGGCTGAAGGCGTGCTCCTCTGCGATCTGTTCATCATGCCAGCGACCCGGGCGGTAGAACTTGGCGATCAGGGGCTCCCCATCCTCGATGCCCACCTGGTAGACCCGGTTCTCGTAGCTGTTGAGCGCCAGCAAGCGTGCATCGCAGGGGTACCCGGCTGATTCGACCGCATCGATGACCCGGTCCGGGGTCAGGCGGTCGTAGGGGTGTTCCGCGTGGTTCATCGCCTTGCTCCGGGTCCGGGGCCGCATCGCACCGTGCCGTGGCTCCCGGCGGGCAGTGTATCAGCTCCCCGGCGCCGGTGTGCGGGCCAGGCACCAGAGCTGGACATCGGCGGCACCGGCTCCCTTGAGGACAGTGGCGATGGCCTCGGCAGTGGCGCCCGTGGTCATGACGTCGTCGATCAAAGCGATGCGCAGCCCGCCGAGATCGCCGCGAACCTGAAAGGCCGCCGCCAGGTTGGAAGCCCGTTGCCGGGCGCTCAAACTCGCCTGGGGCGGTGTTGCCCGCCGGCGCCGCAGAATGTCCGTGCGCAGGGGCAGGGAAGCCAGTTGTGGCTGCCGGGCGCGGATCTCCAGGCCCAGCAGCGCAGCCTGGTTGAAGCCGCGCCACAGCAGGCGCCGCCAATGCAGGGGTACCGGTAGCAGCAGGTCACGGTCCGTCGGCGGGGTCACCCAGGCCTGCCACAGCGCCGCCAGCAGCCGGGTCAGGCGGGGTTCGCGCTGGAATTTCCAGCGGGAGATCAGCAACGCGAGATGAGGTTCATAGACCAGTGGCGCGATTACCCGGTCAATGGCGGGTAGCTGCTCCGAGCACTGGCTGCAGAGTCCACCGGCAGTGGCGGCCAGCGGCAGGGCACAGCGTTCGCAGGCACGGTCGTTGCCTTGCAACCGGGTGAAGCAGTCAGCGCACAGGGGTAGCGGACTCTGGCTGCGCAGCTGGCACAGCAGGCAGTACTGCGGGAATACCGCATCCAGCAGGGCAGTCGCGACGCTGTTAACCTTCATGGCGCTCCCGAGTTGACAGTGGTCGCTGCGGGTTTATCATGTGATTCCTGTTGATCGCGCCGAGACCACGCCATGACCGCCCCCTCCACTGCCCCCGCTTCCATCCGCAACGACTGGTCCCGCGGGGAAATCGAAGCGCTCTTCGCCCTGCCCTTCAACGATTTGCTGTTTCGGGCCCACAGTGTTCACCGGGCCTATTTTGACCCGAACGAGGTCCAGGTCAGCACATTACTTTCCATCAAAACCGGCGCCTGCCCCGAGGACTGCGCCTATTGCCCCCAGAGCAACCGCTACGACACCGGGCTGGAGGCGGAAAAGCTGATGGAGGTGGAGAAGGTGCTGGAGCAGGCCCGCGCCGCCCGGGACAGCGGCGCCACCCGCTTCTGCATGGGCGCCGCCTGGCGCTCTCCCAAACAGCGGGACATGCCCTATGTGGTGGCCATGGTGAAGGGCGTGCGCGATATGGGGCTGGAAAGCTGCATGACCCTGGGCATGCTTACCGGGGAGCAGGCCAAAGAACTGGCTGACGCCGGGCTGGACTACTACAACCACAACCTGGATACCTCGCCGGAATACTACGGCGAGATTATCACCACGCGGACCTACAAGGACCGCCTGGATACCCTCTCCCACGTCCGTGACGCCGGCATGAAGATCTGCAGCGGCGGGATCGTCGGCATGGGCGAGACCCAGCGCGACCGGGCCGGCCTGCTGCAGCAACTGGCCAACCTGCCGGAGCACCCCGAGAGCGTACCGATCAACATGCTGGTGCGGGTCGAGGGCACACCGCTGGCGGCGGAGGAAGACATGGATCCCTTCGACTTTATCCGCACCATCGCCGTGGCCCGTATCCTGATGCCCGCATCCCATGTACGGCTGTCCGCCGGGCGCGAGGAAATGAACGAGCAGATGCACGCCCTGGCCTATTTCGCCGGCGCCAACTCCATTTTCTATGGCGAAAAGTTGCTCACCACCCCGAATCCCCAGGCCAACAAGGACATGACCCTGTTCGGCCGCCTGGGCATTCGCCCCGAACAGCGCCAGGTCAGCGAGCCTCCCGCCGTTCCCAGCCCGCAGTTCTACGACGCTGCCGCGGTGCAGCAAAGCGGGGCACAGCCATCCCGCCAGGCGGCGTACTAGCCGCCCGGGAGCGTTCATGGAGGCCTTTCCGCAGCGCCTCCGGGCGGTGTTGGAAGAGCGCCGCGCGGCCGGCTTGTACCGCCAGTGCCAGACCCTGGAAAGCGGCCAGGGGCCTGTGGTCCGGGTGGACGGGCGGGAATACCTGAATTTCTGCAGCAACGATTATCTCGGCCTCGCCTCCCACCCCAAAGTCATAGCCAGCCTGCGGGCGGCGGCTGCCGTCTGGGGCGTCGGCAGTGGTGCCTCGCATCTGGTGTGCGGCCACAGCGCGCCGCATCGGGCGCTGGAAGAGGCGCTGGCGGAGTTTACCGGGCGGCCGCGTGCGCTGCTGTTCTCCAGCGGCTACGCGGCCAACACCGGCATCCTGCAGGCGCTGCTGCAAGCCGGTGATACCGTACTGCAGGACCGCCTCAACCACGCCTCCCTGCTGGATGGCGGCCTGCACAGCGGCGCCCGCCTGCGCCGCTTCGCCCACAATGACTGCGACGACCTCGCCCGCAAGCTGCAGCAGTCTCCCGGCCCGGCCCTGGTGGCGGTGGACGGCGTGTTCAGCATGGACGGCGACAGCGCACCGCTGGCGTCTATCGCCCGCATCTGCCAACAGCGCCAGGCCTGGTTGATGGTCGACGATGCCCACGGCCTGGGGGTGACCGGCGCGACCGGTGCCGGCAGCGTCGAGGCCGCGGGCCTGGGTAGCGGCGACGTGCCGGTGCTGATGGCCACCCTGGGCAAGGCGCTGGGTACCTCGGGCGCCTTTGTCGCCGGCGATGAACTGCTGATAGAGGCCCTGATCCAGAGTACCCGCAACTATATCTATACGACTGCGATGCCGCCGGCGCTGGCCGCTGCCAGCCTGACCGCCCTGGGTCTGCTGCGGGAAGAAGCCTGGCGCCGGGACCAGTTGGCCGCACTGGTCGCTCAGTTCCGCCGCGGTGCCGCGGACCTGAGCCTGCCGCTGATGGGCTCGGACAGTGCGATCCAGCCCCTGGTGGTGGGCGATGCAGAACGCGCCGTGCAGCTGAGCCAGCAACTGCGGGAGCGCGGCATCCTGATCAGCGCCATCCGCCCGCCGACGGTACCCGCGGGGACCTCGCGCCTGCGCGTCACCCTGAGCGCGGCCCACACCGCGGAGCAGGTAGAACGCTTGCTGAACGCGTTGAGTGAAGTCTGGCCCCGTGCCTGAACGCCTGGTTCGCCCGGAATATTTGCCCGCGACGGGCATCTCGCGCTGCGAGCTGGTGCTGCTGCACGGCTGGGCCGGCGGGCGCGACTGCTGGCGGTCGCTGCTGCCGGCGCTGCGGCCCTGGGCCAATGTCACCCTGATCGACTGGCGGCCGCCAGCGGTAGAGGACGGGCTGCAGGCCCTGGCCGCGGAAATTCTCGCCGCCACCCCGGCGCGGGCTGCCTATGTGGGTTGGTCGCTGGGCGGGCAGCTTGCGACCGCGCTGGCGACCATCGCGCCGGACCGTGTTGCCGGGCTGGTCACCATCGCCAGTAATCCGTGTTTCACCGCCCGGCCCGGGTGGCCAGGCCTGCCGCCGGCAACTCTGGGGTCCTTTGCCGACGAGCTGGCGGGGAACCCGTTGAGAACCCTGCGCCGTTTTGCCGGCCTCCAGGCCCGGGGTGCGAGCCGAGAGCGGGCGCTGCTGCGCGAACTCCTGCGCGGCGGCGGAGACTGGTCCGCGGGTGCGCTGGCGACCGGCCTGCAATGGCTTGCGGATGTGGACACGCGCCCGGGACTGCAGCGCCTCGCCTGCCCCCAACTGCACCTGCTGGCGGGCACCGATGCCCTGGTACCGGCACAGGTGGCGACGTCGCTGGCTGCGCTGCTGGCTGAAATTCCGGACGCCGCGGTCCGTATCCTGGATGCGGATTCCCACGCCCTGCCCCTGGCGGCACCGCTGCTGCTGGCCGACGCGCTACAGTCTTTTCTCGCACCGGCGGCGGCAGTGCCGCCCTCCTCCACTGCGACGCCCGTCGCCAAGGGCGACATCGCTGCATCCTTCAGTCGCGCGGCGGAACGCTACGACAGTGTTGCCGCCCTGCAGCGGGACGTCGGCCAGCGGCTGCTGGCACGTATTGCCGAGCTGAAGCAGTCTGCGATTCTCCTCGACCTGGGCTGTGGCACCGGGTATATCCAGGCGCAGCTGCAAGCCCGCTTTCCCCACAGCCGCTATCTGGGTATGGATATCGCCGAGGGTATGCTGGCCTACGCCCGCGCCCGCCATCCCGGCACTGGTAGCTGGCTGGCTGGCGATGCGGAAGCCCTGCCGCTGGCCTGTGAGTCTGTCGGCCTGGTCTACAGCAGCCTCGCGTTTCAGTGGTGCTACCGGCCGGACCTGTTGTTTGCCGAGCTGGCGCGGGTGTTGGAGCCGGGCGGCAGCTGCTTCTTCAGTACCCTCGGGCCAGCGACCTTGCAGGAGCTGCGCCAGTCCTGGGCGGCCGCGGACAGCAGCCAGCACGTGAACGGTTTTCTGCCCGCGGAGGACCTGGGGGCTGCGGCAGCTGCCGTGCGCGGTGTACGCCTGCAGCTGCACAGCGAGCGTATCGTCCTGCGCTATGGGCGGGTCGGCGAGCTGCTGGGAGAACTCAAGACACTGGGCGCCCACAACATGAATCGCGGTCGGTCCGGGGGCCTGACGGGCCGGCGGCGACTCGCGGCCATGATGCAGGCCTATGAGGACTGGCGCGAGCCGGCCGGGTTGCCGGCCACCTACGAAGTGCTCTACGGCCATCTGGAGAAAACATGAGTACAACGTTCTTTGTCACCGGCACCGATACCGAAGTGGGCAAGACCGCGGTCAGCTGTGCGCTGCTGCACGCCGCCCGGGCGCGGGGGCTGACTACCGCCGCAGTCAAGCCGGTAGCCGCGGGCTGCGATGCTGACGGTCATAACGAGGACGCCCTGGCACTGCAGGCCGCGATGACTCTTGAGCTGCCCTACGCCCAGGTGAACCCGGTGGCCCTGCAACCCGCGATAGCGCCGCATATCGCCGCCGCCCAGGCCGGACGCAGCCTCAGTGCGGACCGCCTGGCGGGCCTCTGCCGGGGAGTCATGCACAGCGGAGCGGACCTGGTGCTGGTGGAAGGGGCCGGCGGCTGGCGGGTGCCGCTGGGGCCCCGCGAGACCCTCGCCGATGTGGCCGTTGGCCTCGGCGTTGACGTCATCCTGGTGGTGGCCATGCGCCTGGGTTGTATCAACCACGCCCTGCTGACCGCAGAGGCGATCCGCGCCGACGGCCTGCGCCTGGCCGGTTGGGTTGCCAACCAGCCGGGAGCAGCGATGGCCTGTCACGCTGAAAATCTGGACACATTGCAGCGCCTGCTGCCGGCTCCCCTGCTGGGTGAGTTGCCTTTCATTGCGCCATTCGATGCGCAGACTGCTTCTCAATATATTGATTTACCGAAGCTTTTCAGTATGTAAGTACTTACATATATTTCGCTTGGGGCGATGGATGCAGCCGGCTCAATGGCCCCGGCCTGCGCCGTCTGCCGCAAAAGATATTTGACTTCGGTCGCGAAATAAGCACAATGTAAACACCGAAAACATTAGTTCTTCGCATCGCGAGGTATCAGTATGCTGCAGTACAAAGCCCCACTCCGGGATATCCGGTTTGTCATGAACGAGTTGCTTGAGTCGGAGGCCCTCTACCAGCGCCTGCCCGGCCACGAAGAGGCGACCCAGGAGCTGATGGATGCCATCGTGGAAGAGGGCGCGCGCTTTGCGGAGAACGTGCTGTCTCCGCTCAATCAGTCCGGGGACGATGAAGGCTGTACCTGGAAAGATGGCGTGGTTACGACCCCCGCGGGCTTTCCGGATGCCTATCACCAGTTCGTGGCCAATGGCTGGCCGGCGCTGGCGGCGGATACCGAATACGGCGGTCCGGGTCTGCCCAGCCTGCTGGGCATTATCATCAACGAACTGGCCGGCACCGCGAACTGGTCCTGGTTGATGTACCCCGGCTTGAGCCACGGTGCCATCAAGACCATCGAGGAGCACGGCGATGAGGGGCAAAAGCAGAAGTACCTCACCCGCCTGATCGAAGGCAGCTGGACCGGCACCATGTGCCTGACCGAATCCCACTGTGGCAGCGACCTGGGTCTGCTGCGCACCAAGGCCGAACCGCAGGCGGATGGCAGCTACGCCATCACCGGCACCAAGATCTTCATCAGCGCCGGCGAACACGATATGGCGGAGAACATCGTCCACATTGTTCTGGCCCGCCTTCCCGACGCACCTGCCGGAACCAAGGGTATCTCGCTGTTCATTGTGCCCAAGTTCAAGGTCAAGGATGACGGCACCGTGGGCGAGCGCAACGGTGTGCACTGCGCCTCCATCGAGAAGAAGATGGGCATCAAGGCCTCCGCGACCTGCGTACTCAACTTCGACGGTGCCACAGGTTACCTGATCGGCCCGCCGAATCGCGGCCTTAATGCCATGTTCACCTTCATGAACACCGCGCGTATCGGCACCGCCATCCAGGGTCTCGCACACGGTGAGCTGTCCTACCAGGGCGCGCTGGCCTATGCTCGCGACCGCCTCGCCATGCGCAGCCTTACCGGCCCCAAGAACCCCGACGGCCCCGCCGACCCGATTATCGTCCACGCGGATGTACGCCGCATGCTGTTGACCCAAAAGGCGCTGGTGGAAGGCAGCCGTGCTTTCCTCTACTACCTGTCCCAGCAGGGCGACATTGTCGATGCCGGTACCGAAGAGGAAGCCAAGGTCGCCGATGACCTGCTGGCTTTCCTCACCCCTATCGCCAAGGCTTTCGTAACCGAGACAGGCTACGAGGCTGCCAACCTCGGCCTGCAGGTCTACGGTGGGCACGGCTTTATCAAAGAGTGGGGCATGGAGCAGATTGTGCGCGATGCGCGCATCGCCATGCTGTACGAGGGTACCACCGGTATCCAGGCGCTGGATCTGATCGGCCGCAAAGTACTGGGCTCCGGCGGCAAGCTGCTGACGGGCTTCACTGACCTGGTCGGCGCCTTCTGTGACGAACACACGGGCGAAGCTGACGCCGAATTCACCAGCGTGCTCAAGTGCTACAAGGACGACTGGCTGGAGCTGTCGCTGAAGATCGGCGAAAAAGCGATGCAGAACCCGGACGAAGCCGGCGCCGCTGCGGTCGACTACCTGATGTACAGCGGCTATGTCACTCTGGCGTACTTCTGGGCGCGAATGGCTGTGCTGGCACGGCAGAAGATCGCCGCCGCAGAGGGCGACACCTCGTTCTATGAGGCCAAGCTGCTGACAGCGCGGTTCTATTTCGAACGCCTGCTTCCGCGCACCCTGTCCCACAAGCAGGCGCTGCTTTCCGGCTCCGACAACCTGATGAGCATGCCGGAAGCCCTGTTCGATGTCGCCGGCTGAGCCCGGCCACGGCCAGTGACTTTTACTCCGGGAGCGAGGACAATATCGACCTCGCTTCCGGGAGGATGTTATGTCGGAACCAAACATGCAGCAGGCTGAGGCGGATGACCAGGGCCGCCTCTACCCCGAGGACCAGGCAAAGGTGGATGCCTTTGTGTCCCGTGGCGTCAACGCCGTGGAGCGCAAACCTTTCAAGCCCCTGCGCCTGGTGTTCCTGTTGATAGCCGTGGTCACCGGGTTCAGCCTGCTCAGCCAGCTGATCGCACGCTGGGCGGGTATCTACTGAACCCAAACGCGAAGTGCCCATAGCGGGCCAATGCGACGCATTCAAGTAGCGAGCTGCCCCTTGGTTCGCGGGCGCCGCTCTGGTATATTTGCCAGCCTCAAATTTTCGGTGTGTAGCGCAGCCTGGTAGCGCACTTCGTTCGGGACGAAGGGGTCGGAGGTTCGAATCCTCTCACACCGACCATATTCTCAATCTGATTACGTCCTATACTGTCTCTAACCTTCTGTTTTTAATCGATTTTTCTCTCGACTTCCATCCGATTCCGTCCGCTCCGTCCTACTGAGTACCGACGCCGGTGACGGTATTGTTGTCGGTATCAGTGGGCTCACGAAAATCGATACCGTCAAACGGTAGCAGGAGAGCCACATGAGCAAGCTAACAGCTGCAACAGTCAAGAACGCCAAGCCAGGTCCCAAATCCAGGAAGCTCACCGACGGGGGTGGCCTGTACCTGCTGGTCGACACCAAGGGTAGCAAGTTCTGGCGCTACGACTACCGCTTCGCGGGGAAGCGCAAGACCCTCGCCGTCGGGGTCTTTCCGGACATCTCCCTGAAGGAGGCCCGGGAAGCACACTACGAAGCCAAGAAACAGATCCAGAAAGGTATCGACCCTGGTCAGGTCAGGAAGGTGGAGCGCCAGACGCGCAACCTGGCCGCCAGCGACAGTTTCGAAGCCATCGGCCGTGAGTGGTTCAACCAGATCATGGACGACAAGTCGGAGAGCTACCGAGTGCGTACCGGGCGCATCCTGGAAAAGGACCTGTACCCTTACGTGGGTAACCGCCCCATTGCCGAGATCAGTGCGCCGGAACTCCTGGCGACCCTGCGGCGCATCGAGTCACGCGGTGCCGTTGATATCGCCCACCGGGCCCGGCAGACCGCCGGGCAGGTCTTCCGCTACGCCATCATCACCGGCAGGGCTGAGCGTGACCCCACAGCCGACCTTAAGGGAGCCCTGAAGTCCAAGAAGAAAAAGCACCACGCCGCCATTACCGAGCCGGCAGATGTGGGCCGCCTGCTGGTTGCCATCGACAACTTCCAGGGCACTGCCGTGGTCAAGGCTGCACTGCAGTTGTCGGCGCTACTGTTTCAGCGGCCCGGGGAGATCCGGGCTATGGAATGGGGGGAGATCAACTGGGACGCCAAGCGCTGGGAGCTGCCCGCCGAGAAAATGAAAATGGGTTTGCCCCACATGGTTCCTCTCAGCCGTCAGGCCGTGGATATCCTGCTGGACCTGCAGCGCCTCACTGGGCGTGGACGCTTCGTGTTCCCCAGTGCCCGGGGTGCCAGTCGTCATATCTGTGAGAATGCCGTAAGGGTTGCCCTGCGGGCAATGGGCTACACCAACGAGCAGATGACGGCGCACGGGTTCCGGGCTATGGCCCGGACGCTGCTTGATGAGGTTCTGGGATTTCGTCCCGACTGGATCGAGCACCAACTGGCGCACGCCGTGAAGGACCCCAACGGTCGCGCCTACAACCGCACGTCTCACCTGGAAGGTAGGAAGGAGATGTTGCAAGGGTGGGCCGACTACCTGGACGACCTTTCGAATCAGCAGCGGAGACAAGCACTAACATAAACAAGAAAGCTTGGTATAACGTGCCGAAGGTGACGGGCTTCACCGGCGTGCGTTTCCATGATCCGCGACATACTGTGGCTTCAAACGTGGTTTCTGCCGGCCGCACACTGTTTGAGACAGGCACATTGTTGGGACACAAACAAAACAGCACCACCATGAGATATGCACACCTTGTGCACCACCACATGTCGAAAATGGCAGCAGAGTGTTGGTTGCCGTTTAAAACTGACCCAGGGTTTCCGTCGAATTCTGACCCGGGTTATAGGTGCCCAGTATACCTAGGCGTCTGTGGATAAGTCTGTCTTTTCGGGTTCGCTGTCTCCTTCATCGGGTTGGGTTGTCGTCGGTTTTCTTCGCTTGCCACTGGCCAGACTGTGACGGAACCGCCAGGACTCATTGCCGGTCTCCACGATGTGGCAGTGGTGGGTGAGCCGGTCGAGCAATGCTGTTGTCATCTTGGCATCACCGAACACGCTGCCCCATTCGGCAAAGCCAAGATTGGTAGTGATCATCACGCTGGTGCGCTCGTACAGTTTCGATAGCAAATGGAACAGCAGGGCTCCACCGGCCTGGCTAAACGGCAGGTAGCCCAACTCATCGAGGATCACCAGATCAACATGGGTCAGACGGTATGCCAGCTGACCCTGCTTGCCAGCAGCCTTTTCCTGCTCCAGGGTGTTGACCAGTTCTACCGTAGAGAGGAACCGCACACGGCGCTGATGGCGCTGGATCGCCTCCACGCCGATGGCGGTGGCCAGATGAGTCTTGCCGGTTCCTGGGCCGCCAATCAGCACCGCGTTCTGTGCGCTGCTCATGAACTCGCCACCGTGCAGCCGTCGGATCAGCACCTCATCGACCCGTGCCTGGGTAAAATCGAAGCCCGCCAGGTCGCGATGTACCGGGAACCGCGCCGCCTTCATCTGATAGGCCAGGGATTTTACCTCTCGCTCCGCCGATTCCGCGGCCAGCAGTACCTGCAACACCTGCTCCGCATCCATTGCGTGGCTGCGCGCCTTCGCCATCAGTTCCGGCAAGGTCTGCGCCATGCCATGGAGTTTTAGCGACTTCAGCTGTGAGATCAGGTCATTCGACATGGTTCACCTCCGCCGGCACCGGGCTGCGCAGATGGTCGTAACGTTGCACATTGGCCAGGGGTTCCTCACTGAGCGTCAGCGAGGTTTCCACGGGCGTTTTCGGGGGCAGCGGTGATTGCAGCCGGGCCAGCACGTTCAGCACATGGTCGCCGCTGATGTTGCCCGACTCCAGTGCCAGCTCCACCGCGACCAGTACCGGCTCCAGCCCTTCGGAGACGACCGCAGCGAGGACCTGAGCCATGACCCGGTCGCCGCCCTCCTGGCGCAACAGGTACCGCTGCAGGGTCCTGAGGCGCTCAGGCATCTCGGTGAACGGTGCGCCGTTGCGTAGCGCGCCGGGCTTGCGTTGCAGCACGCCGACATAGTGTTGCCAGTCATAGACCGTCTGGTAGCGTTCAAAGCAGCGCCGATGCCGCGCCACCTCCTCACCGTCGGCCACCAGGACCAGTTCCCAGGGATACACCCGCAGGCTGATGACCTGGTGTGCCAGCTCTGCTGGCACACTGTAGCGACTGCGCTGGTAATGGATCAGGGCCGTGGCGGAGACTCGCACCGGCTGTTCAATATAGCCGTCAAACGGCTGCGGGTTGGGCATCAGATGCGGCTGCTCATCCTCCAGCACCGAGAGAAGGGTCAAGTCGGGGCAGTCCGGGTGACGCATGTCCACCCACGCCGCACGGCACTCACTGGCCAGCCAGTCATTCAGCACTTCCAGTGACGGCCAATGGCGAGCGTTGGCATTGGCCCACAGTTGCCGCCGACGGTCCTGCACGTTCTTCTCCACGACGCCCTTCTCCCAGCCAGCGGCCCGGTTACAGAACTCCGGCTCAAACAGGTAGTGGCCGGTCATCGCCTGGAAACGCGCGTTGACGGTGCGCTCCTTGCCGCGCCCGACTTTGTCCACCGCTGTCTTCATGTTGTCGTAGATGCCGCGCCGGGGTATGCCGCCAAAGGCAGCGAAGGCTCGGGCATGGGCATCAAACAACATCTCATGCGTCTGCAGCGGGTAGGCCACCACCAGGAAGGCGCGACTGTGGGCCAGCTTGATATGGGCCGCCTCCAGTCGACGTCGAATGCCGCCGATCATGGCGTACTCGCAGCTCCAGTCGAACTGGAAGGCCTCACCAGGGGCAAACCTCAGGGGGATGAAGGCTTTGCGGGCCGGCGCGGCACCGCCGGCTTCGCGCCATTGCCTGACAAAGATGGCCACCCGGGCGTAGCCACCGGGATAACCCTGCGCCTGCAGCAACTGGAACAATACCTAAGCGGTGCTCCGGTCACGCTTGGGGCTGTGACTCTCGCTTCGCAGCCAGGTCGCCAGCTGTTCTTTGTAAGGATCCAGGATGCTGGGAGCGGTGCGGCGAGGATACGCGGGTTCGCGCATCTCGCTCTGACGCAGCCAGTGCCTGAGGGTGTTGCGGGATAAACCGGTCTGCCGCGCAATCTCGCGCAGGGGGACCTTGTCGCGGAAATACATCCGCCGGATCTTGGCTAACATGCCCACTGTGATCACTCCTTCGTACCCCGCTCAAAAAATGAGCAGAGTAGTCGATTCAGTGGGTCAGTTTTGGATGGAAATTACCCCCTTAGGTGGGTCAATTTTGGGCGGCATTCAACAGTCAAGCCGCTATTGGCATGGCACTTTCGGGAATAGCGGAGGAATATGGATTGCGGAGGTTGCGGCAGAGATTCGTCACCGGGTCGACTCAGGGGCGACCGCGATCAGGTGCTGAGCAGAGTCCCTCCTGTTTGGTCGGGGAGCGCTCTGTTCCGGCGCACCGGCGACCCAGGGGATGGATGCCGATGTTGCAGCGGAGGGTATGGCCCCTTCCGCTGCCACATCACTGCGCTTGCAGCGTCGGAGTATTTACTCCCCGTCCAGCACCCGTCCGAGGGTCACATCCCCCATGATGGTGGTGCGATTGATCACCCGCCGGACCCCGGGCGGAGTGCCGGTCGCGCAGTGCATGATGCGCCAGTTGTCCCAGAGGACCATGTCGCCCTCCTGCCACTGGTGGAAATAGTGAAACTCGGGCTTGCGAGTGTGGGCCACCAGGCGCTCCAGCAGCTCGATGGACTCGTCGTTGGAGAGCCCGAATTTCTGCGGGGTGATCACCCGGTCCAGGAATTGCTCGACGATCTCCAGGACCTTGCGCCCGCTGACCGGGTGGGTGACTACGGCCGGATACACGGCATCGGCGAAGTCGGGGAAGCCGATATCCGACGGCTTCTTGGGCAGGTGCTCGCCGGGCTGGTAGCCCTCGAGATTCACATAGCGCATGTGCTTGCGCTGCATGCTGAAGCTGTAGGCCACTTCCAGTTTTTCCAGCAGGGTCTGGGTTTCCTCGTCCAGGGTGTCCCAGGCCATGGCGAGGTCGCCGAACCCGGTGAGACCTTCAGCGGAGGGTACTTGCACTGCCGTGAGCAGGGCGCCGTGGTTGGGGCGGGCGGTATAGTGCAGGTCCATGTGCCAGTCCAGGCGGCCAACAATGGCTTCGCCCTTGTAGTGGGCGAGCATGTGCTGGTCTTTCTCGGTGCCGTTTTCCAGTACGAACAGCTCCGGGTATTTATCGGAGGTCTTTACCTTCAGCGGGTGCAGTTCCAGCGGCCCGAAGATGCGGCTGAATTCAATCTGGTTTTCGGGGGTGATGGCCTGGCCGCGAAACAGCAGGAGTCCGTGCTCGTACCAGGCGTCGCGCAATTCCTGTCGGAGCGTATCGCTGAAGGGCTGGGTGATATCGAAGCCGCTCACTTCGGCGCCAATGTTTTGCAGGGGCTTGACGGTCAGCGTCATGGAGGTTCCTCAATACGTAAAAGGGTTGGGAAGCAGTGGCCAGTGGCTATTCGAGTACGCGCGGGTCGCGGCGGATTTCCCGTCTGGCCATCGCTTCCCACAGGAAGGGAAAGCCGTTGCCGTCGGTCATTTTGCCGGTGGCCGCGGCCGTTTGCGCATCCAGCGGCTTGCCGTTGCCGAGTGCTTCCACGCGCCAGGCCAGGCGGCAGCGCCATTCCAGGGTGATGGCACGCAGGTGGGCCTGGCGCACGTCCTTGCCGACCAGGAATACGCCGTGATTGGCAAGCAGGGCCCATTTGTGTTCGCCCAGTGCCTCGACGGCGGCGCGGCCCTCCTTCTCGTCGTTTACGGTGCCGTGGTACTCGTCGAACACGACCGGGTCGCTGTCCACCAGCGCCGAGGTCTGGTCGTAGATGGGCGGTACCCGCTTGCAGGCGGCCCAGACCGAACCCCACTCCGGGTGATTGTGGATCACCACCCGCACATCCTCCCGCAGGCTGTGCATGTCGCGGTGCACGTTGATGGCCGGGGTGACGTTCCAGCGGCCGTCGAGAATCCTGCCCTCTTCGTTGATGGTGAGGATGTCCGAGGCGCAGACTTCGTCCCAGGCCAGCTCCCAGGGGTTGACCAGCATGGTGCCGTCGTCCTGGCGCAGGGTGATGTGGCCGGCAATGTGATCGTTGTAGCCTTCCCGGAACAGCACCCGGCACAGCAGGGCCAGCTCCTGGTGTGGGTTCAGGGTCGGCAGTGTGGGATAGCGGCCGGGATTGGGCACCAGCGGGGCCAGTACTTTCCAGTTGAGGCTGGGATCATTCTGGTAATTCATTATCTGGATCCTTTTGCGGTAGGTGACGGGTTGCAGAATCGGCCGGCGCGGCGGCTTGCAGTGCGTGGGCCAGCAGCATCTGTTGCAGTTCGGCGCGGAAGGTGGCGCTGCCCAGCCATTCCGGCTGTTCGTCCACTGCCCGGGCGCTGGCCTCGGTCAGGGTGGTGGCGATCAGGAAGGCGCGGAAGGTGGCGCTTGCCGTTGGCAATTCGGGCCGGTGGTGCAGCAGAGTTTCCCGCAGCCATTCCTGCAGTGAACTGGTCGGGGCGTAGCGGCGGACGCTGGCCTGGATCAGGGTGTCAAAGCCGATTTCCCGATGATAGCGCCGGTAGATTTCGCCGTGACGCTGCAGCAGGCGCCGGTGCCGTTCGCAGGTGACCACCACCAGCTCCCGCAGGGTGTCCTCCAGCGACTGCCAGCGCAAGGCGCCGAGGTAGCGGGTTTCGCTGGCGAGCTGGTCGGCCTCCTCTGGCGCATCCTCCAAAAGGACATCGAGGAGTACCGCCTCCTTGTTGGGGTAGTATTGATAGAAGGAGCCAATGGTGACGCCCGCCACATCGGCAATCCGCTGCGCGGTGAGGGAGTCGGCGCTGTTGTCCTGGATGATGCGCCGACAGGCCTCCCGAATGGACGCCACAAGCAGTCGCGAGCGAGCCTGTTTGGGCTCGCGGCGGGTTGCCTGCAACCTGTTGTCGGCGTATGTCATGGCCTATACCCTACCGCAGCAGGGCTCCTGCACAACTCGCGTTCAGGAATCGTCTGGCCGTTGATAATGCCCTGTTTTCAAAAGAAAAACCCGAAAAAGCTGATGGTACTCGGATTTTTCCTAGAAGACCCCGCGCAAGCCGAAGGTCACCAGGTTGGCGCTGGTGCCGGAAAGCCCTGCGGTACTGTTGTACTGCACGAAGGCAAACAGGTTGTTGGCAAACTGTGCGGACAGCCCCAGCGTCAGCTCGAAGAAGTTCTCGTCCGGGTCATCGGTGGGCGAGCGGAATTGTATGCTGCTCCCCGGCACGGCGAAGGCGTAGCTGTAGTCAAGCGTTTGCGCTTCATTGTCAAACTCGTGCCGCCATTCGGCCCCGGCATAGGGCAGCAGGACTCCAAAATCGGTGCTGCTGGCGTGGCGGAGCATCACGCCGAAAATGGATTGCACCGACTGGGTGTCCTGGCTGCCGTAGCGCAGGGCAAGGCCGCCGCTGCCGCCAGTTTCCCTCTCCTGGTAGCCATCGATGTCGATATCCAGGTAGTCGAAGCCGGCATACACATCTACCGTAGTTGCGCCACTGCCGAATACGTAGCCGGCGGTGGCCTGGGCGCCCAGCTGGGAGCTGTCGGTGCTGGCATCGAAACTGCGGTCGACCACCAGGCCCGTCGCCGTGCCCGTCGCGCCCGGTGCGGCGGTAATCTGGGCCTTGCGCAGCATGTCAAAATCGTTCTGGCCGTAACTCAGGATGCCGTTGACGTAGCTGTTTTCGGTTCCGTAGACGAAAAATCCGGACAGGCTGTAGCCATCGCTCTCAATCTTGCCCCCCGCTGAGCTGGTTGCGAAGCTGCTGCCGGTGGTGCGGTCCAGGTCGACATCATAGCTGTTGTAACCCAGCGCCAGTCCCGCGGCGAGGCCGTTGTCGAAGGCGTAGTCGGCACCCAGGGTGATGCCCCAAGAATCGAAGTCGTAGCCGCCCTCGTTGTCGGTTTCATCGCGGTCGCCCCAGCCGACGGCGCCGTTGCTGAACCAGGCCCAACCGGTGTCTGCGTCCCGTTCGTCTCCGGCGCCAGTGCCTCCGGCGAGGGCTGCCGGGCTGCCGGCCAGTGCTTCGCTGAGATCCTGCCCCTGAAAATTGACCGCCACGGGAGAAATACTGGAGCGGGCGCCACGGCGAATGGCATCCATACGCGCACCCAGATTCGCGAACTGTCGGTTGCTGCTTTCCGTTGCCAGGCGGGATTGGCTGGATGCCTCTTCGCCGGAAAACTGGCGGATGGCGTTGTAGGTTTCACCCGGGCTGGAGAAGTTGTAGTTGTTGGCGGTGGCGCCCAGTACGGTGCCTGACATCTCCCGGCAGCGATTGAACAGATCGGCTCGCTCCCCAGCCTGCGGGCCACTGGCGCCCAGCTCCAGGCAAGTGGCCCTGATCGCGTCGCCGGCGTTGACGATGAACTGTGGCGCTCCCTGGTCGGCCAGTGCCTGGCCCACATCGGTCGCAGGGCCCTGTTGGGCGTGGCTGGTGGCGGCGCAGAAGGCACTGCCAAACACGAATCCATAGCTGGTTATTCTGTTCATTGTTCGCCCTTCCCCGTGAATGCAACAGTTGCCCGGACGAATGGTTTGGTTGGCAATGCCAGAATGCGGTAAAGCCAGCCATTGACGAGCACTGTTCGTTATTAATTGAGTTGTTCCAAAGAGTCTACTCCTGTTTGCGAGCAGCGCAAGTCGAGGACAGGTATTCCCTGCCCTGCGCAGCGAGCTTTCGCTGCTGGTGAAGCTGGGCTAGTATAAAAGTCTGCCTGTGTTGTCGGGCGCTACAGGCGGGCCCATGGTGCGAGACAGATGCCCGTGAATAAAACGTACGAGGTGACAGTCCAGGGCGATCTGCCCGGTGACGCCACCGAGCTTGATCCATTACAGTCGCAGGCACCTGCTCCCGGGATGGTGCTGCGGGATCGATTTGTGCTCCAGCGCATGCTCGGCGCCGGCGGCATGAGCAAGGTTTTCCTGGCGATTGACCGCGAACTTGAGGACTCCAATCCCTTCGTTGCGATCAAGGTGCTCGGCGACAGCTTCAAGGATCATCCCCAGGCGCTCACCTCACTGCGCCGCGAAGTCAATAACTCCCGTCAGCTCAACCATCCCAATATTGTCGGCGTCTATCACTTCGACCGTCATGACGACATTGTCTTCATGGTCATGGAATACATGCGTGGAGAACCGCTGGATGAATTCCTGCGCAAGCATCGGGAGGGTCTGCCCTGGGACCAGGCCTGGCACATCATCCGCGGTTGCGGTGAAGCGCTGGCGTATATGCACGACCACGGGGTGGTGCACTCGGACTTCAAACCGGGGAACGTTTTTCTCACCGAGGACAACGAGGTCAAGGTGCTGGATCTGGGCATCGCACGCACCCTGGACGAAGCGCTGGCGACCCGCAACACCACCCGTTTCGATGGCGATGCGCTGCTGGCACTCACACCACAATACGCCAGTTGTGAGATGTTCGAGGGACAGGCGCCCGATAGACGGGACGACATCTATGCCCTGGGCTGCGTGGCCTACCTGCTGCTCACGGGGCGCCACCCCTTCGACGGCGCACGCGCAATTGATGCCCGCAGCAACGAGCTGGTTGCAGAGCGGCCCCCTGGCCTGCGCCAGGCGCAATGGCAGGCACTGCTGAAGAGCCTCGCCCATCGGCGGCGTGAACGCACAGCCCATGCCCAGGAATTTCTCGCCAGCTTCGGCCCCGTTATCCGCTCCCGCAGCGCGGCCCCGTGGATTGCAGTGACCGCCCTGCTGCTGGTTTCCGGAGTCGCAGTCGGAAGCTGGCAGGTGTATCGTGCTTCTCCGGAACAACGTTTTATCGATGAGATGCTGGTGCAATACCGGGACACTGGCGATTCATCCGTCGGTGCGGAACAGGTGGCGCTGTGGCTTGAACAGGGGGCCCAGAATGTCGCGATGGCCAGCGCGGCGTTTGCCAACGACGAGTTTGATCGCGGTGGCTACTTCCTCCACGGCAGCACCAGTTCGGCGAAATGGGTGTATGACCTGGTATTGCGTCAGGCTCCCGACGAAGCCAGCAAGCGCGCCGCTGCCAGCGGCATGTTGCAGTTGGCGGCCGCTTATGAAGAGCCGGTACAGAGGCTCGCCGAAATGGAGCGCCCGCGCGAGGCGCTGGAGTTTGCCTGTCGCGGTGTTGCCATCAATGCCCACAATCCGGTACTGGGGGGGCTGTTGCCCGCCCTGGCCGAGAGGGTGCCCAACCCGGGCGTCATCGCCGGCTGTAAAGACTTGCCCGAGGGTATTTTGCGCTGATTCGCCAGCCCCCGGCCCGACCATTGCGCTTCAGTACCAGGAGGGAACGAGCTTTATGAAAACCATCCAGAGTTGTTTATTGGCGGGCCTGATTACGGTAGCTGTCAGTGGTAATGCCCAGGCACCCGAAGGCGATCTCGCCAGCCGCGCGGCGGAGCTGAAGGAATTCGACATCGTCCCTTGCCTGCTGCCGCCCCGGGTGCGACGCCTGGGTGGCATCGTCTACCCCGAGCGGCGCCAGCTGACCCATGTCACCGCGAAGGTGTGTGAACTCCGGGGCGGTGAGTATACGGCCTATGACCGGGCAACACCGGAAGCCTCGGTCGCGTTTTTCCTGCCGCTCGCTGAGGAGGGGGACCCCGCCGCACAAACGCGTCTGGGCGAGGTCTACCAGTACCTGTTCGCAGAGCCCCGCTATAACGACGCCATGGTCTGGTACCAGCGAGCGGCTGAACAGGACGATGTTACCGCCCTGCGCCGGCTCGCCCACCTGCACGAAAACGGTCTCGGGGTGGAGCGCGACCCGCTGCTGGCAACCAACCTGTGGCGGCAGGCTACCGGGATGGGGGACGCGCTGGTGCTGGCCTCGGACGCGGAGGCTGCCAGAACGGCGGCGGAGCAGCGCGTGGAGCAGTTGACCGGCCAGTTGCGCACCCGCAATGCCGAGGCCGATGCCCTGCGCCTGGAGCTGGCGGACGCCCAGGCCGGGCTCGCGGAGCGGCGCAATGCCCTGCTCGGTGCCTCCGGGGAGGTGGCTGTGCTGCGCCAGCAACTCGCCCGGGCCCGCGAGCAGCAAGCACCGGATGACAGTGGCCGGGTGGCGGCGCTGGAGCGTGACCTGCGAGAAAAACAGCAGCTGCTTGAGGATCAGCAGTTCCAGCTGGAAAGTCTGGAAGCGACTCTCGATGCCAGGCAGGCAACCCTGGTGGCCAGTGTGCGCCAGGTAGAGCTGGAAAACCGGCGCCTGCAGGGTGAGCTTGAGCGAGTATCCGCCATGTCGGAGCTGGAGCTGGCAGAAGCCCGCAACGCGCTGTCCTCGCGTGACCAGGAGGTGGCGGAGCTGCAGCGCCAGCGCGCCGGGCTGGCTGCGGAAGCGGAAGCCGGGCAGCAGGCGCTCGCCGCCATGGATGCCCAGCTTGCGGCGCTGCGGAATGCGGCCGACAGCAGCGAGCGGGCCCGGGAGGAGGCCCGCCAGCTGACCGCCGAGCGGCAGCGCCAGGCGGAAGCGCTCGCCGCCAGTCGCGAGCAGATAGCGACATTGCAGGGCGCCCTGGCCGGCAAGCAGTCGGAGGCAGAGTCCCTGCGGGACGAGCTGGCGACAGCGCTCGATGAACGGCAGAGGGCGGAGGCGAAACTGGCGCAGACCGAGTCGGCCCTGGTGCAGTTGCGCCAGCAGGAGTCTGCCGCCAGCGTGGAGAGAGCAAAGCTGCAGAACGCCGTGGCGCTGGCCCGCAGTGAGCGCGACCAGCTCGCGGCGGCTGTGGCCGCTGCCGGTAGCGGGGAATCCAGCCGCAGCACGGAGCTGGCGCAGCTGCGCCGGCAACTGGACGAGCGCGACACCCTGCTCGCCCGGCAGGAATCCAGACTGGCCGAGGTGGACGCGGAGGCCAAGCGTTACCAGCGCGAAGTCGCCCAGCTGCGGGAGCAATGGAGCCTGCAGGTCGCGACCCGCAGCGTGCTGGAACCCCTGCCGGATACCTCCCGCATCCGTATCCCGGGAGATATCAAGCTGGGCAAGTTTTATGCCCTGGTCATCGGCAACAACAACTATCAGCATCTGCGCCAGCTCACGTTCGCCCACAATGATGCCAGTGCCGTACACGAGGTGTTGACCCAGCGTTACCGGTTCCAGTCAGAGCTGCTGCTGGACGCCACCCGTGGCGACATCTTCCGCCGGGTGGACGCGCTGAAGGAGACTCTCAAGCCAGAGGATTCCCTGCTGATCTACTACGCCGGGCACGGCTCGGAGGATGGCACTGACAGTTACTGGATGGGTGTCGACGCGACCTCGGCCTCACCCGGCGCCCAGGAAATGTACGGCGTCTCCAGCAGTGCCCTGGCGCGCTGGCTGGCGCTGTTGCCCGCCAACCATGTGCTGGTGATCGCTGACTCCTGTTATTCGGGGCGCGGCATAGTCACTTCCGGAGGCATCAAGCTGCGGCAGGACGAAATCGAACAGAACCTGAAGTTTTACCTGCAGAACCGCGCCCGCACGGTACTGACCTCCGGTGGCGTCGTGCCGGTGCCGGACGGCGGTGCGGGTAACCATTCGGTGTTTACCAAGGCCCTGGTGGGTTTGCTCAACCAGAACACGGGTGTCCTGTTCGACAATGACCTCTATGCCCACATGAAGGAACGCGTGCGGCATGGCACGGAGTCCAACATGGCCGTTCCGGAGCCGATTTTCGGCCGGATCGAGATCAATAACGGTCACGGCTCCGGGCAGTTTGCCTTCCTGCACCCGAACCTCGTGGGGCGGCGTTAGGCCGGGTTCAGGCCTCGCCCTGGTGCGGCAGAAGCTGTACCCGGGCGGTTGAGCTCAACCGGGCATACTGTTGCCGGCCCACACCACCTTTTCATACTCTCCGGAGAAATCCTTGATCAGGGCCGAGCGTACGAGGAACTGACTGGCGGTGATCAGCCAGTGGCCGTCGATCCGCTGGAATTCATCGAAATAGTGGCCGCCGAGTTGTACGCTGGTCTTGTCCCGGGTGTTGATGCTGTGAAAACGCAGCCCCACTCGCGCAGTTGCCGAGTCCGGTCCGGTCAGGTCGACAATCATGTTCTCTGCGTGATGCATGTCCACGATGTGGTCGTGGCAGCCGAGCTCGACAAAAACGGCGACAAAGTCCTCCCGGGTCCCGAACTGGCCGATATGGCCAAAGTTGATTGCAATGGAGCCGGGAGCGAAGCAGTCCCGCACCACCTCCGGCTGTTTGTCGTCGCAGGCGTTGAGGTAGCGGAACTTCAGGGTACGAATGGCTTCCTTGTCCTGCAGTGCGCGGATCTGCGCCGCGAGTTCCTGATCCTTTTCTTGCATGGGTGGTTTCCTTGGCAGAAGTTTCGGGTTTGCAGTTTAACGCCCCGGATCAAACCGGCAGCATGACCTTCGCCGGCGCGCCGGCGACTTCCCGCACCAGTCGCGGGACCAGATAACCCGGCAGTGTCGCGCTGATCTCCCGGTGCAGTGCCCGGGCCCGCTCGGCGCTGACCTCGAAGTGCGCGGCACCCGTTACCCGGTCCAGGAGGTGCAGGTAGTAGGGCAGCGCACCGGCCTCGAACAGGCGCTCGCTGAGCCGGGACAGTGCAGTTGCGCTGTCGTTGATCCCGGACAGCAGCACCGCCTGGTTCAGCAGGGTCATGCCGTGTTGGCGGATCATGGCAAAGGCGCCCGCCACCTCGCTGTCAATCTCATTGCCATGGTTGCAGTGCACCACGATCACGGTTTTGAGCTGCGGGCTGGACAGGGCGTCCAGCAGTTCCGGCGTGACCCGCTGCGGGATGACCACTGGCAGCCTGGTGTGCACGCGCAGTCGCCTGACATGGGGAATCGTGGCCAGCTGCGCTACCAGCTCTGCCAGCTGGGTATCGCCGGCAACGAGCGGGTCACCGCCGCTGAGGATCACTTCACTGATACTGGGGTCGCGCCTGATGTAGTCCAGCGCCGATGACCATTCGCTGCGGCTGTTCTGGTTGTCCGCGTAGGGAAAGTGGCGTCGGAAACAGTAGCGACAGTGAATGGCGCAGCTGCCGGTAACCAGCAGCAGCAGCCGTCCGCGATACTTGTGGATAATGCCGGGGTGCGGATTGGCCGCGCCGATTTCCCCGGTGGGGTCCGGGCCAAAGCCAGGCGCCGGCTGCAGCTCCCTGACCCCGGCCAGCACCTGCAGCAGCAGGGGGTCCCGGGGGTCGCCGGGAACCATGCGGGTGACAAAAGCCCTCGGTACCCGCAGGGGGAACTGCCGGGCGGCATCGTCGCTCCAGCCAAGTTGTTCCGGCTGCAGCTGCAGGGCCTGGCACAGCGCGGCCGGGGAGGTTACCAGGTCGCGCATGGCTGCGCGCCAACCCTGTTCCGGGTCCGCCGGGGCAGAGGCAATGGTGATTTGCGGCTTGTTAAGGCTGCGGATGGCGGTCATGGCTGGCGGTACAGGCCCGGGAGTTGTTGCCGCCGGTCGCGGCGTGCAGTCGGATAGTGCTCGAACATCAGTGGCGGGTTCCAGTCTTGGGGGCCCCGGCTGGCCTGCAGCTGTAATGCCGGTGCGCCGGGCGTGTCAGCCCAGGCGATCGCGAAGACTGTAGAATAGCATGCCCGCCACGAGTCCGGGCCAGCGCAACAGGGTGCCGCCGGGGAACTGGTGGGAGGGTACCCCCGCCATGATATCGAAGCGCTCGGCGCTGCCGCTGATGACCTCTGCCAGCAGCTTGCCGGCGAGGGTGGCGATGGGCACACCGTGGCCGGAATAGCCGTGGGCGTAGAATACCCGCGACGACAGGCGCCCAAAGTCCGGCATCCGGTTCATGGTGATGGCCAGCGTGCCGCCCCAGCCATAGTCGATGCGGGTGTTGGCCAGCTCGGGATAGATGCGCAGCATGTACTTGCGGACGAAACCCTTGATGTCGGCTGGAAAGCGACGGGTGTAGGACTCGCCGCCGCCAAACAGCAGGCGGTTGTCGGCGGACAGCTTCCAGTAGTTGACCACGAACAGGGTGTCGGTCATCGAGGTGTCGTCGCGGATCAGCTGCCGCGCCAGCGCCTCGGGCAGTGGTTCCGTAGCCAGCATGTAGTTGTTGATCGGCATGATTCTGCCGGCGGTGCGCGGTTCCAGCTTTTCCAGGTAGCCGTTGCAGGCTACCACCAGGTAATCGCAGGTCACGGCGCCGTTACCGGTCTTGACGGTGACCTTGTCGCCCTCGCGGTAGCCGGTCACCCGGCTGCCCTCGTGCAGTTGTGCGCCCAGGTCCCGCGCCGCGCGCGCCAGCCCGAGGGCATAGTTGAGCGGGTGCAGGTGGCGCGCGCCAGCGTCGAGCGAGGCGCCGTGGAATCCCTGGCCGGAGGTCATGGTCGCCAGTTCCGCGCGGTCGACATAGCGGATCTGGTCGTAGCCATAAACGCTGTTCAGCTGCTCGACCTCCTCCCTCAGCTCCCGGGCATCGCCGGCTTTTGACGCCACGTGCAGATTGCCCTGCTTCAGCTCACAATCGATCCGGTGGCTGGCAATCAGTTCGCAAACAGTGTCCACGGCCTCCAGGCCGAGTTGCCAGAGCGCCTGCGCATGCTCCAGTCCCACCCACTTTTCCAGTTGCTGCTGGCCCGCACGCTGGCCGGTGCCAACGTGGCCGCCGTTGCGCCCGGACGCGCCCCAGCCGACCCTGTTTGCTTCCAGCAGGACGACGCTGTAGCCGCGCTGGCGCAGGTGGATGGCCGTGGAGAGCCCGGTGTAGCCGCCCCCCACAATGCAGACGTCAGCCTTGCTGGTGCCGGCCAGCGCCGGGAACTCCAGCTGCTGGTTGGCGGTGGCTGCGTACCAGGATTCGACGTGGGCTTGGTTTTCCATGCGGGCATTATACGGACGCGCTTGCCATCTGCTGCATAACACGTTAGGGGTAGCCCCCTTGCGGCCTGAATTGCACTGCTGCGATACTGACTGCTTCCCGCGTTGTGGATCCCGTATGAAAACCGATACCCAAGCCATTCAAGAGTGGCTCAAGCAGCACAAGATTTCCGAAGTGGAGTGCCTGGTTCCCGATATGACGGGCAACGCCCGCGGCAAGTTCATCCCGGCGCACCAGTTTCTCAGCATGGGGGATCCGAAGCTGCCGGAAAGCATCATGATCCAGACGGTTACCGGGGAATACTCCGACGAGCACTGGGATTTCGTCGAGCCAACCGACGCCGACATGATCCTGAAGCCTGACCTGGATACCTTGCGCGTGGTGCCCTGGGCCCGCGAACCCACCGCCCAGATCATCCACGACTGTTACAAGATGAACGGGGAGCGGCACCCCCTGTCCACCCGCAACGTCCTGCGGCACATCCTTGATCTTTACGCGGCCGAGGGTTTGCAGCCGGTGGTGGCGCCGGAAGTGGAGTTTTACCTGGTGGCCAAGAACACCGACCCGGACTACGAGCTGATGCCGCCCAAGGGCCGCTCGGGTCGCCGGGAGTCGGCGCGGCTGTCCTACAGTATCGATGCGGTCGCCGAGTTCGAGGACTTCGTGGAGGACATGTACGACTACGCGGATGAGCAGAAGCTGCAGGTCGACACCCTGATTCACGAGAACGGCGCCGCCCAGATGGAGATCAATTTCCTCCACGGCGATGCCATGAGCCTGGCCGACCAGGTCTTCGTGTTCAAGCGCACGGTGCGGGAGACCGCCCACAAGCACGGCATGTACGCCACCTTCATGGCCAAGCCCATGCAGCGCGAGCCCGGCAGCGCCATGCACATCCACCAGAGTGTGGTCCGGGTGGATACCGGCGAGAACATTTTCGCCGAAAAGGATGGCACCCACACGCCGGCCTTCCTGTCCTATATTGCCGGCCTGCAGCGCTACACGCCGGAGCTGATCAGCCTGTATGCGCCCAACGTGAATTCCTATCGTCGCCTGGCCCCGGAAATCTCCGCGCCCATCAATCTCAATTGGGGCATGGACAACCGCACGACCGCGTTCCGGGTGCCCTGGGGGCCGCCGGAGGCTACCCGGGTGGAGAACCGCTTCCCCGGCGCTGACGCCAACCCCTACCTGGCCATTGCGGCCACCCTGGCCAGCGGCTATCTGGGCATGAAGCAGGGCTTGACGCCAACCCAGCCGCACCAGGGCACGGCCAATGAAGATGATGTCGAGGTGGCGCGAACGCTGGAGGAAGGGCTGCGCAACCTGCACAATACGCCCGAGCTGCAGGACATGATCGGCGACCTGTTCCTGCGCGCCTATGCGGCGGTGAAGCTGGACGAGTTCGAGGAGTTCAACCGCGTCATCAGTTCCTGGGAGCGCGAGCACCTGCTGCTGCAGGTCTAGGGGGGGCCAGGACATGGTGGCGAACGGCAATATCTTTGGCAGTGACCGACGCTACCAGCTGTTCACTGCGGTCAAGTACCTTACCTTTGTCCTGCTCGGCATCAACGCCTACCTGTTCCTGCAGGAGGAGTTGCTGACGCTTTCCCACATGGGTGGCGGGGCCATTCCCTGGAGTCATCTGGTGCAGGTGTTCTCCGCCACCATCGATCCCGCCGCCTGGGTTGTGCTGTTGCTGCTGTTCGAGCTGGAGACCTCGGTCCTCGACGATCGCCGGATTCACGGGCCCGTGCGCTGGGCTCTGCACGGGATCCGGGGCCTGTGCGTCATCGCCATCGTCTACGCCTTCACCGGCTATTACGCGGAGGTGGGCCCCCTCTACGATGTCATCCCCTTCGCCGTGAACGCGTGTGCGCTGGTGGACCAGTCATGGTCGCTGCTGGTCAGCCTGGATGATTTTGCACCCCTGGATGCGGCCAGTTGCGCATCTCTGGGGAGTGAGGTCTACCAGCTGCAGGGGTTCAACGTTCTCGCCGCTGCCGACAATCTCGAAGCTGCCCGGCGCCTGGCCTGGGTCGACGTGGTCAACGCCGGCGTCTGGATCCTGGTGGTCGTCGTGCTGGAGATTGAGGTGCGGCTGCAGTTGCGGGGCAGGCTCTCGGCATCCATTCTCGAGCTCAATAAATATCTCAAGGTGGCGCTCTACGGCCTGCTGTTTATCGCCGCGGCCTACTGGGGTGTGGCCGGTGACTTTCTCGATTTCTGGGACGCGTCCCTGTGGTTGTTTGCCTTTATTTTCATTGAGTTGAACGTTTTCGAGTGGCAGTACGAGTCACGCCGGGACGCCGCGGCGGCCTGAGGCCGCCCATCGCCGGCGGGGCAGCCCCGGCGCCATGGCGGTCTAGAAATTCTCGTCCAGCCCGATGTGTTCCACACGGGGATAGGGTTGCCAGCTGAACACCTGCTGGTGGTCGCAGATCATGCAGCGGTGGTCGATCGCGCCGGTTTTGGGGTCCATGTCGCCGCAGGCAGCCATCATGCCCTTGCCACAGGCATCGCAGACATAGTTGACTTCGATGGGCCTGACTTCTCGCTTCAGCTCCGGCATATCCGGTACTCCTGGTTTCTGGGCCGCCTATGCTAGCGCGACTGCCTGGATAGAAGAAGAGGGCGCAGGCACAAGTTCGTCAATTACACCCCGCAACCAACTGCCACCGTCGGCATCCTTGAGTATGTCGCCCACGCCCCCGGGGTGCCGGATCCGGAGGCTGCAGTCGGTGCTGGCAAAATCCCCGGGCGCCGGCAGGTTCATGGACGACAGGGCGGCACATACCCGGTCGGCCCGAAAATCGAAGCTTGCCACCAGTTCCTGCTCACCGCCGCTGCGGGGGCACAGCGCACTGTCGAGTGCCAGCACCTGCAGCGCCGCCGTCGGGTCGCTGTGGTTTTGCCGGCAGTGCTCCTCCAGCAGTGCGGCCAGAATTTTGTACAGACGCTCCCGGTCCGCCAGCGCCGCCAGGTAAATGGCATTGCGGTTTTCGTAGAGGGACATGCGGTCGCTCGCGTCCAGGGTCACCAGCGTCGTCCGCAGTGACCCCACCACTGCCCGCAGGCACTCCCGCAACAGGGGTGACACCGGTACCTCGCCCTGCAGCGCCAGCAGCCGCGTGGTCAGCGGCATGATATGGCCATGGACCAGCAGGATGTGGGCGCTGATCAGGAAGTAGCCCTCCTCGCCCTCGTCCCGGGAAAAACTGTGGCAGCCAACTACATATTCACCCTTGGCCTTGCCGTAGCCCGCCACCGGTATCGCCTCGATGCGGTACTCATCCCGGCGGGCGTAGAACTCGGTGCCGGGCAACAGGGTGTAGCCGAAGATATTGATATTCGGGAAGGTAGCCAGCAGGGTGTCCAGATTGCGTTCGAAGTCCGCCAGGTTGTCTCCGGGCAGGCCCCAGATCAGTTCTGCGGCGATAGGCACGCCCTGCTCTGACATCTGCCTGGCGATGGGCTGGTACTCGTTGGCGCTCATGTTCTGGCGGTTGCTCAGGCGCAGTGCCTCCGGGGTCAGGGTCTGCAGCGCCAGCTGGTAGTGCGGCAGCAGCTGGTTGCGGTGCAGCAGGAGGGCGATTTCCTGTACCTGGCGGCTGTGTTTCTTGGACCAGGAGGTGGCGAAGCTGCGCGGCAGGCCGCTGCGCTGCTTTAATTCCACAATCATCTGCGCCTTGGCCAGGTCCTGTTTCAGGGCGCCAAAATTGGAGTCTGCGAGCCAGATGTTGGCGATGCCGGCGGCGGTGATCTTCTCCCAATCGTCGCGGATCCGCGGCAGGGACCACTGGTACATCTTGCTGCCAATGGCGCCGGTGCCCCATTCGCAAAAAGCGCATTTGAAGGGGCAGCCGCGGCTGGTTTCATAGGCGATGGCGTCATAGCGGGGGGATCCGTCCGGGTGAGTCAGTTCCAGCACATCAAGCGGCGAGGGAAACCGGTCCAGCTCCTGGCAGCGCGCCCGGGCCCGGGTGCGCACCACGCGCCCGCCGTCGAGAAAGGCCAGGCCGTCGATCTCGTGCCAGGCACTTTTACCGTTGCTGTCGAGGAATTCCTGGAAGGTCACTTCGGCCTCGCCCATGAAGATGACATCCAGCGCCTCGGCCCCAAGATAGTCCTCCGCCTGCTGCACATGGGGGCCGCCGGCGACCAGGGTCAGCTCCGGCGCCAGCGCCCGCAGCTGGCGAGCAAGGGCCAGGAATTCGGCCGCATTCCAGGTGTATACGCTGAAGCCCAGCACTGGCTCGAGGCCGCTGGCGATGGCCTCCGCCACCAGCGCCGGACCGGAAACCTGCCACGCCGCCAGCCAGCAAGCGATGTCGTCCGAGTGCTGGAAATGCACCAGGTCAATGCGGGTCGACGTTGCCCGGGCGCCGTAGCGGCGGTAGAAAGAGGCCAGCCCGGCGGTCGTGGTGGGTGGTGCGTTGAACTGCTCTGAGTCCATGCTCAGTAGCCAGACGGGTCGCTGCAAGTGCGTTGCTCCAGGGACTTGGGGTCAGGGCAATGTAGCGAATCGAGGCATGTTTGCCTACCGGTCATTAGCAGATAAGCTGTGCGGAACTGCCCGGAGAGAACTGATCTTGGATACGGAACTGCTGCGCACTTTCCTCGAGGTGTGCAATACCCGCCATTTTGGCCGCGCCGCCGAAAGCCTGTTCATCACCCAGGCGGCGGTCAGTGCGCGGATCAAGCAGCTGGAGGAGGCGCTGGGCGTGACCCTGTTCATCCGTCACCGCAACAACATCCAGCTCAGCAGCGAAGGTGAGCGCCTGGTGCCCCATGCGGAAACCGTGTTGCTGGCGCTGGCCCGCGCCCGCGAGGAGGTGCGGCTGGAAGACGCCCGCAGCAGCCAGTTCTATCTCGGGGTGCGGATTGGTATCTGGAGCCATCCTCTGCAGCAGCGCCTGCACGCCCTGCATCGGGAGGCCGCGGACCTGGCTCTGCGGATTGAAAGCCGCGAGTCCGGTGAATTGATTCGCAAGCTGCTCGAACGCACCCTGGACCTGGCCATCGCCTATGAGCCGCCCGGTGTGCCGGAGCTGGAGAGTGTGCCGATCGGCCGTCTGACCCTGCGCCTGTACAGCTCCCGGCCAGATGACACGCTGGAAGAAGCGCTGGCCGGTAATTACGTGTTCCTGGACTGGGGCGGCGGCTTTGCCCGCTTTCACGCCAAGCGCTTCGGCGAACAGCGGCCGCCGCGCCTGTACACCAACCTCAACGGGCTGGCCAGCGACTTCCTGACCGAATTTGGCGGCGCCTGTTTCCTGCCGGCGAGCCTGCTGGATTCCCTGGGGGGTATGGGCCTGACGCCTGTCGCCACGGCGCCCAGCTTCAGTCGACCGCTGAATCTTGTCTACCACAGCAGCTCACCCAAGCGCGCCCAGATTGACCGGGTGGCAAGGTATTTCCAGGGGGTGGAGGTCTAACAGGGGGTAAAAAAGAGGGTCGCTGTCGCGAGCGACCTGCTCCGGTGCCGGCAGAAAGACGGGTGCACAGGGGCACCCGCCAGCGGGGACTAGAAGTCCCCGAGTTCCAGGTCGTAGTAGCCCAGCTCTTCGCGCAAACGCCGCTGTTCTATGCGCTGTTCTGCACGGCGACGTTTTTCGGCGAGGCGCTGTTTCTCGGTGGAAACCGTGACGACCTCGTCAAAATCGTCGTCTGCCATATCGAGCAGTGCGGGCTCGAATATATCGTCGAGACCATCACTGCTGGCGGGCTCTTGTGTGCGTTCAGTCATAAATCACCTCCGGACGATTTACAGCCTTGAATTTCGGCGCAATATCACTCAGTGATTTCAGCGAGTAAATCAAAATTTTATTGGATTTGTGACAAAAATATTTTGTCGATTGGGCTGCTGGGCAATAGTTGTTTATGGAAAGGCGGCCCGTGCCCTACCCTGGGCTCCCTGCACTCGCGGCTACGTCCCTGTAGTCTGTCGTCCCTGACGGTGTTGCCAGCGGGCCGCCTGCACTAAAGAGAGCAAGAGCCGTGCCAGCTACCAGTGAGGGCAAGAGCCCGCGCTAGCGGCGATTCGGGGGTCAGTGTGCTGTCCGACACCGCGTCTGCGTACGTGTCCGGCCATGTCCGGGGAGCATCAGCTGGCGCCCCGCACCCGCGCCAGGATCTCGAGGGCGATTTCCTGCGGGTCGCGCTGCCCGGCTGCAATGGTGATGTCTGCGTGCCGTTCGTATAGAGGTGTGCGCTCGCGATAGACATCGGCAAAGGTGTGGCCGGCGTCGCTGGCAATGCCGCGTGGCGGCGCAGCCGCGACACGCGCCTCCAGCACCGCCAGCGGCACATTGAGGTAGATCACCGGCCCTGCCCGGCGCAGGCGCTGCATGATGCGGTCACTGTAGACCACGCTGCCACCGGTGGCGATGATGCTGTTTTCCAGGGGCACCGACAGCAGAACCTCTTCTTCCAGCCCGCGCAGGGCGATATGGCCGCGGCTGTCGATGATCTCCTGCAGGGTGGCGCCCGCCCGGAGCTGGATTTCCAGGTCGGTGTCGTTGAAGGCGAGTCCTGCGAGCTTTGCCAGCAATACGCCCACGGTACTTTTGCCTGCACCGGGCATGCCGATCAGGCTGATGGTGCGCGCCTGCGCCGGGTCGTTCGCCATGATGGTGTTCCTGCTGTCGGGGAGGCGGCATTATCGACGTTCCCGCCCCTGCCGCAAAGCCCCGTGCCTTGCGCGGGGAGTGTCCTCTGGGTAGAGTGCCCGCTTGCTCTTCCACCAGCCCAAGCCGAGACTCTGCCATGACCCTGCTGCACACCCCCCTGGACGCCCTGCACCGCGAACTGGGTGCCCGCATGGTGCCTTTTGCCGGTTACGACATGCCGGTGCAGTACCCTGCTGGTATTATCAAGGAGCATCTGCATACCCGGCAGGCGGCGGGGCTGTTCGACGTGTCTCATATGGGGCAGGTCGTGCTGTCCGGCCCGGGATCCGCGGAACTGCTGGAGACCCTGGTGCCGGCGGATGTCGTTGGCCTGGGGGACAACCGGCAGACCTATGCCCTGTTCACCAACAGCAGCGGAGGGGTGCTGGACGACCTGATCATCACCCGCTGGGGGCCGGACACCTTCTTTCTGGTAGTGAATGCCGGGTGCAAGGAGCAGGATATCGCCCACTTGCGTGCGCATCTGGAGGGCCAGACGCTTGAGGTGATGGCGGACCACGCCCTGCTGGCGTTACAGGGGCCCGCCGCCCGCGAGGTCATGGGTCGACTCTGTCCCGAGGCTTCGGCACTCACCTTCATGCGCGGCACGCGGGCGCGCATTGACGGGGTGGACCTGTATATCACCTGTTCCGGCTACACCGGCGAGGACGGCTTCGAGCTGTCCCTGCCCGCGGCCAGCGCGGAGAGAATCGCACGCCTGTTGCTGGCGCAGCCGGAGGTCGAGCCCATTGGCCTGGGTGCCCGCGACTCCCTGCGCCTCGAGGCGGGCCTGTGTCTGTATGGGCACGAGCTCAGCCCCGCCATTGACCCTGTGCAGGCCGGCCTGGTCTGGTCCATCGGCAAGGCGCGCCGCCCTGGCGGTGACCGCCCCGCCGGGTTTCCCGGCGCTGACAGGATTTTCCAGCTTATCGAGCACAAGCCACCGCTGCGCCGGGTCGGCCTGGTAGTCGACGGCAAGCGCCCGGTGCGGGAGGGGCAGACGGTGCTCGACCGCAACGGTGAGCAGGTCGGTGAAATCTGTTCGGCGTGCTTTGGCGCCAGTGTCGGCGTGCCGATTGCCATCGCCTATGTGGCCAGGGATGACGCCGAACCGGGTACGCAGCTGGTGGTGGATGTGCGCGGCAAGCCGGTGGCGGTCACTGTGGCGAAGATGCCCTTCGTGCCCCAGCGCTACTTCCGCGGCTGAATCCGTTTGCGGTCAGTGGGCCCAGGCTCGCAGGGTCCGGAACTGCTGTGACAGGTAATCCATCTGGTCTGCCAGCACCCGCTCCTTGGCCAGGAAATGCCACTCCCAGGTGTTGGGCCGGAACGGCACCGCCAGCAGGGGCATGCCGGCTTCCTCGGGTGTGCGGTTGTCCTTGGCCCAGTTGCAGCGACGGCAGGCGGCGACCACGTTTTCCCAGCGGTCGCGACCGCCGCGGGAAGTGGGCAGTACGTGGTCCCGGGTCAATTCCGCGCGGGCAAACTGCTGCCCGCAGTAGAGGCAGCGGTGGCCATCCCGGCGGAACAGGGTACGGTTGCACAGCGGCAGGCTGAAATCGCTGCGGATGCGGCCCTGCAGGGCGATGATCGGTTGCATGTCGATACGGGAGCGCAGGCCGGTGCGACGCTGTACTCCGCCCATCATCGGCGGCAAAGGGTCCCCGACGCCGTAGATGACGTCGCCGCGAGCGTAGGCGGTCAGGGCTTCGTGGGCCGTGATCCAACCGCGTGGTTGACCCGCTACGTCCAGTTTCAGGATGTGCTGCATGGGTGGCCACTCCATGGTTTGCCTTACGCTACTGCAAAAGTGTGACTTTCACAATCCTGCAAAGTGTGTACTCTGCAGGGCAAGCCGAAATGGGTCAGGATCAGCCGACACAGCGGAGAGCGTGTGGTGACGTTGCAGTGGATGTGGTTGTGCGCGATTGGCGGGTTGCTGTTGACGACCCTGCTGCCGCTGTCGCGTATTACCGCCTGGTGGGTTCGCGGTCTCGATTTCCCTCGCCTGCAATTGGCGGGGCTGGCCTGCACACTGCTGGTCGCCGGCGTCATACTGGGCCTGGCTCAGGGTTTCACACCGCCGCTGGTGATCGGCCTGTTGGCGTGTCTCGGCACCGTCGCCTTTCACGCCTGGTGGATTCTTCCCTACACCCGCCTGTGGCCGCAGGAAGTGCTCGCCGCCGATGGCGCGAAGCCCTGCCTGCGGCTGTTGACCGCGAATGTACTGACGCCGAACCGGCAGGCGCAGCGCTTTCTCGACCTGGTTGGTGAAAATGCCCCGGACCTGGTGATCACGCTGGAATCCGATGCCTGGTGGCAGGCCCATCTGGACGCGCTTGAGCGCGACTACCCATTCAGCGTCAAAGTGCCCCAGGACAACCTCTACGGCATGCACCTGTATTCCCGCCTGCCGCTTGCGGACACGGAGATCGCCTTTCTCGTGGAAGACGAGGTGCCGTCAATTCACACCAGCGTGGTGATGTCGGATTCGGCGCGCCTGCGCCTGCATATCCTGCACCCGGCACCACCGAGCCCGACCGAGAACGACGAATCCACTGAACGCGATGCGGAGCTGGTGGTCGTGGCCCAGTCGGTCGCGAAGGAGACGGGCCCGGTCGTCGTCACCGGCGATCTCAACGATGTTGCCTGGTCCACCACCACGCGCCTGTTTCGCAAGATCAGCGGCCTGCTCGACCCCCGGGTGGGGCGCGGGATGTTCAACACCTTTCACGCGGACTACCCGCTGCTGCGCTGGCCGCTGGATCATCTGTTTCACAGCGACCACTTTACAGTCAGTGAGTTGCGGCGGCTGCCGGCCTTCGGCTCGGACCATTTCGCCCTGTTGGTGGAGCTTTGCTACCAGCCCGGGCGCAAGGCTGCGCAGGAGGGATTGGAGGGCGATGCACAGGACCGCGCGCTGGCGCGGGAGAAAGCCGCGGCGGAGTCTGTCACCGCCGGGGATGTGCCGGTCCCGGGTCGATAGTAGCCAACGTCCCCGGCCGCGCCAGGTACCGCGAACGGCGCACGCCTACTGCGCTGTCCAGCTCGCCTCCACCAGGGGAACGCCGCCGCCGAGGATCCGGCCCTGGAACTGTTGGCCGGCAAGCACCTCGCCCACCCCCGCCGGGGTCCCGGTCATCACGATGTCGCCGTCTTCCAGGCTCATGAAGCCAGCCAGGCTGTCGAGAATGGTCTGCGGTGGATACAGCATCAGGCGCACGCCGCCCTGCTGGCGCAACGCGCCGTCTATGCGCAGTTCCAGGGACAGCTGCTCGACCGGCACCGCCAGCGGCACGAATTCGCCGAGCAGGGCCGCGCCGTCGAAGGCCTTGGCGCGCTCCCAGGGCAGGCCTCTCTCTTTCAGTCGGGACTGCAGTCCGCGCTTGGTCAGGTCGAGACCGAAACCAACCGCCGCCAGCTTGCCGCCCTCGACCAGGAAGGCGATCTCACCCTCATAGTGCAGGGGTTCACCGCGGGCGGCGTACAGCGTGTCCCCCAGTGCCGAATTCGGTTTCAGGAAGACCACCATGTCCTCGGGCACTTCATTGCCCAGTTCTTCAATATGAGCCGCATAGTTGCGGCCGATGCAGACGATCTTGGAGGGCGCGATGGCGCGGCCCTGGCAGTGAATTGTGCGCACTAAAAAGGTCCCCGATGCGGTTTGGCGTGAAGGCTGTGGCATCATAGCGCGGTCGCCGGTGCCGGAAACAGTGGCTGCCGGCATGTTGTTTGCGCAAGGAGTGAGGATGGAGCTTGTCGGTGAGTGGGGTCCCCTGGTGCTGGCAATGCTGGCCACCGGCATTGTTGCCGGTGTCATGGCCGGATTGCTGGGAGTGGGTGGCGGGATTGTTATTGTGCCAGTGCTGGATGTCGCCCTTGGCACCCAGGGCGTGGACCCGGCCATTCGCATGCATATTGCGGTGGCGACCTCGCTGGCGACGATCATTCTCACCTCGGTGTCATCGACCCGCGCGCATCACCAGCGCGGATCCGTTGACTTTGGCCTGGCGCGCAACTGGGGCGGCTATATCCTGGCGGGCTCAGTGCTTGGCGCGTGGCTGGCTTCGCACCTGCACAGCAATGTGCTGGCGTTGATCTTCGGCGCGGTGGCAGTGCTGCTGGGGCTGCGCATGCTGCTGCTGGGCGGTCGCAACCCGGAGCCGGTGGAGGAAACGCCCAGGGGCGCGGGGATCCGGCTGATCCCTCTGGGGATAGGTGGCCTGTCCAGCATGATGGGCATTGGCGGTGGCACTTTCAGCGTGCCTGTGCTGAGCCTGCTCGGACACAGGATTCACCGGGCGGTGGGCACCTCGGCACTGTTCGGCCTGCTGATCAGCGTGCCCGGCGCCATCGCCTTCGTGGCCACGGGCTGGGGTGACCCACGCCTGCCGCCCGGCAGCCTCGGCTTCGTCAACCTGCTGGGCCTGGCCTGTATTGCGCCCGCGACCATGCTGGCGGCACCCTACGGTGCACGCCTGGCCCATCGATTGAACGCTCGCCAGCTGAACCTCGCCTTTGGCATCTTCCTGCTCGTGGTGTCTGGCCGGATGCTGCTGCGGGCACTCTGAGCCGGATTGGGCCGGCCCCGCTCAGCGCAGCAGCAACAGGGTGATGTCGCTGTGGCTGAGCATCCGTGTGGTGTTGCTGCCGACAAAAAACTGGCGGATCCGGGAATGCCCCCAGGCGCCCATGACCATCAGGTCAATACCCTGGTCGCGATGGTACTGGCCCAGCGCGCTCTGCACTTCGCCTTCCAGGGTGGCGGTAGTGACGTCGAAGCCGGCCTCGGCGAGGGTGTCGCGGGCCTGTCCGATCTGCCTTGTCTGCTCGGCTGTCACCGGGCCCACGGTCACCAGATGGCAGGGCAGTCCGGCCAGGAGCGGGCTGTCAGCCACCAGTTCCAGCGCCTTGGACGCTGTGGCACTGCCGTCGTAGGCGATCATGAACTGCCGGGGCGCGACGAATTCCCGCATAACCACCATGATCGGCCGGTGCACGCTGCGCACCACGCTTTCCAGGTGGGAGCCAATGGTGTGCGCGGCGATGTCGTGATCCTCGCCCAGGCGGCCCATGACCAGCAGGCGGGTATCCTCCTCCAGGTCGCGCAGGGCGCCGACCAGGTCTCCGTGGCGCTGCTTGCGTGCCACGTCCCTGGCGCCCGCATTCACGGCGATGGCTTCCGCGTCCTCCAGCAAGTGCCTGCCGTGTTCCAGGGCGAGCTTTTCCCGCCGCTCATCCAGCGCCGTCAGCTCTTCCAGCAACTGCTCCCGGCTGCCCAGGCCGATTGCCCCGGACAGGTCCTGCGCCGGCGGCGCCGAGGGCCGCTCCAGCACGTGCAGCAACAGCAGGCGGGTGTCCAGGCGGCCACTGGCCCAGGCGGCGGCGATGGTCACGCAGCGGGCACTGGCGGAACCGTCGATACAGGCGACAATATTATTCATGGTGGTACTCCTGATCCCTAGTGCCCGGACATCAACGATGCGATGGCTTCCGGTTTGTCGTGGACGCCGAAGCGATCGACGATGGTGGCGCTGGCCTCATTCATGCCGACCAGGTTGACCTCGGCGCCCTCGCGGCGGAACTTGATCACCACCTTGTCCAGGGCCGACACCGAGGTGATGTCCCAGAAGTGCGCGGCGGAGACATCGATAGTGACACGCTCCAGGGCCTCTTTGAAGTCGAAGGCCGCGATGAAGCCGTCGGCGGTAGCGAAGAATACCTGGCCAATGACGGTGTAGACCCGGTGGCCGTCGCCCTCATCCGCCGCTTTCACCAGCATGAAGCGGCTGATCTTGTTGGCAAAGAACAGGGCCGCCAGCAGCACCCCGACCAGCACCCCCAGCGCCAGGTTGTGCGTGCCAACGACCACAACAACGGTCGCCAGCATGACGATGCTGGAGGACAGGGGGTGTTGCCTCAGATTGCGGATGGAATCCCAGGAAAAAGTGCCTATGGACACCATGATCATCACCGCCACCAGCGCCGCCATGGGGATCCGGGTCAGCCAGTCCCCGAGGAATACCACCATCAACAGCAGGAAGGTGCCGGCAGCAAAGCAGGACAGGCGGCCGCGGCCGCCGGATTTCACGTTGATCACCGATTGACCGATCATGGCGCAGCCCGCCATGCCCCCGAGCAGGCCGGCGCCGATATTGGCGATCCCCTGGCCCTTGCACTCACGGTTCTTGTCGCTCTCGGTGTCGGTGAGGTCGTCGACGATGGTGGCGGTCATCATCGACTCCAGCAGGCCGACGACGGCCAGCGCGGCGGCATAGGGGAAAATGATGGTCAGGGTCGCGAAGTTCAGCGGGACGTCCGGCCACAGGAACACGGGCAGGGTATCGGGCAGCTCGCCCATGTCGCCAACGGTGCGGATATCCAGCTGCAACAGGATTGCCACGGCGGTCAGGGACAGGATGCAAACCAGCGGCGAAGGTATCAGCTTGCCCACCCGCGGCAGCAGGGGGAACAGGTAGATGATGCCCAGGCCGGTGGCGGTCATGGCGTATACGTGCCAGGTGACGCCGGTCAGCTCGGGTATCTGGGCCAGGAAAATCAGTATCGCCAGGGCATTCACGAAGCCGGTCACCACGGAACGGGATACGAAGCGCATCAGCGAGCCCAGCCTGAGGAAGCCCGCCAGGATCTGCAGCATGCCGGTGAGGACCGTTGCAGCGAGCAGGTACTCGAGGCCGTGCTCCCTGACCAGGGTGATCATCAGCAGCGCCATGGCCCCGGTGGCGGCGGATATCATGCCGGGCCGTCCACCGGTGAAGGCGATGACCACCGCGATACAGAAGGAAGCGTAGAGGCCGACCTTGGGATCAACGCCGGCGATAATGGAAAAGGCGATGGCTTCGGGGATCAGGGCGAGGGCGACAACAAGACCGGCGAGCAGGTCGCCGCGGATGTTGCCGAACCATTCCTGTTTGAGGGTAGCGAGCATGGCAAAGTCTTCGGGTAGGTGAGCGGGATGCCGGCGCAACAGGAACGCGCAGGGCAGGTGTTGCCCCGGCGGTGGGTGCTGGCGGTATCGGGAAGGCGGCGATTATCCGGGAAGCCGGGGATCAAGGCCAGCGCGGTGTGAACTTGTACCGGGATCCCCTGGTTTCAGGCCTGTTTCCCGCCGTTACTCCCGTGGCCGGGTGCCCGACTGCTCTGTTATCGCCGCGGTCAGTGCCTGCAGCTGCTGCTGCACTTCGTCCAGTTGCTGGACGATACGGTCGCGTTCGTCATGGGCCTGTTGCGCCTCGCGGGCGTTCTGCTCCGAGGTCATCACTCCCAGGATCGCGCCCACCATCATATTGAGGAATATGAAAGCGGTGAGGAAGATAAAGGTCAGGTAGTAGACCCAGCTCAGCGGATAGGATTCCATGGTGGCGTACATGACATCGGTCCAGTCCTCGAAGGTCGCAACCCGGAACAGGGTCAGCATGGCGATCGCCACATCTCCCCACAGCTCCTCGTCGGTATCGGCGAAGAACATGGAGCCGATCGCAGCGTAGATGTAAAAGATGATGAACATCAGCAGGGCGATGTAGCCCATGCGCGGTATCGCCTTCAGCAGCGAGTTGATCAGAAAGCGCAGCTCCGGTACCACCGACACCAGGCGCAGGACCCGGAATACCCGCAGCAGGCGTCCCAGCAGCACCGCCTCCGAGTTGTCCAGCGGAATCAGGCTGCCGATCACCACGATGGTGTCGAAGATATTCCAGCCATCGAGGAAGAAGCGCCGCTTGTGCGGGCAGGCGGCAAAGCGGAACAGGATTTCCAGCAGGAAGAAGACAGTGATCGCAGTATCCATGACCCCGAGGCTGCGCTCTACCCAGGGACTCAGCTCGTAGGTCTTGGCACCGATGGTCAGCGCCGAGAGAATGATGATGGCGATGACCGCCCCCTGAAACAGGCGGCTGGATTCTATCCGGCGCAGCGCGCTGGAGCCGGAATACGATAGGGTTGCGGGAGGCATGGGGATATCTGCTTGAACCGGGGCCGGGGAGCGGGGAAGTTTAGTGCCCCGCAAATTTTTTTGCGAGCTATTGCCACTCACGCCCTCCGCTGCGTCGCGCCGGCACCTAATTGGCGTAAACTTGCGGGGAGGCCAGAGGCCAGCGCGCGGTGGCAGTTCGCCGGGCGCCGGTCGGCCGGGCGCAGTAGGTCGTGGAATTCCCGAGGCGAGCAGTGAGCACAGTCCCCCCCAGCAGACGCCGTACACTCTGGCTGCGCGAAACGCTGGCGCGCTCGCGCAAGGACGCGGTGTCCAGCTCGGTGATGACCGGCATCTGCGACAACTACCTCGGCGCGTTTGCTATCTCCCTGCGCGCCAGCCTGTCACAGATGGGCTGGCTGCTGGCCGCCCCCCAGCTCGCCGGTGCCGTCTGCCAGCTGCTGTCGGTGTGGTTGTGCCCGCGTTTTTCCCGTCGGCGCGCCATTGTCACCGGCGTGATACTGCAGGCACTGGCGGTTCTGGGCATGGCCGTCATCGCCCTGTGGCGCCCGCCGGATGCGGTCACCTGGCTGATCCTGCTGGCCATTGTCTACCAGGCCAGCGCCAACTTTGTGCAGCCACAGTGGCGTGGCTGGATGGGCAGCGTGGTGCCGCCGCGGCGGCGAGGCGCGTTCTTTGCCGGTCGCACCCGCCTTACCATGATTACCAGTTTCACCGTGTTTGCCGGCGGCGGCGCGCTGCTGGGCATTTTCCAGCGCTATGAGCTGGCCTGGGCCTGCTTCGGGGTATTGTTCCTGCTGGCGGCGGTGGGGCGGGGCCTGTCGGCCAGGCAGCTGCGCCAGATGCACGACCCGGATCACAGCGACAGTGCCGGCGCGATCTCCTTCACCGCCACTCTGGGGCGCATCCGGGAGGCGTTCCGCGACAAGACTTTCTACCAGTACAGTCTCTTCATTGCCGGTATGCAGTCGGCGGTGGCCATCTCGGCGCCCTTCTTCAGCGTCTATATGCTGCGGGACCTGCACTACAGCTACTGGCAGTTCGCGGCCAATACCGGCGTCGCCATCCTCACCCAGTTCTTCACCCTGTCTACCTGGGGCCGGATCTGTGACCGCTGGGGCAACCGCTGGGTGATGGTGACCAGCAGCTTGCTGATCCCGGTCGTGCCCGCCATGTGGCTGCTCTCCAGCGATTTCTATTATCTGCTGTTCGTGCAAGTACTTTCCGGTCTCGCCTGGGGCGGTTTTACCCTGAGTACCGCCAACTATCTTTATGACCTGCGCCCGCCGCGGGCGGATTTCGCCAGTTACGCCGCAGTGCAGGCGGCGCTGGGAGCGGTGGGCATTTTTGCTGGTGCTCTCCTGGGCGGATACCTCGCTACTGCACTCGCGAGCGTGGTGCACTGGCTGCCCGAGAGCTGGCAGCCGCTGCACTCGGTGGTTCTGATCTTCCTGGTCTCCGCCCTGCTGCGATTGGCGATCGTCGCCTGGTTTATCCCGCGCTCGGTCGAGCTGCGGGTACGCCAGCGCCCGGATCTGTTGCAGGTGGTCTATCGAATATCCCGCTTTACACCCGGAGCGGGGATTGTCCTGGACTGGCTGACGGTCACCCGCAAACGCCGGGACTGATCTCGGCTATACTGCCAAGGACGTGCCAGCCGGCACGAGGGGAACAGTGGGAGGCGTGATCATATGCATCAACTGAGTGGGCTGGACGCCACGTTTCTGTACGCAGAAATGAATAATTCGCCGATGCACATAGCGCCGCTGCTGATCTACGATCCCTCGACCACCGGCACCGAGCTGGTGCGGTTCAAGGACATCCTCAACACCTTTGCCAGTCGCCTGCACCGCTCGCCGGTGTTCAAGCGCAAACTGGCCATGGTTCCACTCAACCTGGATCAACCTTACTGGGTTGAGGACGAGAATTTCGACCTGGAGTTTCATGTCCGCCATATCGCCCTGCCCAAGCCCGGTGACTGGCGGCAGCTGTCCATTCTGGTGGCGCGACTGCACGCCCGCCCGCTGGACCGTTCCCGCCCGCTATGGGAGGCCTACATCATCGAAGGCCTGGACAATGTGGAGGGACTACCCAGGGGCTGCTACGCCATGTTTCTCAAGATCCACCACGCGGCGATCGATGGCGCGTCGGGGGTGGAGATAATCTCGGCCCTGCACGACCTCACTCCCACCCCGCCGCCCCCCAGGCAGGAGGCGCCACCGGTCCTCGACCCGGGCCCCGGCAGGGCGGAAATGTTGTGGCGCGCCTACAAAGTGAATATGTGGGCACCGTTCCGGCTAGCTCGGCTGGTGACCGAGGGTATCCCGGCCTGGCGCCGGGTCCATCAGGGGGTCAAGGCGAAGAAGTTTCGGACCCTCGGCGACAAGGAGCGCACCCGTTTCAATGCCGCGGTCTCGCCACACCGCGTCTTCGGGGTCGCCGACTTCGATCTCGGCTTGATCCGGAAAATGAAAGACGCCGTCCCCGGCGCCACCGTGAACGATGTGATCCTGAGTATCGTCGGTGGTTCCCTGCGCAGGTATCTGCTGGACAAGGGTGAGCTGCCCGAGGGTAGCCTGGTGGCCGGCGCGCCGGTCAACGTGCGCAAGTCCGGGGATCAGGCGGCCGCCGGCAACCAGGTGTCGATGATGGTCATCGCCCTGCGCACGGACCTCGCCGACCCGCGTGAGCGCCTGCAGGCGGTGCACGAGGGGGCGGTGGGCTCCAAGGCCTACCACGAGGCGGTGGGCGCGCGCCTGATGACCGATATGACCCAGAGCCTGCCGGCAGAGCTCGCGGCGCTGGGGGTGCGCGCCGCCCTGGGCTCTGGCCTGATGGCGGGCATGAAGCCGATTTTCAACACCATCGTCACCAACGTGCCCGGGCCGCAGGTACCGCTGTATATGGGCGGTGCCCGGGTGGTGCGCAGCTACGGCCTGGGGCCCTGCATCGACAACATGGGCCTGTTCCACGCGGTGACCAGCTATAACGGGCAGATTGCCGTATCGTTCCAGTCCTGTCGGGAAATGATGCCGGATCCCGGCTTCTACGAGCAGTGCCTGTACGCCGCCTATGCCGACCTGCAAAAGGCGGTACTGGGCAAGCCGAAGAAAGCGGCGCGGCGCAAGGCACCAAAGAAAACCGCAGCGAAGGCCGGGGCAACAGTGGCGGGTAAAGCGGCGGTGGCGGCGAAGAGAACCGCCAGGACCAAGGCGCCGGCCCAGACCAAGGCAAAAGCGAAGGCCAAGGCGACGGTGTCCAAGGCCAAAACCAAGGCCAAGGCCAAAGCGACTTTACCCGCAGCCAAGGCCAAGGCGGCAGTGCCCAAGACCAAGGCGACAGTACCCAGGGCCAAGGCCAAGGCGGCAGCACCCGCGGCCAAGAGGGGCGTCCGTAGCAAAGCGGCCGTCAGGCCGAAGCTGGCCTCGCTAAAGTAAGCCGGTATGAGCCCGTCGCGGAACCGGGACTGGAGGGATTGCTGGACTGCGGGCCTGGGCAGCTGGCCGCTGGCGGGAGTTCGGATGCGGCGGCAGTCGGCGGTTCGGAAGAAACCGTTGCAGGTGGTCTTGCGGATGAGACAGCTGCGGGTAATTCAGCTGCGGGTGACACCCCGCCAGCGCTGGATGCGGAAGCCATACGCGAACTGGCCCGCGAGCTCTACTGGTTCCAGGGGGCGGCGCGGGCGTGGCGCAACAGGCTGATCCCGATGAGGGCGCAGCAGGTTGGAAGCAGCTGGCTGCCCCCGGTGCAGTTGCAGGAGTGGGTACTGACGCGAGTGTAGACCAAGGTCTCCACACAGAGACCCCCGCCGGCGGTTCACTCCCCGGAGAGGGCCCGGAAAACTGCGTCCGCGAAGCCCTGCCGGACCAACTCGCCTATTCGCGGGCGGGCGCACTTTGAGGACAAACCGTGGCTGTTACCGGCCACCGCGCGACGGATCAGTTGCGATGCCTCGCTGGTGACGGTGCTGGAGGATGACGCCGGCAAGGTGCTGAACGTGGGCAGGAAGCCACGGATTGTGCCGGAACGCATCCGCCGGGCCCTGCGCGAGCGGGACGGGGTCTGCCAGTATCCCGGCTGCCAGGAATCGGAGTACGTCGACACCCACCACATCCGGCACTGGGACGAGGGTGGGGAAACGCGGCTGGACAACCTGGTGACCCTGTGCCGGTTCCATCACCGGCAGTTGCACCGCGGATGCTTCGACATGCGTCTCAATGGCGACTCCGCGGAGATTTTGGCGCCCGCGGATTATTAGCCAGGGATAGCCTCGGGCTTCAGCTGCTTCTGGTCTATCCGCCAGGGGGTGCCCCCGCAGATGTCGTAGTGCGCGCAGTCTCCGGTGCAGCCGCGGCAGGGCAGGCGGGGATGGTTGGGTGCTGCCGGTGGCGGGGAAGTATTCTCTGGCATGGTTTGTGCTCCTGCTCTGCCGTCCTGTTCTCTACGCGAGTATACGGCATTGGTCGGTGTTCCGATCAACCCTCATCCGATCAGCCCTGTGCTGGACAGGTCGGTCCGGGCAGGCCAGTATCAACTACCGTCATTACCTGCCACCAGGAGTCCCCATGTCCTCAACAGAAGCACCACCCTGGGTCATCGCCGAGCTGTCAGAGTCGGTACTGTGGCTCGTACTGAACCGGCCAGGGCAGCGCAACCCGCTCTCCAGTCAGATGATCAATAAGCTGCAGGAGTCTCTGGCCGCTGCAGGGGAGAATGCCGAAGTGCGGTGTATTGTCATCGCCAGTTCCGGCCCGGCTTTCTCTGCTGGTCACGACCTGCGCGAAATGGCAGTTCAGGCCGGCGAAACGGAAGCTGATTGCAGGGCCCGGATGCGCGGGATTCTGGAGGACTGCTCCCGCCTTATGCTGGACATCACCCGATCCCCCAAGGCCGTGATTGCCTGCGTCCAGGGTGTTGCCACCGCGGCAGGCTGTCAGTTGGTGGCGGCCTGTGATCTCGCCATCGCCAGCGAAGAGGCCCGTTTCTGCCTGCCCGGGGTCAACATCGGCGCCTTCTGTACCACGCCGCTGGTAGCGGTGGGTCGCAACATTCATCGCAAACATGCCATGGAACTGGCTCTCACTGGTGATCTGTTCGATGCCGAGGACGCCGTGCGCATGGGGCTGGTGAATCGTGCAGTACCGGCTGCCTCCCTGCGGGATGTCACCGAACGGCTGGCCCAGAAAATCGCGGGGAAGTCCGCCGAGGGCATTGCCCTGGGCAAGTCGGCATTTTACGAGCAGCTTAACAAGCCCCTGTCGGAGGCCTATGCCATCACCTGCGAGCCCATGATCGACACCATGACCACTGCGGATGCCCGCGAGGGTACCCAGGCTTTCTTCGACAAGCGCCAGCCGGTATGGCCGCAGGGCTAGCGCCGTTGCGGTGAATCTCCCGGAACCGGGTCAGGGCTGGCGCTGGACCAGGTGGCAGGCCGCCAGATGACCGCTGCCGGTATCAATCAGCGCCGGTTCCTGTTCCGCGCAGCGGGGCTCCGCCACCGGGCATCTGGGGTGAAAGCTGCAGCCGGAGGGCGGATTGATCGGAGACGGCACATCCCCGTACAGCACCTGGCGCTCGGTGTTGCGGTGCGGGTCAGGGACGGGAATGGCGGCGATCAGGCTCTGGGTGTAGGGGTGACGTGCCTGGTGGTAGATGGTCTCGCTGGCCGCGGTCTCGACGATCTTGCCCAGGTACATGATCGCAACCCTGTCGGAAACATGCTTTACCACCGCCAGATCGTGAGCGATGAACAGGTAGGAGAGCTTGAATTCCCGCTGCAGGTCCACCAGCAGGTTGAGAATCTGGCTCTGTATGGACACATCCAGCGCGGATACGGGCTCATCGCAGATCACCAGTTTCGGGTTGAGGGCAATAGCCCGGGCAATACCGATCCGCTGGCGCTGGCCGCCGGAAAACTCAAAAGGATAACGGGTAGCCGAGCGCGCCGGCAGGCCGACGGTATTCAGCAGTTCCGCCACCCGTTTCTGGCGCCAGAGCCGGTCGCCGATCTTCTGCACGATGAACGGTTCCTCCAGAATATCGCCCACCGTATGGCGCGAATTCAGGGATTCCATCGGGTCCTGGAAGATCATCTGGATGTCCTGGCGCAGGGGTCGCAGGGCGCCGGCCTTCATTCGCGTGATGTCCTGGCCGTCGAAGACGATACTGCCGCCAGTGGGCTGGTAGAGGCGAGCCACGCAGCGCCCGAGCGTGGACTTGCCGCAGCCCGACTCCCCGACCAGTCCCAGAGTTTCCCCGGGGCCGATACTGAAGGAGACGCCGTCCACCGCCCGGTTGAAGGCTTTGGCACGCAGCAGCAGGCCCTCCCGCACCGGAAAGTGCATGGCCAGGTTGCTGACCTCCAGCAGGGGCGCGCTCACAGGTCCCGCCAGCGAATGCAGCTGACGCTGTGGCCGTCCGCGACTGGCTCCAGTGCCGGTACCATCTCCCGGCACTGGTCCCCGGCGTGGCTGCAGCGATTCTCGAACCGGCAACCCATGGGCAGGTCGCGCAGGCCCGGCACCATGCCCTCGATAACGCCCAGGCGTGACTTGGGTACGGTATCCAGCCGCGGGATCGAATTCAGCAGGCCGCGGCTGTAGGGGTGGGCCGGACGGTCGAAGATATCGAACACCGAACCGCGCTCGGCGACCTTGCCCGCGTACATCACCACCACCTGGTCGCAGGTTTCCGCGATTACACCGAGGTCGTGGGTAATCATGATCACCGCCATACCCATCTCCGCCTGCAAGTCCTTGATCAATTCCAGGATCTGGGCCTGGATGGTTACGTCGAGGGCCGTGGTTGGCTCATCGGCGATCAGCAGCCCCGGCTTGCAGGCCAGGGCCATGGCGATCACCACCCGCTGGCGCATGCCCCCTGACAGCTGGTGCGGGTACTCGCCGAGGCGCACGTCGGGAGAGGGGATACCGACCCGGTCCAGCATGTCCGCCGCCGCCCGCAGGGCATCGGCTGGTGCGCAGATACGGTGCAGCAGCATGCCTTCGGTCAGCTGGCGGCCTATGGTATGCACCGGGTTGAGCGCGGTCATGGGCTCCTGGAAGACCATGCCAATATGACAGCCCCGGATTTTCTCCATTTCGGGGATGGACAGCTGTGCCAGGTCGCGATCACGGAAGCGAAGGGTGCCGCCGGCGATGCGGCCCATCGGCTGCGGTAGCAGGCGCATGATGGACAACGCGGTAACGCTCTTGCCACAGCCGGATTCACCCACGATGCCTACCGTGGCGCCAGGTTCGACGCTGAAGCTGACCCCGTCCACGGCCCGGACCAGGCCCTCATCAGTGGCGAATTCGGTGACCAGGTTGTCGACTTCCAGCAGGGCCATCAGCGCGCTACTCGGCCCACTGGTCGTAAACGGTTATCGAGGGCTCGAAGGTCTTGCCGGAGCGCCGGGCGGCCAGGGTTTCCTCTTTCATCTCGCTATCGATCCAGTGCACGAACAGTTCCCCGGGGCCGTCCGAGTGCTTATAGGAGAAGCCCTCTGGATAGCGTACCCAACGCCAGTGGCCGACCCGGAAGAAGCCCTGGTAGAAGCCGGGTATGAAAGAGGCGTGGTCATGGTGTAGTGCAATCATCTGGTGCGACAGTGCGATCATCTCCTCCCGCTCTGAGGATGCCCGGTAGCGCTCGATGAGCTGGTCCATTTCCAGCAGCGCGAACGCCTCCAGGTTGTTGGTCTGAGTCTTGGGCTGGCGCTCCGGGTTGACGCTGCCATCCTCAAGGAAGGCGCGGTCCCAGGCGTTGTCGGAGTGGTAGTGCTCCCAGAACCGGGGGTACTTCTCCAGAAAGCGCCCGAATGCGAGGAAGGAAATCTCGTGCTGTTTTTCCTGCACCTGTTTCCAGCCGACGGTGCCATCGAGAACTTCCAGGCGCAGATCCAGCCCCGCCTTGGCGGCCTCCTGGCGCAGTATGGTCAGCACGTCGCGCATGGTCTCGTAGCCGGTGGACAGATTGAAGGACAGCTTCTGCCCGGCCTCGTTGACCAGGATGCCGTCCGCGCCGCGCCGGTTGAACCCCGCCCTGGCAAAATGCTCCTGTGCCCTGGCGATATCGAACTCACGAGCTTTCAGCGTGGGGTGGGAAAACTCCCCGAAACCGTCGTTGGCGGTGTCCAGGCGCTCGTTGTCGCCGCGGAAAAAATTCTCTATCACCATGTCCCAGTTGGTGGCGTGGGCGATCCCCACGCGGATATCGCGGTTGTCCAGCAGCGGTTGTGCGGTGTTGATCCAGAGTCCGAAGGGTGGGCGCGGCCTCTGGTTGTGGAAGACGGTCTTGTGAATGTAGCCCGCCTGTACATCGGGGTCGGAATCGGGGAGTTTCTCATACCAGTACTCTGCCAGCCCCAGGCCGAACTGGTCGATGTCGCCTCGCTTGAAGGCCTCGAACATTTTCGCGGCATCGCGGATGATGCTGAGCTGGATGCGGTCGGGGTTGAAGCGGTAGCGCCAGTGCTTCTTGTCGCGGGCCCACCAGTTCTCAAGCCGGGTCAGGGCGATGGAGCGGCCCTTGCGGATATCCTGGTCGCGTACGATGTACGGCCCCGGGGTCGGTTCAAACTCCCATTGGTAGCGCTCGCTGAAGTCGTCGTCCATCTGCCGGTAGAAGTGGCGGGGGACGGGACGCAGCAACACGCCCAGCTCGTCCATATCGGGCTTACGCTCTGCCATGCTGATGGAGATGGTGTGGTCGTCATAGCGGGTGATGTTGGTGTATTTGGTGCTGTAGAAGTTGTTGTACCAGGGCGCCATGATGTAGGGCGAACGGTAGAACCAGAACATGAACAGGTAGTCATCGGCAGTGATCGGTTCGCCATCGGACCAGGTCGCCGCCGGATCCAGCCTGGTATAAACGGTCTGGTTTTCCCAGTCCACCGCCCAGGACTCGGCCAGACCCGGGTACAGCTCCAGCGTTTCCGGGTGCACATGGGCAAGTGTCATGCCCACGTCATCGAGCAGGAAGGGGCGGAAGCCGCCGTTGGAATCCGGGCCGACCGTGCGCAGGGTGCGCGGGAAATCCTGCAGGGCGCCGTATTGGGTGCCACCTTTCCTGGCCTCCGGCGAGCCGATCTCCGGCAGGTGTTCGTTACTGGTCCACTCCAGGTCGGGGGGCAGGTCAGCGGGGGTCTTGAAGCCAAAGAAGTCCGGATTGGCGGCGTAGTACGCTTCCACCTCGGCGTCGACCCCGGCCGCCGTGGCGGTTTCCGCCGCGGCACTGGTGGCCTCCCCGGCCCCGTCGTTCTCTGCCTGCCCGCATCCACCCAGCAGGAGGATGAGGCTGGCCAGGAACAGCGTAGACAACGGTTTCTTCATCACAGTGACCTCAGGTAATGCATGGTTAACGGTAAACGGAGAACGTTCTGGGATCGAACGACTCGCGTATGGCCTCGCCAATAAAAGTGACCAGGGTGAGCAGGGCGACCAGGGTGCCGAAAGCGGAAATCACGATCCAGGGCGCGGTGCGCAGGTTGGCGGTGCCCTGTTTCAGGAGCTCCCCCAGGCTGGGCGTTGGCGCCGGCAGGCCGAAGCCGAGGAAATCCAGTGCGGTGATGGCGGAGATCGCCGCGACAATGGTGAACGGCATGAAGGTGACCAGGGTCGACAATACATTGGGCATGATGTGGCGAAAGATGATCCGCGCGTTGGAAGCGCCGATCACGCGCGCCGAGGCGATGTAGTCGCGGGATTTCTCCTTGTAGGTCTCCGTGCGCATGTAGTAGGTCATGCCGGTCCAGGAAAACAGCACCATGACCAGCAACAGGATGCCGATCCGGGTGGTCACCGCGACACTGGAGGGAATCACCGAGAAGATGATGATCACCATGTACAGAAAGGGTACGTTGGACCAGATCTCGATTATACGCTGCAATATGAGGTCGAAAACGCCGCCAAAGTAGCCCATGGCGCAGCCGATGGTGATGCCGATCACGTACACGCAGGCGGTAAACAGCAGGGCGAAGACCAGGGCGATGCGGGTGCCGTAGAACAGGCGCGCCAGGATGTCGCGGCTGGTGGTGTCGGTGCCCAGATAGTGCTGCTCTGCCGCGTTCGGCGGCAGGGGCCGGAAGATGCCCCCCGGGGCGTGGTTTTCGTAGGGGTTGTAGGGCACCAGCGGCAGCAGTACCCAGTTGCCCTCGTCCTGTTGCCGGAAGTGAACTTGCAGCTCCCGGTAGTTGGTTTCGTAGGCGTAGTCCAGGCCGAAATCGGTGCCGGGGTGGAAGTCGCTGTAGGTCGGGAAGTACAGCTGGCCCTGGTAGCTCACTATCAGGGCACGGCTGTTGATCAGCAGTTCGCCGAAGGCCAGCAGCACACCCAGCCCGGCAAGTAGCAAGAAGCTGTAGTAGCCGCGCTTGATCTTGCGAAAGCGCTGCAGCTTTTTGCGGGTCTGGGGGTTGAGGCTGAACACCGGCTACTGGAACCTGATCCGCGGGTCGACCAGGGCGACCAGGATGTCCGACAGGATGTTGCCAATCAGCAGCAGCAGGCTGGCGAGCAGCACCACGCCCATGACCACCGGGTAATCGCGGTCGAGAATGGCGGTCAGGCCCAGCAGGCCGAAACCGTCGATGTCGAAAATGGTTTCGATCAGGAAGGAGCCGGAGACCAGCAGGGTAATGTTCTGGCCGAAGGTGGTGGCGATGGGGATCAGGGAGTTCCTGACTGCGTGGCGGGTGACCGACTGGCGGAAGGACACGCCCTTGGCCACCGCGGTGCGGATGTAGTCGGCGGCCAGGTTATCCATCAGGTGGTTCTTCAGCAGCAGGGTCACCAGGGCAAAGCTGCCGACCAGATAGCAGACCAGCGGCAGCGCCGAGTGGTGCAGCAGGTCCAGCAGCTGTTGCCCCGGACCCAGGTCGTGGAAGTTGTAGCTGACAAAGCCGCCCATGGGAAACCACTCCAGGCGGACGGCAAAGAACAGGATCAACAGGGAACCCAGGGCGTAGCCCGGAATGGCATAGCCGATGAAAATAAGAATTGAACTGACGTTGTCGACGAAGGTGCGATGGCGTATGGCCTTGAGGATGCCCAGCGGAATGCACACCGCGTAGGTCAGCACCAGGGTCACCAGCCCGTAGTACAGTGATACCGGGAAGCGCTGCTGGATAACGTCCCAGACCGGCTCGTTGTAGCGATAGGAGGAGCCCAGGTCACCCTGCACCACCTTGCCAAGCCAGTGGGCGTAGCTTTGCAGGACCGGCTTGTCGAAGCCGTAGTAGGCGCGCAGCCGGTCCAGCTGCGCCTCGGAAATGGCCATGCCCTGCCCGGCCATTTGCGAGCCACCACCACCGGTCATGCTCATCTGCTGAGTTTCCATGATCGCCCGTTCCAGCGGCCCGCCGGGTACCAGGCGGGTGATGGCGAATACGATGATGGTGACACCGATCAGCGTGGGGGGGACGAGCAAAAGGCGTCGGAGGAAATAGTCGCGCATGCTGTTGCCGGTGGGGCCCCTGTGGAGGTTCTGCCTGCATGTGGGTGGATCAGCTCAGCGGTCGATGGTGCCACAAAGCGACCGCGGGGCAAAGCGGGAAGGGTGCGCCTGCATCCGCTGTTGTCCAAGATGCGTACTGTTAAGCGGAGCGCTACTGGAGAGGGCCTGGCGCAGAGGGCAACGAGGACAATTGACATGCCGGAAGGACCAGAAATTCGCCGTGCCGCCGACCGCATAGCGGCCGTGCTGGAGGGGAATGTTGTCGAAACCGTGCGCTTTGCGGCACCGCGGCTGCGCAGGGAGGCATCGATCCTGCGCGGTCACCGGGTGGCGGGGGTGGAGACCCGGGGCAAGGCAATGCTGATTCACTTTGAGCACGGCTGGAGTATCTACTCCCACAATCAGCTGTACGGCGTGTGGCGGGTACAGCCAGGGCTCAGTCTGCCGGACAGCTCCCGTTCGCTGCGCCTGCTGCTGCAGACTGCGAGCGCATCCGCCCTGCTCTACAGTGCCTCGGATATCAGCGTCTGGCGCACGGAAGAACTCAGCGCCCATCCGTTCCTGGCTCGCCTGGGCCCGGACATCATGGACACCGGTCTCGGCTGGCGCGACATCGCTGCACGCCTGCAGGCCCCTGGCTTTACCGGCCGCAGTCTGGCTGCCCTGTATCTGGATCAGCGCTTTCTCGCCGGTGTGGGCAACTACCTGCGCAGTGAGATCCTGTTCGCTGCGGGCTTGCATCCCGCGCGCAAGGCATCCTCCCTCGGGGTGCGCGAGCGTGGTCGCCTGGCCCGGGAGACACTGGCAATCAGCCAGCGTAGCTACCGTACTGGAGGTGTCACCCTGTCGGCGCCCCTGGCGCGTGCGTTGGCCAAGTCCGGGCTGCCCCGGGAGCAGCGCCGGTTTGCCGTATTCGGCCGCATGGATCTGCCCTGTTACGGCTGCGGCGGTCGCATCGTGCGCACAGAAAGCAACAGCCGGCGCCTGTACCTGTGCCCCGGCTGTCAGCCCGGCTGAGCCGCCCGGCGGCTCCGGCGCGCCTAGCGGTTGTTGTTGAGGCGCTGCTGGCGACGCCAGTCCCAGGGGGGCACCGGATCGCTGCCCGCCCATAACCCGCGCCGGGCTTCAACGGCATCGCGCTGGGCTGCTTCCAGTGGGCGTTCGTGGCGGGCAAAGTGCTGGTACCACCAGGCGTGGCCCTGCTGCACCATGGCCAGGTTGATATTGCCGCCATCGGCATAGAGAGTGCCCACCAGGCGACCGTAATCGTCGGTTTCCACGACCACCACGCCCAGGCGCCTGCCGCTGACCATTGCCGCAAGCGCTTCGCGGGCCCGGTCGCCATGGGGCTGGTCCAGCTCCGGCGCATCAATGCCGAACAGGCGAATCCGGTGCTGTTTGTTGTCGCCGTCCAGCAGGGAAACCGTATCGCCGTCCGCCACCCTGACAATGCGACCGCTGATATCAAAGCGTGGCAGGGGGATGCCCTCCCGGGCGGCGCCTGCCTCCTCCAGCTTGTCGGCAGCGTGGCGCCAGCCGGGATCGGCGCCGTCGTCTCCGGTCAGCGTCGCCAGCACTTGCCGGTGCCAGGTGATTTCGCCGTTGGAGAAATACTGGAACAGGGTCAGGCCCAGCAGTATCACCGCGACGCGGGTCAGGTTCTTGCGTGAAAGAGCGCTCATTCCTTTCATCACTGGGGCCTAGCCTGCTGCGCTTGCATTGGCACGACCGCCCTGCAGCAGGTAGCTCATCAGCGTTATCGGTACACCGTTCTTGGTAGACACCGCCAGCATCTCCCACCCCAGCGCCCGGTAGAAGGCCGCATGTTCCGGGGTGTACAGGTAGAGTCTTTGCAGGCCGCGCTGATAACCCTGCTCGCAGGCGTGCAGCACCAGCTGCTTGCCCAGCCCGCGGCCTCGCCACGCCCGCTCTACCCAGAGATTGGCCAGCCAGGGGGTGAGCTCCGGTCTGCTGTCCAGGTCATGTTCAATCAGGGAGACTGAGCCGATGACGGCCCCGTCGGCCACCAGAACCCAGGTTGACGGTACCGGATCCGTGCCCAGGGAGCGCGCCAGGTCGGTGGCAAAGCTGGCGACGCTGTCCTCGGGATACAGCTCCCGCCACTCGGCCAGGTGCGCTGCCGCCAGAATGTCGATGGCCTCTGGCCGGTCGCCCAGCGGCAGTATGTCAGCGACAATTGTGTCACGGGCCTTTAACATCGGCGCTATAGCCTCGTCCGTTCTCATTTGCTCAGGATACCGCGCCCGATGATTTCACGCCGCCATTTTCTCAGGCTGTCCTCGACACTGGCCGGTTCCGTGGTGGTATCCACGGCCCTCGGCGGTTGCCAGCCGCTGCGGTCGCGCGATTCGCTGTCGGCCGCACAATTTGTGCACGGTGTCGCATCGGGCGATCCAGCCAGCGACAGCGTCCTGCTGTGGACCCGGGCCACGTCCGCCGCGGGCGAAGCTGCGCTCGAACTCGCCTGGGAGCTGGCCGAGGACGCCGGATTTGCCCGGGTCATCAGGCGCGGCCAGGCCCAGGCGACAGCGGAACGCGACTACACCGTCAAGGTTGAGGCGCGCGATCTCAGGCCGGGCACTGACTATTTCTACCGTTTCAGCGCGCGCGACAGCCAGAGCGTGGCGGGTCGGACGAGGACCCTCCCCGCAGCCGGTGTGCGGCGGGTGCGGCTCGCGGTGTTCTCCTGTGCCAATTTTCCCGCGGGCTATTTCCACGCCTATCGTGAGGGCAGCCGCGTGGCCGATCTGGACGCGTTTGTGCATCTCGGCGACTACCTCTACGAATACGGTACCGGAGGCTACGCCACCGGGCGGGCGCACGAGCTGGGTCGCAGTCTGCCGGCTGACAACAGCGGCGAACTGTACAGCCTTGCAGACTATCGCAAGCGCTATGCCCTGTACCGCACAGACCCCGACCTGCAGGCCCTGCATGCCGCCGCCCCCTGTATCGCCGTGTGGGACGACCACGAAGTCGCCAATGACGCCTGGCGGGATGGCGCGGAGAATCACTCGGACGAAGAAGGGGATTTCGGCGAGCGCAAGCTGGCGGCCCTGCGGGCCTGGTACGAGTGGCTGCCGGTACGCCCCCCGGTCGCCGAGGGCAGCGAACAGATCTACCGCAGCTTCGACTTCGGAGACCTGCTGTCCCTGCATATGCTCGACACCCGTATCATCGGACGCGACCGGCTGCTGGAGTACCGCGACTACGTGGATTCCGCAAGCGGGGCTATGGATCAGGAGCGGTTCCGGAACGACCTTCTCCGCCCCGGGCGCAGTCTTTTGGGAGGCGCGCAGCTGGCCTGGCTGGGTGAGCGTCTCGCTGCCTCCGAGGCCCGCTGGCAGCTGCTGGGCCAGCAGGTGCTGATGGCGAAAATGCACCTGCCGGCGGAACTGCTGGGCGTCGAGGACCTGACGGACCTGCCGCCGCTGGTCGCCGAGTTTGCCGAGCTGAAGGCTGCGCTGCTCCAGGGCGCGGAGATCGGCGCGGAGCAGCAAGCCCGCTTGCAGCGGGTGACCCCTTACAACCTGGATGCCTGGGATGGCTACCCGGTGGAGCGGGAACAGCTCTACGCTCTGGCGCGGCAGCTGGGCAAGCGCCTTGTCGTGCTTGCCGGTGATACCCACAACGCCTGGTACAGCCGGCTCCACGACCAGCGGGGCAACGAGATCGGGGTGGAGCTGGCTACCGCCAGCGTGTCGTCACCGGGAATGGAGCAATACCTGGGCCTGGATGACGATGCGGCGCGGGAGCTGGCGGAGGCAATGGCCCTGCTGGTCGACGAGCTGCAGTACTGCAACCTCCACCAGCGCGGATTCATGCTGCTGACCGTGACCCCCGGCGCCCTGGAATCAGACTGGCTGTTTGTCGACACGACCAGTGACCGGTCCTACCTGCCGGCCGCTGGTCACCGCGTGGTGCTGGAAACCTGATCGGACTCTTTCAGCGGCTGCGGCTGCACGGTTACCGCCTCGCCGGCGCCCGTCAACCAGACCTCGCCGCCGGAGAGCGTGCATTGCAGGGCGAGCCCGCTGCGGGCCATGGCGGCGAGTGCGCGGGCGCTGCTGTCGGGTATCTGCCAGATCTCCAGGTGCCGGAACCGGGCCAGGCTGGGGCCGTGCTTCTGCCACCACACCGGGGCAGCCCGGTCCCCGTAGGCGTACAGGACGACCCGCCGTGAGCGGGAGCAGGCCTTGCGCAGGCGGTCCGGGTCGGGGGTGCCGAGCTCTATCCAGGTCTCGATGCTGCCGGTCAGGTCCTTTTGCCACAGGTCCGGTTCGTCATCGGTACTGATCCCGCGGCCGAATTCAAGGCTCTCGCTGGCGTGCAGGGCAAAGGCCAGCACACGCAGCATCATCCGCTCGTCGGTTTCCGAAGGGTGGCGAGCCAGGGTCAGGGGGAAATCGGCGTAGAACTGGCGGTCCAGGTCGGCAACGTTGAGATCGAGCTTGAAGATGGTGGACTTGAGCGCCATGGCATCAGCTTATGCGGTATCAGGGTGGCGCACTATAGCGCATGCGCGTTGGCGGGGCACGAGCCGGCCCCCCCCGGGCGGCTCAGCGCCACAGGCGAGGAACCAGCACCGGCGTGTTCGCCTGGTAGGCCTGCCACTCAGGGTCGTGACCCCAGCGCCGCGCGGCCTTGCGCTCCAGCAGGGGCACGCCGCTGACCCTGGTCAACAGCAGGTAGACGAATAGGGGCGAGATCAGCGTCAGCCACTGCCATCCCGCCAGCGCCGGCGCCGCGAGCATGGCGATGCCACACCACAGCAGGATCTCGCCGAAGTAATTCGGATGCCGTGAGCGGGCCCAGAGCCCGCTGCTTATAAAACCCTCTCCGCCCTGGCGGCGCCGGAATACGCGTTTCTGGTGGTCCGCGGCGATCTCGATCGCGAAGCCGGCGACCCACAGCAGCAGCCCGAGGGCTTCCAGCCCGCCCGCCGGTCCCGCGCCGGTGCTGCTGATCGCCGCCAGCGCGCAGCCGGCGGTGATCAGGACCCACAGGCCCTGCAGGGTCCAGGTGAACAGGAACTTGCCGGCATGGGGCTTGATCTGGTCAAAGCGAGAATCATTGCCGTCCTTGAGTATCCGCAGGAACAGGAAACTGCCAAGGCGCAGGGCCCACAGGCTGATGCAGCCGGCCAGGAGCAGGCTGCGGGTATCCTCGGCACCGCTCAGTCCAACTGCCAGCCAGACCACCGCCAGGTAGGTGCACGAGCCGGTCAGGTCGTAGAACTTTTCGGTTTGCAGCAGCCACGCCGGCACAAAGGCCAGCCACTGTATTATCAGCGCCAGCAGCGCGCACAGGGCAAATACTGGCCAACCGGCCCAGCGCGCGCCAGTGTGGCTTCCGGCGAGGGCGATACCCAGCGCCAGGGCGAGTACGATGGCCATGTGCAGCAGTGACTTTGTCGCAGCTCCGCCACGGGTTGCGGGATTTGGCGCCATTGCCTTCCTCACCCCTTGCGCGCCGTCACCAGCCAGACAGCCCCGGGCAGGCGTATTTTTCCGGCGCTGAACCAGGGCGACATGGCCTCTGTGGCGGCGCTGTAAACGGCTTCCCGTAGAGTCGGGTCGCAGTTCTGCAGCAGGCGGCTTACCGGCCCCATGTTCAGCATGTCACGCGCTGTAGTACCGAGATCATCGTCACGCCCCCAGGCCATGGTCACCGCGTGTGAGCATATGTCGACATCATTGAACCCTGCTCCCGCCAGCACCGACCGGGTGTAGTCGGCATCGGCAAACGCGAATGGGCCCGGTGCATGGGGCGGGGGTGGCTCCGGCGCGGGCAGGTGCTGGAGTGCAGCCCTGAGCGGGAGCATCGCCCACAGGTTCTCCTGCAGCGGTTGCCAGCAGGAGAAAGCCAGCTTGGCCCCCGGCTCCAGTGCCTGGTACAGGTTGACGAATGCCGCCTTCGGTTCAGCAAAGAACATCACTCCGAAGCGGGAGAACAGCAGGTCGAAGCTGGCGGGCGCAAAGACATGGTTCGAAGCGTCCGCTTCGAGGAAATCGACCCGTGTACCACTGGCGCCCGCTGCCCGGGCGCGCTGCCGGGCGACTGCCAGCAGCGGGGCGGAAATGTCCACGCCGAGGACAGTGGCCTGCGGCCCCAGGTGCTCTGCCAGCATCAGGGTTTCGCTGCCGCCGCCACAGCCTACATCCAGGACCCGGGTCGCGCCGCCGATATTGGCGTGCTTTAGCAGGTCCCCGGCGATGGGTGCCAGCATCTCCGCCATCATCGCGTCATTATCCGCCCACTTTTGGCCGGCCTCCCCATTCCAGTATTCCATCTGCTCCGAGTTGTTCATGAACGTTCCCTGATCCTGTTGGCATCAGCAGGAAGCATACAACAGACAACACCGACCGTGTGGTCCGCGAACACGGCTTGTCGTTGCCCCGGTATTCGTTTCGGTTTTGACAAAAACATAAGAAAGTTCTAATGTAATTTCATTGAGGCCGTGGAGCTTCCCCAAGGAGATGTTATGACACTTGATCGCGCAGTGATGGCCTTTGCCGGCGTCATGATTTTAATCAGCCTCGTACTGGCCCAGATCCACAGCAGTTACTGGCTATGGTTTACCGCTTTTGTGGGAGCCAACCTCCTGCAAGCCGCATTCACAGGCTTTTGCCCGGCTGCTGTACTGTTCAGGAAGCTTGGCATAAGGACAGGAACGGCATTTTCCTGAGGACATCATAATGAAACAGATAGTCGTTCTGGGCGCGGGCATAGGCGGAATCGCCATGGCCTACGAATTGCGCCATGTGCTTGGCAAGCGCGCTGCCATTACCGTGGTGTCGGATACCGAATGGTTCCAGTTTGTCCCTTCCAACCCGTGGGTGTCGGTGGGCTGGCGCAAGCCGGAGGACATCAAGATCCACCTGCCCGAGGTAATGGCCAAGTACGATATCGCTTTCACTGCCTCCGGAGCCGCGCAGGTGCGTGCAGAGAAAAACCAGGTGCTGCTCGGCGACGGCAGCGAACTGGATTATGACTATCTGGTCATTGCCACCGGGCCAGAGCTGGCCTTCGACGAAATCGAGGGCCTGGGGCCGGAGGGTTTTACCTCATCCGTGTGCCACGTGGATCACGCCGCCCTGGCGGAGGAGAAATGGCGGCAGTTTTGCGCAGAACCTGGGCCCATGGTCGTCGGTGCGGTGCAGGGAGCATCCTGTTTTGGTCCGGCTTACGAGTATGCCCTGCTGGCCGCGACTGACCTGCGCAAGAAGAAGATCCGCGACCAGGTGCCGATTACCTTCGTGACTTCCGAGCCCTATATCGGGCACCTCGGGCTGGGCGGCGTGGGAGATACCAAGTCACAGCTCGAGTCGCTGATGCGGGAGCGCGACGTCAAGTGGATAACCAATGCCAGGGTTGAGCGCATTACCGCCGACGCGGTGGAAGTGGTGGAAGTTGACGATACCGGGGTGGAAAAGAAACGGCATACACTGCCCAGCAAGCACAACATGTTCATCCCCGGTTTCCGTGGGGTGAAATGTCTCCGCGATGCAGCAGGCGAGGGGTTCAAGAATTTGTGCAATCCCCGCGGCTTCGTGCTGGTGGACGAATACCAGTGCAATCCCACTTACCGCAATGTCTACGCCGTGGGTGTTTGCGTTGCCATTCCGCCGATCGAGCAGACGCCAGTAGCGGTGGGTGCCCCGAAAACCGGCTACATGATTGAGTCCATGGTGGCTGCGGTGGGCGCGAATATTCGCCACCAGATTGAGGGCAGGGAGCCCTCGGACAGGCCCACCCTGAACGCAGTGTGCCTGGCGGACTTCGGCGACAGCGGAGTGGCGTTTGTGGCCCTGCCGCAGTTCCCTCCCCGCAACCTGAACTGGTCCAGCGAGGGCTACTGGGTGCACCTTGCCAAGATCGGCTTCGAGAAATATTTCCTGCACAAGGTCCGTGCGGGCTCGGCAGAGCCCGGTTACGAGCGGATTGTCATGAAGGCGCTGGGGATTGAGCGCCTGAAAGGCAACTGACAGCCGGTGCGCCGGTATCCTCTGGAGCAGGGTCAACGGCCGTCAGTCCCAGCATGGATGCCTTGCTGACAGCCTGCACGCGGTTGCGGACATTCAGCTTGGCAAAGATATTCTTGAGGTGAAAGCGCACGGTGTTCTCGGACAGGTCCAGGTCCCTGGCAATTACCTTGTTGGCAGCACCCAGGGTCAGCAGGGCCAGAACCTCTTGTTCACGCTTGCTGAGCAGGGGCTTGGTCGAGCCGCCGGTCGCTGGTGCCAGCAGCCGCTCCCTGATGGCGACAGCATGGTTCAGCAACCCCGGGTTTAGGTCCTCGCTGTGCTCCAGGTACAGGGCGATGAGATTGTCGAGCGGACCCGCATCGTCAACCAGGGCGCGGACGAAACCGGTGCGCCGTGACAGTGCCAGGCCCCGTTCTGTGTGTTCTCGCGCCTGTTCTCTGTCGTCCAGCGCCAGGGCTGCCTGGGCCATCAACATTGCATAGCGTATTGAAGAGCGCAGGCGCCCCTGCTCCAGGGCCTGTGCCGAAAAATGCTCCAGCTCCGCGAGCGCCTCCCGGCTGCGTCCCTCTGCGAGGAGCAGGCGGCTGATGGCAAGCGCCGCAACATCGCGCTCGCGCCATGCCGCCTCCTTGCCGTCACCACTGCGGTAGGCCTCAAGGCTGATGCCGGAATTCGTCAACACCGCACGCGCTGCCCGGTGCTTGCCGGCTCGTACCAGGAGTTCGATGCGCTGGCACTGCAGCAGATCTTCCAGGCGCGCCAGGCGCTGCTGGTCGGCGTATTTCATTGCCCTGTCCAGCAAGCGCAGGGCCGGCTTCAGGCCTGAACGCCGGTACTCGATGTTGCTGACCGTGCAGTAGCCGGCCAGGTAGATATCGAACCAGGCCTCTCGAGCCTCCAGCTCGCGGGGGAGCTGCCGCAGTACCATGAGTGAGATTTCGTCGCGGTCCAGTTCGTCGAGCAACTCGAACAGCAGTACATGACCGATGAGCCTGAGGCCTTTGTCCTCGCTGAACTTGCGTCGTGCGATGTCCAGCCCGACGCGGTAGAGCTCCTCCGCCCTGGCGGACTCGCCCTCGGCAAAGCTGGCGTCGCCGAGGTGGAAGTACAGGTAGCTTTCGCCATACAGGGAGCCTATTTCGCGAAAGTTGCGTATGGCCTCCCGGGCGAAGTGACGGGCACTGCGGAAATCACCCTGCTGTGTATGGACCACACACATGAGATTGTAGTGGAAGGCGCGTCGCTCCGGATCCTGCCGGTCGATCCGGGGTGTTGACTCCAGCAGGGCCTGGTAGCTGGTTTCCCGGATTCGGCGCCCGGCATAGATGGCCAGATAGGCGTCGATCTGTCTGAGCTCGTTAAGCAGGGTATCGGGTATCTCTGTCGCCGAGATGGCAGCATCGTCCCGGGCTAGCTGCTCCGCCTCGCGGAATGTCTGCAGGGCTCTGAATACCAGCCCGTCCTTGACCTCGATGATACTCTGCAGCAACAACAGCAACGGCGAGGTCCCAATGACCCGTGTGTCGAGCAGCCCCAGCGCCGTTCGAATCCGGGTAATGCCCTCGCGCAGCCAGAGGGAAATGGTCCCCATGGACTCGATAATGTCGATGGCGCTACCGGGGTTATCGGCGAGCACGCAGTGGCGTACCGCATTGACCAGGTCGGACTCGTGCGCATGCCAGCCCGCGATGCGGGCGTGCAAGTGTCGGAGGCGTGCCGGATCCTGAATCTGTAGCCGCCGGTAAAGATGCTCCCGCAACAGCGGGTGTAGCTGAAAGATGTCACCGGGCCCGGATATTGGCCGTATCAGGCTGTGCAGGTGCTGGAGCCGGTGAATGCGTTGCAGGCTGTCATCGACCTCCAGCACGTGATTGGCCAATTGGCAATCGACTCTCTCCAGCGGTGCAACTGACATCAGAAATTGCCGGTCTGACTCCTCCAGACTTTCCAGGATCTGGTGGGCAAGGTAGGCCGACAAGGTGCCGGTATCCCGGCCCAGCTCCTGCAGCACCCGCTCGTGGTCGCGCTCGCTGGCGAGGGCGCTGCGCAGCATTTGTACTGCGACCGGCCAGCCACGGGTGCGGCGGTAGACTTCCTCTGCTGCGGCGGCAGGCAGCTGGTCCGAGAAAATCTCCTGGATTTCGGGCAGGGTGAACTGCAGTGCGGTGGGGTCAAGGCGCTGCACTTGCCCGTCGACCTCATGCCGGCTGACGTCTAGCTCGCTGTCATCGCGGGTGGCGATACAAAGATGCAGGTTCCGGGGTGCGTAGCGTAACAGTGGCTGAATGATTGCCGAGATGGTCGCCGGCCTGAGCTTTTCGAAATCGTCGATGACCAGCAGAACGCGTCCGGGCCAGGCGTCGATGCTGTGCTGGATAAGACTGAGAATCTGGCGGGACGTCAGTTCTCCGCGGAAAGCGTTGCTGTCCTGGTAGGTGGGTTGCAGAACGCCGGCCCGGGACAGGCTGAAGGCGAGATAAGTCAGCAGCTGCAGATCATCGTTGTCATCTTCGTCGATCGCCAGCCAGCAGCAGGTTGCTGCGTTGTCTGGCAGTTGTCGCAACCAGTTGGCGATCAGCGTGCTTTTTCCATACCCCGCGGGAGCGCTGACAATGGTCGCCAGCTTTGACAAGCCCTCGTTCAGTCGCAGCTCGAGACCCCGGCGGGCCAGTGCATCCAGCCGTTGGCTGGGCGGATAGACCTTGGCCACTGTCAGCCACGGCGGGAAGGCCGTTGCCGGGTGGGGGGTACCTTGTGTGGCATGTTCCTGCATGAGAGAGACTGTATAAGACTGGCGGCGAGAAATCGACGCGCACGCACCCTGATATGCCTACCCGAACGGGTAGGCTCACTACGCTGCAGGAGATTATTGCCCCACCCGCGGACAACGACTTCCCACACCAGAAGCTGATTGTGAGCGGAGGTCGCTCTGGCTAGGGTAAGCCCAAGGCAGTCAGGGATACATAGCGCAATGAGAATCGGAGTCGATGTCGGTGGGACGAATACGGACGCAGTGCTGGTGGATGGCCTGCGGGTGGTTGCCAGTTGCAAGCAGCCTACGACAGAGGATGTCAGCTCTGGTATCGAAGCCGCTCTGCGCACGGTAATGAGGACCGCCGCGGTCGGGGCGGAAGCCGTAACCTCGGTGATGATTGGCACCACCCATTTCACCAACGCCTTCGTGGCCCGCCAGTCACTGCTGCCGGTGGGTATTCTACGGGTAGCCCTGCCCGCTGCCAGGGGTATTCCGCCGCTGGTGGACTGGCCCGGGGATATTCGCCAGGCAATCGGTGGCCCCAGTTTTCAGGTGCGTGGTGGCGTGCAATACGATGGCCGTGTGAACGCGGAGCTCGACGAAGATGCCGTGCGCGAGGCGGCCGGCCACTTTCGCAATGCGGGGATACAGACCGTGGCCATCTCTTCCCTGTTTTCGCCCATCAGTGCCGATATGGAACTGCGCGCAGCGGGCATCGTGCGGTCGGAGATGGGTGCGGAGGTGTCGATCACCCTGTCCCATACCATTGGCAGGATCGGACTGCTGGAGCGAGAGAACGCCACCGTCATGAACGCTTCGCTAGCCCGGTTGTCCCGCGAGGTTGTCCGTTCCTTTGGCGAAGCGATGCGCGCCCTGCAGCTGGATGCTCCTTTCTTTATCAGCCAGAACGACGGCACCCTGATGAGCGCGGATTTCGTCGAGCGCTACCCTGTGCTGACCTTTGCTTCAGGCCCGACCAACAGCATGCGCGGAGCCGCGCGGCTGGGTGGTCATGAAACCGCGATGGTGGCCGACATTGGCGGCACTACCACTGATTTTGGCTGGCTGGCGGGCGGCTTCCCGCGGGAATCCTCGGTATCTGTGGATGTCGGCGGCGTACGCACCAATTTCCGCATGCCCGATATTTACGCGTTAGGGCTGGGCGGGGGATCCCGCATCGTGGAGCAGGCCGGTGATATCGCCATTGGTCCGGGCTCGGTGGGTTACCGCCTGCTGGATGAAGCCCTGGTGTTTGGCGGGTCCACACTGACTGCGACGGACATTGCGGTCGCGGCAGGCTACGCCGAAATCGGCGACCGTGAACGTGTGGCACACCTTGATCCCGCCCTGGTGGAGCGCTGTGTCGCCCGCATGCACGACATGGTGGCTGCCGGGGTTGACCGGATGAAAACCAGTGCCGAACCGGTGCCGTTGATCCTGGTGGGAGGCGGCGCGGTGCTGATTAACCGGGATATCCCCGGAACCTCCGAGGTCATCGTGCCGGAGCACGCCGGCGTCGCCAACGCCATCGGTGCATCAATTGCCCAGATAGGAGGTGAAACCGACAGGGTTTTCTCCTATGAGCAAAGCGGTCGCGACGAGGCATTGGCTACCGCGCGGGCGGAAGCTTGCGAGCGCGCTGTGGCCGCCGGTGCACGACCTGACAGTATCAAGGTTATCGACCTGGAGGAATTGCCGCTGGCTTATGTGCCCGGCAATGCTGTGCGGGTGAAGGTCAAGGTGGCCGGGGACCTGGCCATCGGTAGTTGAAATCGCCAGAGCGCTACGGGAGCACACAAGCGAACATGAAAATCAGTCTGGAAGACCTGCCCTACATTGCCACTGGCGCTGCGTTCCTGGGGACCGGCGGCGGGGGTGACCCTTACATAGGCCGGATGCTGGCAACCAGTGCGATAGAGGAGTTCGGATCACCGGAGCTGGTTGGTGTGGAAAGCCTTGCGGACGATGCCAATGTCTACACCATCGCGATGCTGGGGGCGCCCACGGTGCTGGTAGAGAAGGGTGCCTGTGGCGATGACATTGATCTCGCCCTCGCACGGCTGCAGGAATACACCGGCCGGCCAGCGGATGCGGTTATCCCGATCGAAATTGGCGGGGTCAACTCCCTTGTTCCGGTGATGGCCGCCGCCCGCACCGGGTTGCCACTGGTGGACGCCGACGGGATGGGTCGAGCCTTTCCGGAAATCCAGATGGTTACCTACAACGTGCACGGCGTTTCCTGTACTCCGCTGGTGGTGACCGACGAGCACCTGAACTCACTGGTGGTGAATACCGGCAGCGCCAAGCGCGCGGAGGATCTGGTGCGTGTGTGCGCGGTGGAAATGGGTTGCAGCGTCATGCTTTCCAGCTATCTCATGACCGGTCGCCAGGTCAAGGACAGTGCGGTTACCGGTACCATGACCCTGGCGCTGGAGATAGGTCGCGCCATCGCCGCGGGACGCAAGGCTGGAGATCCGGTGGCGGCGCTGCTGTCGGCACTGCGCGCCACGCCTTATTACAATCACTGCAAGGTGATCTTCGACGGCAAGGTCAGTGACCTGCAGCGCGATACGCGGGGCGGGTTCTCGGTGGGTCTGTGCGACCTTGTGGCGCTGGACGGAAGCGGAGCCAGCTTGCAGCTGACGTTCCAGAATGAGCATCTGGTTGCCCGGCAGGGTGACGCCGTGCGGGCCATAGTGCCCGACCTGATCTGTGTGGTGGATCGCGAAACGGCCGAGCCGATCCCGGTTGAGGGGCTCAAGTACGGGCAGCGGGTGAAGGTGCTTGGTGTCAGTGCGCCTCCCATTCTCAGAACGCCGGCGGCACTGCAGGTCTTCGGGCCCGCTGCCTTCGGGCTGGACGACATTTTCCAGCCAATCGAATCATTGTAAAAAATCGAACCAACATCAACTCTCGGGGAGAACGATATGCAGGTCAATAGCAGGATGATCGGGGCGATACTCGCTGCCACTACCGCCGGATTCCAATATCAGCTCGCGGCCCAGCCGGCTTCCGGCCTGCAGCTCGAGGAGGTCATTGTCACGGCGCAGAAGCGCGAGCAAAGTTTCAATGAGGTCGGGATTGCGGTTACCGCCCTGAGTGGCGATGAGATAAAAGCGCTGCGTCTCAACCAGCCGGTGGATATCGCGGCTCAGACACCCAATTTGCGCATTAATAACGTGGTCGCCAACTCCATTCCCAATGTCACGATCCGCGGTATCGGACTCAATGACTATGCGACCAACAACAATCCTGCGGCGGGTATCTATATCGACGAGGTATACCTGGTGTCACCGGCCATGCTCAGCTTCCAGATGCATGACCTGGCCCGGGTTGAAGTCCTGAAAGGCCCGCAGGGAACCCTGTTCGGGCGCAACACCACCGCCGGTGCGGTCAATTTCATCGCCAACCGCCCGAGCGAGGAATTTACCGCGGGGGCAACGCTGGACTACGGCCGCTACGAACACGCTTCCGGCCAGGGCTTTGTCAGTGGTGAGTTGATGCCGGGGCTGGCGGGGCGTCTGTCGGTACAGCGAATCCGCCAGAGCGAGGGCCACCAGACCAATCGCGTCACCGGCGAGGATGTGGGCAGGGTAGCCAGCACCGCCTGGCGCGCCCTGTTGCAGTGGCAGCCCACGGAATCCCTGGATATTCTCCTCAACGTCCACGGCGGCAAGGATGACTCGGACATCCACCTGGTGAAGATCGACAACCCGTTTTCGGCAGAGGACGACGGCGATCGCGATGTGTTCCGCTCCGGGTCGTCGGTGGCAACCCTGCAGCAAATAGACAGCGAAGGGTTCTCCCTGACCGCCAACTGGGCCTTTGCCGACGCGCTCAGCCTGACCTCTATCAGCGCCTGGGAAGAACTGGACCGCTTCCATGTGGAAGACCGTGACGCCACCAGCCTGGCCCAGCTCGACGGTTATTTCGATAACGCCGTGGAGCAGTTCTCCCAGGAACTCCGCCTCACCTACCTCGGTGATGAACTGGTGTGGATAGCCGGCGCCTTCTACGGCAATGACGACGTCAAGACCCGGGACCGTTTTGATGCCGGCGACCTGCTGCCACTGCTGGGCCTGGATGGTTTCGCATCGCTGGGCAACGAATACCGCCAGGACTCCGACTCCATCGCCCTGTTCCTGCATACAGAGTGGCAGGCTACACCTGTGTGGCGCCTGACCGCCGGTCTGCGCTATACAGACGAGGAAAAGACCTTTGCCGATGCTTTCACTTACCTGATCGGCGACGGCATCGAGGCTCCCCTGTTCCCGTCAGTGCGCAATGAATACAGCAATGACGATGTATCCGGAAAGTTCGGGGTTGATTACACCGGGTTCGAGGATACGCTGCTCTACGCCAGCATATCGCGGGGATTCAAGTCCGGCGGATTCCAGGGCCAGCTGACCTTTAACCCGGCCGACTTGCAACCGTTCCAGGAGGAAAGCCTGCTGGCCTACGAGGCCGGAGCCAAACTGACCTTGCTGGATGGTTCGATGCAGCTGAACGCCTCCATTTTCTGCTACGACTATGAGGATATGCAATTCTACGGTGGCATCTTTGATTCGCCGGTCGGCACCCTGTTCGGGATTGCCAATGTCGGTGATTCGGAGGTTACGGGTGGTGAAATTGAACTGGCATGGCGACCCGTCCAGGGGTTGGACCTGCGGCTCGGCATGGGATTGCTGGATACCGAGATCACCAGCTCCGTCGTCGGCGGCGTTGTCGAGGGCAGTGAGCTGCCGAATTCCCCGGAGTTGAACCTCAATGGGGTACTGCGCTACCAGTGGCCCCTGTCGTCGGGCCTCTATGCCGATGCCATGGTGGATTTCAACTACCAGGATGACATGGCCTTCGATATCGTGCGCCAGCCGCTGGAGGCCCGGGAGGACAGTTATTGGCTGTGGAATGCGCGCGCGGGCATTGGTGCCGCATCCGGGGCGTGGACGCTGTCGCTCTGGGGCAAGAACCTGTCCGATGAGCGCTATCGCACCCAGGTGTTGTTTTCCAGCGTGGGTTTTGGCGAGTCCTGGGGCATGCCCCGGACTTATGGGGTCAGCCTGGACCTGAGCATCTGATTCCCCGGACATCACCAAGCAGAGGCAGCGATATGAAATCAGTCATCCACATCATTACCCCGATTATCACAGAAGGTATCCGCAGTCTCGATGATGTCCAGCCCTTCCTGCGTCAGGACCTGGAGGTCCGCCACAGCCTTATCGTGAACGGTCCCGCATCCATAGAGTGCTCGGTGGATGAGGCCCTCAGTATTCCGGGCATTCTCGAACAGGCGGTGGCCGCGGAGCGTGACGGTGCCTCGGCACTGATCATTGATTGCATGGGGGATCCCGGGCTGGAAGCCTGCCGGGAGCTGGTGTCGATTCCCGTGCTCGGTCCGGCACAAACCTGTATGCACTACGCCAGCATGCTGGGGCATCACTTTGCATTTATTACGGTCCTGGACCGGCTCAAGCCAATGATAGATGGTCTGGTTGCACGCTACGGGCTGCAGGCGAATTACGCCGGATTCGGTGCTGTCGATATTCCGGTGCTGGAAATCGAGCAGCGCCTCGATGAGCTGTTGGAGCAACTGGTGGCCGCATCCCTGCACAGCGTGGAGAGTACCCGGGCCGGCGCCATTATTCTGGGTTGTACCGGTTTCTTCGGATGTGCCGAGGCCATCGCAGAGCGGCTCGCTGCGGCGGGCTATGCAGTGCCGGTGCTGGACCCGATTCCGCTGACCCTGCATGCAGCGGATGTCCTGGTGAAGACCGGTCTGAGCCACAGCAAGTACATCTATCCCGCTCCCAGGCGCAAGCCCCTGGCGGGCTACGCATTGCCGGGTGCGTACGATACCGTTTGAGCAAGAGTGGCCGGGAGCTAGTACCCGGGTGCGGTTGCCCCCGGCTACTAGTCGCCTGGCATCTTTTTTGTTGCGCGGCGCTCGACGATAATATGCGGTCACTCTTTATCGGAGCGCCACGATGAACAACGCTGACCAGCCGCAGGGCAATGCTTTTCAGGGCAAGGTAGTCTGGATTACCGGAGCCTCGGGCGGGATTGGCGCCGCCCTGGCCAGGCATCTCGCTGCACGCGGTGCCCGCCTGGTGCTTTCCGCCCGGCGCGCGGAGGCCCTGGAAACCGTAAAAGCTGACTGCGTCGGAGCCGGGGTGTCAGCGGAGTCGGTGCTGGTACTGCCACTGGATGTGGCGGCGACCAACACCATGCCGGCGGCGGTGGAGGCGGTGCTGGCACACTTCGGCCACATAGACCTGCTGGTCAATAATGCCGGCATATCCCAGCGTTCCCTGTGCCTGGAAACAGAGCTGGACGTCTACCGCCAGTTGTTCGAGGTGGATGTCATTGGCCAGATCGCCCTCACCAAGCAGGTGTTGCCGCACATGGTCGCCCGTGGCAGTGGCCATGTGGCGGTGACCGCGAGTGTGGCGGGCAAGGTGGGTGTACCCCTGCGTACTGGATATTGCGCCGCCAAACACGCAGTAATGGGTTTCTTTGACGCCCTGCGCTCGGAGGTGGCACATCTGGGGGTTCGCGTCACCACCATTGTGCCCGGCTTTATCCGCACCGATATCGCCCGCAACGCCCTCACGGGAACCGGGGCGCCGATGGGGGCAGCGGACGAGGATATTGAGGGCGGCATGGATGTCGACGAGTGTGCCGCCGCCATCCTTGGGGGTCTCGCCCTGGGCACCGAGGAGATCGATGTTGGCAAGGGCGCGGAAATGGATCTGCTGTCGCTCAAGCGCAGTGATCCTGTCGGCACCTTTCGGCTGATGGAGGCAATGGCCGCGGAAGTGTTTGCCAGGCGCCAGTCCTGATCCGGCGCCGTCCTGCGGGGCGGCCGCGTTTCCTTGCCAAAAATATGTGGTCAGCTGACTGCGGCGGACCCTGCGGTCAGGATCTGCTGCAGGAACTGCAGGTGTTCAGCGGCCTCGTGTCCCAGCGGGGTGAGAAAACCGCCGTCCTCGTGGTCCACCAGGCCCTTGGCGTGCAGGCGGCTGGCGGCGGCAATCATCTCCGGGGCCGCATTGCTGTGGATTTTCAGCCCGACCTGGGCGCTGCTCAGGTCGAACTTCAGCAGGAGATCAATCTCGTCTATCAAATCCGGGGTCAGTGTCATCGCGGCTTCCAGTCAGTGTTATTGCGCAAGCATAGCGCATTAGTGCCGCCCGGGCTGCAGTCTCCCGCGCCGGTCAGTCATTTTCCGCCAGGGGGGCGCGAACAACCGGCTCCAGGCGCACGATGGCAGAGGGCTTGGCGCCACGGTCATCGATGGCGAGGTAGACAAAGCCGTCTGGCCCCTGGCGTACATCGCGGATGCGGCCCAGGCCCTTGACCAGGCTTTCCTCTCGTACGACACGCTGCCCATCCAGTTCCAGCAGCGTCACTTCCTGTCCCGACAGCCCTCCGGCCAACAGGTGGCCGCGCCAGTGCGGGAAGGCATCGCCGGTGTAAAGTGCCAGTCCGGAAGTGCCGATGGACGGCACCCAGACCTTGCGCGGCTGGGTCATGCCCTCGGCGTGGGTGGCGGCGTGAATAGCCGAGCCAGAGTTGTAGTTGACTCCATAGCCGATCACGGGCCAGCCGTAGTTGGCGCCGGCTTCCACCAGATTGAGTTCGTCTCCACCCTGGGGGCCGTGCTCGGTCAGCCACAGCTCGCCGGTGGCCGGATTCATGAGCATGCCCTGGGCGTTGCGGTGGCCGTAGCTCCAGATCTCCCCGAGGGCGTTGCGCTTGCCCACGAAAGGGTTGTCTCCGGGAATACTGCCATCTTCCATAAGCCGCACCACCACGCCGTGGTGGTCGGACAGCAACTGTGCCGGGTGTTTTTCCAGCTCGCCGGACGGCGGTACCTGGCGATCGCCGATGGTGACGAAGATATGGCCCTTGCCATCGAACACAATGCGGGAACCGTAGTGTCCGCGGCCGCGGGATGTGGCTGCAAAAATTTCCTCGACCTCCCGCAGCGCGCCGTCCCGGTAACGCCCGCGGATGACCGCGGTGGTGGACTCATCGCCCGGCAGTGGCTTGGAGTAGGAGAGGTACAGCAGTTGGTTGAGGGCGAAATCGGGGTGTGGGACCACGTCGAGCAGCCCACCCTGACCGCGGTAGTAGACTTCTGGCAGGCCTGTCACTGGCTCCTGCAGCAGCTCGCCGTTGCGCACGACACGCAATCGCCCCGGCTGTTCGGTGACCAGCATCTCGCCGTTGGGCAGGAAAGCCATGGACCAGGGCCGGATCAAACCCTCAGCCACGGTCGCCACGCGGTAGTCGTGGAACGCGGAATAGCGGGTCTCGCCGGTCTGCGCCGGCTGTGCGCTGGCGTGGTTTGCGGTAGCGAGCAACAGCGCCAACACCATCCCCAGTTTTTTCATGAAGTAAGCTCCCGGCGGTGAATTTGGCCCGCAAGTATAGCCGGTTCGCACCTCCCGGGCGAAACCCCGCAGCGGTCGCCTCAAGGCGCCGCCGGCGAACTGTCACTAATCTGCAATTTCCCCGTCATCCCATTGTCATTGACACGGCCTAGTATCGCGCCGGTCAAAAACAATCGTCACGGCGTCAGCACGGCGTCGCCGGAGAACCGCCGCGGCATCATGCTCGATGGCGTTGCTTCCGACATGCTGGACTCCATGACAGTCTACAAGACGCTCACCCCGAACCTCGACGCAGATACGATCGGCGGCGCTATTGATCTGGAGACCATCAGTGCTTTCAAACACGACGGCTTCCACGCCAAGGTGAAGGCAGAGACCTCCTGGAACGAACTGACCGGGGACAGCAACAACCCCAAGCTTGCAGTGGTCGCCAGCAACCGCTTCCAGCTGGCGGATGGTGAGCTGGGCGTGGCGCTGACCCTGAGCGACCAGAGTCGCCGCATCGTGTCGGAAACAATGAAACCGGTGGCTGGTCGGATGTCGCCATCAACGAAGACTACGAAATGCGGTACTACGATCTGGAGCGCGAGCGCCAGGGTGTAGTTCTCAATTTCGATTATCACGCCGCGAGCGGCAACAAGTACTACGCCCGCTTTTTCCACAACGAATACACCGACACCGAGGACCGCACCAAATGGGAAGTTCGCCGTGCCTTCGAGGATGAGCCGGTGATCGACGGCGACATCGCGACCTATCCCTTCCAACGTGTGGATACTGAATCCCGCCCCCGGATAGAAACCCGCACCATCAGTTCGGTCCAGCTGGGGAGCGAATTCCAGCTCACCGAGCGCAGCACCCTCAAGGCCGAGATTTTTGGTTCTGAAGCGGAGCAGGACGATACCGACAAGTGGAACGTGATTTTCCGCAGTGCCCAGCTCGACGTTCCGATGACCTACGACAACAGCAACCCGAAGAAACCGGTGATCAACTTCGCCCAGGAACTCTACGACCCGGCCAATTTCGAGTTGAGCGCCTTCGAGGCGGAAAACGCCCTGACCACGGACCGGGATGTCGGCTTCAAGCTGGACCTGAGCTATACCCTGAATGAGCGCACCGAGCTGCAGTACGGCATCAAGTATCGCCAGCGGGAGAAGGACAACGACTTCAATTTCTGCGGCTATGAGCCAGTGGCTGATTCCACCCTGGCGGATTATCCGAACCAGGAGATCGGCGACTACTTTGGCAACCGGCACGGGCCGGCGCCGACGGTCGCCGGCACTCGCGGCCTGATTTCCACTCTGGGTGACGGCGTGTTCATGCTCTCCGATGGCACAACCTGTCGCGCCCCGGGGAGTGCCTGGGAGATGAGTGGCGACGAGGATGAGGAATCCATCGCCGCGGACTGGTATACCGATGAGGACATTCTGGCCGGCTACCTGATGGCCACCACCGCGACCGATACGGTGACCTGGATCTACGGCCTGCGCTATGAGGACACCAGGGCTACTTATGCGGGCAAGCAGTTTGACGGTGACGCCTTTGCCGGCCCGGTAGCGTTTGACAACGACTACGGATTCCTCGCGCCTTCACTGAATGTCCGGGTCGACCTGAATGATGAACAGGTGCTGCGGCTGGGTGCGTTCCGCTCCCTGGTGCGGCCCGGATTTGGTGAATCTGCCGCCGGTGCGGAAATCGACCTGGAGGACAACGAGATCGACGGTGGCAACCCCTTCCTGGATCCCACGGTTGCCTTGAATTTTGACGTCAGCTTCGAATGGTATCGGGGTGACGAGACCTTCATCGGAGCGGGCCTGTTCTACAAGGACATCAAGGATGCGATTGTGGAGGTGGACGCAGCAGATACTGCCCTCCGCGGTCGGGTCTGGGACCGGGCTGAAACCTTCATCAATGCTGGCGACAGCAGCATCTGGGGTGCCGAGTTCTCCTACCAAACGGCGCTGGACAACGGCTTTCTGCTGGTGCTGAACTACACCTACGCCGATGGCGAGACCGACCTGCCGGCGGATTCCGCCTACGGTGAGCGCAGCATCCCGTACTTCAAGCAGGCGAGGCACACAGCCAACGTTTCTGTGGGCTACGACAGGGGGCCATGGGATGTCCGCCTGGCGGCCAACTATCGCGACAAATACCTCGATGCGATCGGTGGCCAGGCGCTGAATGATCGCTATACCGGCGACTTCGTGCAGGTGGACTTGACCGGAAAATACGCTATCAACGACAAGTTGACCCTGAATGCGTCCGCAATCAATCTCAACGACCGCCCGGAGTTCTACTACTTCGGCAACGAGCGCCGCCTGTCGCAGTACGACGAGTTCGGCACCACCTATGAGCTTGGCCTGACCTATATTTTCTGAGGAAGATCATGCACAAGTACCTTGCTGTATTGCTACTCGCCTGCGCCCTGCCGGCGCTGGCAGATGCCCCGGTGGCGGGGGTCAGGCTGGTGGAGAACGTGTTGTACTTCCCCCAGCCGGAGAGTGCCCCCGCCGAGGTTTATGCCCTGGTGGAAATTCCCGCAGGCAGTGGTATCAAATACGAACTGGACGCGGCGACCGGCCACCTGCTGGTGGATCGCTTTCAGTCCATGCCGGTGGTGTACCCCGCGAACTACGGTACCCTGCCGTCGACCCTTGCGGGAGACAATGATCCGCTCGATGTTCTGGTGTTTACCCGTGAGCCGGTGGCACCCGCTGCCCTGATCCGGGTACGGCCGATAGGAGTGCTGCGAATGCTCGATGGCGGCGAACAGGATGACAAGCTCCTCGCCGTGCCGGCGGATGCAGTGGATCCCACATACGCGGGGATAAGGGATATTGGTGACCTGCCAGAGATTGAATTGCAGCGTCTGCAGGCATTTTTTTCCGTTTACAAGCAGCTGCCTGCAGGCCGCAAGCAGGTTGAGTTGCAGGGCCTGGGCGACCGTGGTGTTGCACTGGAGGTCACCCGGGCCGCGCTGCGGCGGTTTGCGGCCGCAGCCGGTGCCGGAGCAGACTGACGTCTGTGACCGACAGCCTTCTTTCGCTGCCGTCAAGTCTTGCGTCTGGCGCGGCGCGGTGTAAGTATCCGCCGACATGTGTTGTGGATAGTGTCAGTCATGAACCCGCGGAAGTTCCCTGCCCTGCTGTTGCTGGTTGCTTGCTCCCCGGCTCTGGCCGACGCCGGCTTCCCGGCCTGCCTGCTCACGCTGCAGAACCAGGCTCGCGAGGCGCGGGTCGCCGACTGGATCGTTGACGAGGTGGTACCCGGCCTGCAGCAGCAGGAGCGGGTGCTGGCGCTTGACGGCAAGCAGCCGGAGTTCGTCCAGACCTTTGCCCAGTATCTGAATGCCCGAGTGACCCAGGCGCGGATAGACCAGGGGCGCATCCTGTATCGCAAGCACCGGGACTTCCTGGCTCGCCTGCAGCAGAAGTACGGCGTACCTGGACACTACCTGGTCGCGTTTTGGGGGCTGGAAACCAACTTCGGCAGTTATCTCGGCGGTATGCCCACCCTCGACTCCCTGGCGACTCTCGCCTGCGATACCCGCCGGGCGGAATTCTTTGGCGGCGAATTTATCGCGGCGCTGCAGCTGCTGGAGCGGGAGCGCCTGCAGCCTGCGGAAATGCGTGGTTCCTGGGCCGGTGCCGTCGGGCACACCCAGTTCATGCCCAGCAACTATCTGCGCTACGCTGTGGACGGTGACGGGGATGGCCGCATCGACCTCTGGGGCAGTGAGCAGGATGCCCTCGCCTCCGGTGCCAACTTTCTGAGCCAGCTGGGCTGGGTGCCGGAACTGCGCTGGGGCCGTGAAGTGCGCCTGCAGCCGGGTTTCCGCTTTGACCTGGCCGGTAGCGGCAAGCGGCGTCCATTGCTGGAGTGGTCCCAACTCGGGGTGCGTCGCAGCGACGGTGGCACATTACCGGAGTCGGAGTTGCAGGCGGTAATCCTGCTGCCGGCGGGAGCCGCCGGCCCCGCTTTCATGGTGTACGAGAATTTCGATGTCATCATGCGCTGGAACCGTTCGGAGTCCTATGCCCTGTCGGTGGGGCATCTGGCGGACCGTATTGCCGGTGCCGGCCCCTTGCAACAGCCTCCCCCTGTGAATCAGCGTCCCCTGTCGCGGGGCGATGTTGAACTTGTCCAGCAGCAGCTCAACGAGCTGGGTTTCGAGGCCGGTGCCGAGGACGGTATTTTTGGCTCGGGCACCCGTGCCGCCCTGAGTGAATTCCAGCGCAGCAAGGGCATGGTTGCGGATGGTTACCCCGACGCGGCCAGTATCGAGGGCCTTGAACAGGCCGCAACGGGCGCTACGGAAGGTCGTGGCGATAACTAGCGCAGCGGCCGCATCCTCTCTCGCGACTCGCCCGGCCGCAGGCTCCGTTCAGCGCCCCTGAGCTGGCCCCGGGCTTGCCTGCAGCATCTCATCGTGCTCCGCCATATTCCAGGGCAGGCTGGCGGGCGAGATGTGCAGGAAGTGCAGGTGCTTCTCCAGCTGGTCGAGAATATCCGTAATGATGTCCTGCTGGTCGAAACCGAACAGGTCATAGGCCTGGCCCCCCCGGCGCAGGAAGACTTCCGCCCGGTAGTAGGTGTGGGGCGCGTCCCGGTGGTGGTCCATTTCCGGGAAGGCGTAGTCGGGCAGGGCATGCTCGATCATCCGGATCTCGTAGACGAAGTCGACCCGGTCATCCTTGATCACCTCCAGCCAGATGCGGAAGGGGGCTTCCTCTTCGTGCAATCTGGCACTCCAGCCCTGCTTGTCCAGTTCCCGCTGCACCCGGGTCATGGCCTTGCGCACGGTAGTGGTGATGAATTCCGCCACCTGTGCCTGGTCCGGGTGGCTGACCATTCCGGCCAGGCGCCGGCGCCAGAGCCCCTTGCCGGAGGTG
>NZ_JAVKCQ010000020.1:0-76378 GCF_040222615.1 Haliea sp.
GCCGCCCAGGTGGGGCCGCCCAGGTGGGGCCGCTTCGTCGGGCTTGTTTGCCGCATGTACCCGGCCTCGGCAGCTAGGCGCGCCTGCCCCTACTCGGTAGGCAATGAGATGCCTCAGTCCAACGGATACGGCGGCCGCTGCCCGCCGCAGAGCACGTCGGTCACCTGTTCCGTGTCCATGTACTCGGTGAGTTTGACCAGCTTGCCCTTGTCGAACTCGAACAGGAAATGGTAGTCGTTGCTGTAGGTCTGGCCGGACACATGTTCACCCTCACTGGAAGCCTCCACGGCGACTTTCTCGCCCTCGGCGACCATGCCGCGCACGGTGAAGGTGATGCCGGCAGGGAATACTTCCATGATGCTGGCGATGGCGCCGCGCAGTTCCGGGTATTCGGTGAGGCCGGAAATGAGCGTTGAGCCCATGGTCTCCACGCAACCGTTTCTGGCGTAGGCCGCGAGCACCGCATCGACGTTGCCTGCGCTGAGGTCCGCGAGGAACTGGCGAACACGCGCCTTGTTGTCTGTCTCTGTCGTCATTACTGTCACCCGCGAAATGGAGCGCCGGCGGCGCCATGGCCCCATCTTAGCCACCGGGATTGGTCGCGCCATCTCGCTGGTACAGCATTTCAAGCCAGGACATCCGACCCGTCGCAGCGGGTCGGCGCTGGTTCAACTATTCGACAAGACGAGGCCGGGCGGGCAGCGGCCAGGCTGCCGGGTGGAAGTTGCGTGCGGGTATCAGCGGTTCCTGCCCAGCCGTTCATGGGCATTGACCCATTCGTTCTGGCGGGTTTCCTTGTCCACCCGGGTGGCAGCGCCCAGTGACAGCTCCCCCGCGACGACCAGGCCGGCGGCGATTTCCGCCAGCTTCAATGCCTTGCCCTTGCCGTGGCAGTCCATGATCTCGAGGCACTCGCGCTGGGTGGGCAGATTGGTGCCGCCGCCGTAGGTGGCGAGGATCAGTGCCGGCAGGGTGATGGAGAAAAAGTAGTCGCCGGCACGGGTCACCCGGGTGTACACCGTGCACTGGTTGGACTCGCCGATATTGGCAATATCCTGGCCGGTAGCCAGGTACAGGGCGGCGAGGCCATTGGCGGGGTGTGCGGCGTTGTTCGAAGAGTGGGTGAGGAAGGAGGCCACGGTGGTGATGCCCCAGCCATAGTGCATGGCTTCCGGGGTGATGCGCAGGTTGGACTGCAGCACGTCCCGCGGCACGGTGATTTCCGCGGTCACCCGGCGCCCGCGACCCTTGAGCGAGTTTACCGAGGAGGTGCGTTTCTCGGTATCGAAGTTGCCGGAAAGCAGGTAGTGACGCATTCTCGGGAACTGCTCGCGGATCCACTCGCAGGCGACAAAAGTCGCCTTGCTGGTCATGTTCTGGCCAGCGGCATCGCCCGTGCTGTAGTCAAAGCGGGTGAACACCATGTTGTGGGCGATGTAGTGTTCGACCTCGTTGAGCTTGCCGACGGATGTGGTGCTTTCGGCCACCGCCTTGATCGCCGGGAAGTTCTCCACCAGCCATTCGTTGAAATCCCGCGCATCGCGGGCGTCCTTGAAGACGAAGCAGGGCGCCCGTTGCATGGCTTCGCCGCAGACGGTGGTTTTTACCCCGCCGCTCTCGCGAATGACTTTCATGCCGCGGTTGTAGCTGGCCAGCATGGTGCCCTCAACCGTGGCCATCGGTACGTAGAATTCGCCCTGCGCATGCTCACCGTCAATCAGCAAAGGGCCCGCCAGGCCAATCGGTACCTGGACTACGCCGAACATGTTCTCGATATTGCCGGCCATGACTTCGGGTTCGAAGGAGAACTGGCGCGTATGGTGCAGCTGCGCGGGGGTTTTTGCTTCGATAAAGGCCTGGCGTTCGGCGATGATGTCTCGGCTGTAGTCGTTCTCGTTGTTGCGCGGGATTTTGTTATTGCTCATGGCATCGCCCTCGGGAAAATGGGAAGGGTAGGAAAAAGGCCCCCGCAGCGCAAGCAACGCTCCGGCGGGGGGCTCAGCCGGCGGATTGTTCCAGGTGCTGTGCAATCACCCTGAGGAAATCCCGCCCGTATTTGTCGCGCTTGCGCTCGCCAACGCCGCTGAGGCGGCCAAAGGCATTGATGTCGCGGGGCAGCGCGGCGCACATTTCCTGCAGGGTGCGGTCGTGGAAGATGATGTACGGCGGTATGCCCTGGGTTTCTGCCAGGGCCCGGCGGCATTCGCGCAGGGCTTCCCAGAGCCCGACATCCACTTCCTCCGGCAGGGGCTGGCGGGTCTGCTGGCGGGTTGCCTTGCGGGCGATATCCTTGCGCAGTTGCAGGGTCTCCTCGCCCTTGAGCAGGGACCGGCACTTGTCCTGCAGGCGCAGGGCGCCAAAGCGCTCGAGATCCGCGCTGAGGTAGCCACCCGCGACCAGCTGGCGGAACACCGAGCGCCACTGGTGGTTGTCCAGCGACTTGCCGACGCCGAAGGTGGGCAGGCAATGATGGTCGTACTGGAAAATCCGGTCGTTCTCCACCCCGCGCAGCACCTCGATCAGGTGGTTGACGCCAAAGCGCTGGCCGGTGCGGTAGACCGCGCTTAGCGCCATGCGCGCGGCCTCGGTACCGTCCCAGGTGGGCACAGGGTCAAGGCAGGTGTCGCAGTTGCCGCAGGGCTCCAGAAGGTCATCGCCGAAATAGTGAAGCAGGGCCTGGCGCCGGCAGCTGGTGATTTCGCACAGGCCGAGCATGGCGTTGAGACGCTGCTGCTCCGCGCGCTTGTGCTCGGCGCTGCCCTCGGAGCTGTCCATCATCTGGCGCAGCTTGAGGACATCCTGCAGACCGTAGACCAGCCAGGCGTTCGCCGGCAAACCGTCGCGGCCGGCGCGGCCGGTTTCCTGGTAATAGGCTTCAATGGTCTTGGGCAGGTCCAGGTGGGCGACGAAGCGCACATCCGGTTTGTCGATGCCCATGCCGAAGGCGATGGTAGCGACCATGATCACAGCGTCCTCGCGCAGGAAGCGTGACTGGTGGCTGCTGCGCAGCGCGGCCGGGAGACCGGCGTGGTAGGGCAGGGCGTTGTAGCCCTCCTGCTGCAGCCACAGTGCGGTCTCCTGCACCTTCTTGCGCGACAGGCAGTAGACGATTCCCGCGTCGCGCGGGTGTTCCGCCTGCAGGAAGCGCAGCAGCTGCTGCTTCGGGTTCTGCTTCAGAGCGATGCGGTAGCGGATATTGGGGCGGTCGAAGCCGGCGATGAATTTTTCCGCATCCTCCAGGTCCAGCCTCGTAATGATTTCCTGGCGGGTGCGGGCATCGGCGGTCGCGGTGAGAGCGATCCTCGGCACTGCGGGGAAACGCTCGTGCAGCAGGCTCAGCTGCAGGTAGTCAGCGCGGAAGTCGTGGCCCCACTGGGATACGCAATGGGCCTCGTCGATTGCGAACAGGGCGATGTCCGCGCGTTCCAGCAAAGCCAGCATCCGGCCCTGTACCAGCCGTTCGGGAGCGATATAGAGCAGGTCCAGCTGGCCCTGGACCAGGGCCTGCTCCACCTCCTGGGCGGTGGCGGGGTCGAGGCTGGAATTGAGGTAGGCGGCCCGTACCCCCAGCTCCCGCAGCGCATCGACCTGGTCCTGCATCAGGGCGATCAGCGGCGAGATGACAATCCCGCAGCCATCGCGCACCAGCGCCGGCACCTGGTAACACAGGGATTTGCCGCCGCCGGTGGGCATCAGCACCAGCGCGTCCTGGCCGGCGACCAGTCGCTGCACGACGGCCTCCTGCAGGGGGCGAAAAGCGGGGTAACCGAAAACGGACTGGAGTACGGCGAGGGCAGAGGTCATGGCGGGCGAGTATACCCCAGTCCGGCCCGCTAGCCGGTGATCCAATCAGTGCAATAAGGCCTGAATCAGTTCGTTGCGCAGTTCGCGGGGGTCGATGACCCGGTCAAAGGCCATGGCATCGGCTCCGGCCCAGGCGCCGCTCTGGCGGGCCGCAAGCGCTTCGGCGGCATCGCTGTCGGCGCCGGTGACTGCGGCGGCGCCCAGGGCCGGGATGCCGCCCAGGCTGACTCCGGGCAGCGCCAGGCTCACCAGCTGCCGGTCCCAGGGGTTCATGCCCATGACCGAGCTGCCGAAACCAAAGGCCTTGCGCAGGGTGACGACCACCTTCTGTCCGCGATAGTGGCGCTGGGCCCGGAACATGTTGGCCGCCGCCCGCAGGACACCCGAGCGCTCCGCAGCCGGCCCGGGCATCACGCCGGGGTTGTCGACCAGGGATACCAGCGGCAGGCCGAACCGGTGCGCCAGGTCAATGAAGTAACTGGCCTTGTCGGCGGCCTGGCGGGTGATGGCACCCGCTTCAACGGCCGGCTGGTTGGCGATGAGCAGGCAGCTGCGGCCGCCGATGCGGGCGAGCGCGGCGATCAGGGTCCGGCCATAGTCTGGTTGCAATTCCAGCAGGCTGTCGGCGTCCACCAGCTCCGCCAGCACCCTGCGCATGTCATAGGGCTGAGCGACAACCGGCGGCATGATATCGAGCAGGCTGTCCACAGGGCGCGGCGCGCCTGCGGCGGGGTCCGCGGCTTTGGCCGCGAGCGTGTCGGGCTGTGCCAGCAGATCGAGGAATCGGCGCGCCAGGCTGAAGCACTCGGCCTCGCTGCCGCCACGCAGGTGGGCGACGCCACTGTCGCGGGTGTGGAGCAGGGCAGAGCCCAGCTGTTCAGCGGTGGTGTCGATACCCATGGCGGCCTTCACCAGTGGCGGCCCGGCGCTGAAGAGAGCGCTGTCCTCGGCCATGATTACCAGGTCGGCGAACATGGCGGCCAGGGCGCCGTGGCCGGCGGAGGTGCCGAGCACAAGGGCCACGATGGGCGCCTGTCCCTGCAGCTCGGCGAGCAGTTGCAGGTCGCCGGGAGCGTGGGGATAGCGCTCATCCTGGTTGCTGGCCCGCTCGCCGGCGCCGTCCAGCAACACCAGGAGGGGATAGCGCTGTTCCAGCGCCAGGCGCACCAGGCGGGCGCGCTTGGCGGCGTTGGGGTGGCCGATGGAGCCACCCTGGACGGTGAAGTCCTCCGCGAGGATAACGCAGCGGCGGCCGTCGATCTGCACAGTGCCCGCCACCAGGCCGTCGGCGGGTACCGCAGGCCGGCCGGCTGGATGCTGGCCGCCCGCCAGGGCGCCGTACTCCCTGAAGCTGCCCGCGTCGGCCAAGGCCTCGATACGCTCCCGGGCGGTGAGCCGTCCGCGCCGGTGCTGGCGGGCGATGCGGTCCTCACCGCCCTGGGCGACGGCGTCCTGCTGGCGCTGGCGCAGCTCGCACAACAGGGCTTCCCATTGCTTGCGGTATTCGGTCATGGTGGCGGGCCGTGTTGTTAGCGAAGACACTAAAATACGTAACGCCGCCGCCGCGGACAACGGCGGCGGTCTGGCCCCGGTTCAGTCTGTTGGTGCGCGACCGCCTTTATGCTGCCGAGGATCTCTTCGCTTGGGGCGGTTCCAGGCCGAATGCCGCCCAGTCCGGCTCCGCCATGCAGGCGGTGAAGCGGGCGAAATTCCACGGCCAGCTGGAGGGAATACCCTCCGCATCCAGGTACCAGCTGTCACAGCCCCCCAGGTACCAGACCGTGTTCTTGGCCGCGGCGACGCGCTCGGTCTCAAAGCTCTCCATGGCCTCGAGACTGGGGGCGATCTCGCTGCAATCGTCCCCCCGCAGGCGCGCCAGCAACTGGCTGATGTAGCCCCACTGGTGCTCGGCAATGTCTATCAGGGAGAAGTTGCCCACCGGCCCATTGGGGCCATTGAGCATGAACAGGTTCGGGAAATCGGGCATGGTTACCGCCAGGTAGGCCTTGGGTCGATCGGCCCAGAAGGCTTCCAGGCTGGCTCCGTTGCGCCCGTTGATCGTCATCGGGCGCATGAAGTGATCGGCATGGAAGCCCGTGGCATAGACGATCACGTCCAGCTCGTGCAGTTCCCCGTCCGCGGTGCGGATCCCTGCCGGCTCGATACGCTCAATGCCTTCGCGCACCAGCCGTGACTGTGGGTGCTGGATGGCCCGGTAGTAATCGGGCGAGAAAATCAGGCGTTTGCACAGCGGCGCGTGGTCCGGTCGCAGCAGCTCCCGCAGTGCCGGGTCGGTCACGGACTGTTCCAGGTTGTCCAGGCAGGCTTTGGCCATGGCGCGGGCGGGCTCCGATTCCATATCGGTGATGGACTGGGTGTAGGCCTCGACTGCAGCCATGTACTCGTCCACGTTCATCGCCTTGGCCAGTACCTCGGGATCCTGGAAGGCGGCCCGCTCTGCCTCGCTGAAGACCCCGTTTTCCACCGGCATGATCCACTGTGGCGTGCGCTGGTAGTGTTCCAGCAGCGCCGCCTTGCCCGCCAGCGCCGAGATGATCTGCACCCCGGTGGAACCGTTGCCGATGACGCCGATGCGCTTGCCCTCGAGCGCCACGCCATGGTCCCAGCGGGCGCTGTGCATCAGGTCCCCGCGGAAGGACTCGGCGCCGGCGATGTCCGGATAGCGGGGGTGGTGGAGTACGCCGGTGGCGGCGATCAGAATGTCGGCGCTGTCGCGGTGACCACTGCGGAACTCCAGCTGCCAGCGGCCATCGCGGTAGTCCGCGCGGGTGGCTTCCTCGCCGAACCGGGTCAATCGGTCGATACCGTATTTGGCAGCGGTGCGCTCGAAATAGGTCTGGATTTCAGGGCCGGGGGGGAGATGCCTGCTCCAGTCCGGATTGCGTTCGAAGCTGTAGGTGTAGAAATGCGAGGGCACGTCGCAGGTCAGGCCGGGGTAGGTGTTGTCGCGCCAGGTCCCGCCGACCCGGTCGGCCTTTTCGTAGAGGGTGATGTCGGTGTAACCCTCTTCCTGCAGGCGGATGCCGGCGAGGATGCCGGCCATACCGGCGCCGAGAACGATGATGCGGGGTTGTGTGGCGGACATGGGGATGGCTCCTGGCTGATGTGATTATGGTGATAGCTTACGGCAGAGCGGCCATTCAAGGCTTAACATTTATGTTCAACTTTATGGCAATATTGTCAAAATTGCCGACGGCTCACAGCGGTGCTGAATGTCATGCCTCAAAACACGCCTCAAGCTTCTCCCGCCCTGCGGAAACCGCCTGGCCCGGATGCCCCCAGTTCAACCTTTGCGCCGCTGGTGGAACTGTTGCTGGCGGAACTGGAGGCCTGCGGCCAGGCGGATGGCCTGCGCCAGCCGCCGCTCACCCTGGAGGCGTTTACCCGCTGGTATCTCGACGTGGTCCAGCGCCTGGATGCCTACCTGGCGGTTGGCGCCGATCACGCCCCGATGGCGCGGGGCGAGGTGGAGTTGATGTGCCGCTGCGCCCTGTCGGCCGCCGACTTGCGCGAGGTCATTGCCATCTGTGAACGTTTTGCCGGCATGTTGCAGCCGCGGGCGGGGCGCATCCGCCTGGAATCGGCAGCGGAGCGCGCCAGTTTCCGCCTTGATTCGCTCCGCGGCCAGCCCAGTACCGCCGGCAGTCTGGTGGATATCACCGGCCTGTTTGCATTTCTGCAGTTGTTCCAGTGGCTGCTCGGCAGGGAGCTGCCACTGGAACAGGTCCGTATCGGCCCCATACGTCGTAACGACGTGCTGCCCTTCCTGCGCCTGTTCCGGGCGCCGGTGCTGGCCGGTGGTGAGGACTATGCCCTGGACTTTGCCGCCGCGGCCCTGGACCTGCCGGTGGTGCGCAACCCCAGTGAGTTCACCGAGTTCTTTCACAGTTTTCCCTGCGCCGTGTTCGGTGTCCGTGGCCACAGCCTGCCGGGCCAGGTCGCCGCGCTGCTCTCTGCCGCCCTGCGCCACGGCGCGCCGCTGCCGAGCCAGGGGCAACTTGCCGAGGGCCTGGGGCTGCCGCTTTCGACCTTTCGCCGGCGCTTGCGGCAGGGGGGCAGTAACTACCGGGCCCTGCGGGAGGCTGCGCTGCGCAATGGCGCCTGCGAAGCCCTGGCGCAGCCGGACCGGCGGGTCGGTGATATAGCTGCCGGCCTGGGCTTTGCCGATGCCGCCAGCTTCACTCGGGCGTTTGTGCAGTGGTTCGGTGTGCCGCCGGGGGTGTGGCGGGACCAGTTCCTGCAGAAGGACCCCGCGCGGGGCGGCGAAAATAAACATTGACCGATTGTGCAACGCCTGTATACTCGGTCTTGCTTGAACGTTTTACACCTATCTTATGCATACCATTTCGAAGTCACGCAGTTAGTACCTCGTCCCTGATTTCATAAGTAATTGCACTACCTCAAGCCCTACCGCCTTCCCCGGAAGGTTTTATCTATACCTGAAATACAGGAACGTAACATGGCTACTAGCACCGGCACCGTAAAATGGTTTAACGAAACTAAAGGCTTCGGCTTCATCGAGCAGGAATCAGGCCCGGACGTATTTGCGCACTTCAGCGCGATCTCCGGCTCCGGCTTCAAGACGCTGATCGAAGGCCAGAAGGTTGAGTTCAACGTCACTCAGGGCCAGAAAGGCCCGCAAGCAGAAAACATCGTAGTCGTCTAAGACCGCGTAAGTTCTGCCAAGGCCCCCCGGTGGAGACACCGCGGGGCTTTTTTTATGCCCGTAATTCCCGGGCGGCGGTTCAACATGCCTTCCCCGGCAGTTTGCGCCCGGTGTGGCCGCTAATTATGGTGTGGTTTTCCCAGGCCCCGGGGGCAGCATGATTTTAGCATTCCTGTTTCAAGCAGCTGCGCATGACAGAGGCAGGCGGGCGCGCCAGTGCCTTGCTGCCCTGCTGATTGCCGCTCTGTTGCCGCTGTCGGCGGCCTGGGCGCAGGGCTCTGGCGGGGAGCGTACACCCTGCGGGCATCATCAACCGCTGCGCCAGCCGTTTTTTGGCGACCTCCATGTCCATACGCGCTACTCCCTGGATGCCAGTACCCAGGGCACCCGCACCTCGCCGGCGGACGCCTACCGCTTTGCCCGCGGGGAGAGGGTCGGTATCCAGCCCTGGGACGAATCCGGCCAGCCCGCACGCAGTCTGCAGCTGCGCCGGCCGCTGGACTTCGCCATGGTGTCCGATCACGCCGAGCTGATCGGTGAAGTCAACATGTGTGCCAACCCTGAGGTCTCGGGCTACTCCAGCTGGCAGTGTCGGTTTTACCGCACCTGGCCGCGGGGCGCCTACTACCTGTTCAATTATATGGCAGCGATGCGCGCCTCTCACCTGGGCATGTGCGGCGAGGACGGCGAGCGCTGCCTCGCGGCAGCCCTGGCGCCCTGGCGGGAGATGCAGGATGCGGCCGAGCGTCACTACGACCGCTCCGGAGACTGTGCCTTCACCACCTTTGTCGGCTACGAGTGGACCGGCGTGCAGGCGGATTCCGGCGGCAACCTGCACCGCAATATCGTGTTTCGCAGCGCCAGCGTGCCGGAACTGCCCGTAAGCTATATCGATGCGCCGGGTGAGACCCTGCTCTGGGACGCGCTGGAAACCCGGTGCATTGATGCCGACAACGGCTGTGATGCCCTGGTGATACCACACAACTCCAACCTGAGTGCGGGCCACATGTTCAGCGACCGCCTTGCTGACGGCTCGCCGGTCGATGCCGCCTATGCCCTGCGGCGCCAGCGCATGGAGCCCCTGGTGGAGATCATGCAGCACAAGGGGGCGTCGGAGTGTTTCTTTGCCCCGGACGTTACCCGCGACGAACTGTGTGCCTTCGAACAGCTGCCGCTGGACAATATCGCCGGCTTTGGCAATCCCCCCACCGGCAGCACCGGTTTCCTGCGCGAGACCTGGCGCCAGGGCCTGGCCCAGGAGGCCCTGCTCGGCGCCAACCCTTTCCGCTTCGGGGTGATCGCCAGCACGGATACGCATCTGGGCACGCCGGGCGCGGTGGAAGAAGACCGCTTTCTGGGCCACGGTGGTGCCGGCGTGCCGGCGCTGAAATCGGTGCCGCCCGGACTGCCTGACAAGCTTGAATACAACCCGGGAGGGCTCGCTGTGCTGTGGGCCGAGGAGAATTCCCGCGATGCCCTGTTCAGCGCCATGCGGCGGCGGGAGGCCTACGCCACCAGCGGGCCGCGAATCATTACCCGGCTGTTTGCCGGCTGGAACCTGGACCCCGAGCTGTGCGCGGTGCCCGACCAGCTTGAGCGCGCCTATGCCAGCGCGGTGCCCATGGGTTCGGAGCTGGGGCCGGCGCCCCCGGGCGGCGCCCTGCGCCTGCTGGTGGCGGCCGAGCAGGATGCCGGCACCGCCGACAGTCCGGGTATGCCGCTGCAGAAAATCCAGGTGATCAAGGGCTGGCTGGACGAGGAGGGTGAAACCCGCGAGCAGGTGGTGGATGTGGTGGGTGACCCGGTCAGCCGCGGCAAGGTGGACCTGGCGACCTGCGCTACCGCGGGCAGCGGCCATGCCCGGCTTTGTGCAGTCTGGGAGGACCCGGACTTTGATCCCGGACAGCGCGCCTTCTACTACACGCGAGTAGTGGAAAATCCCGGCTGTCGCTGGAGTCAGCGCCAGTGCCTGGCCGGGGGTGTCGACTGCAGTCGCCCGGAGACTATCGGCAAGGGCTTCGAAGGCTGCTGCGCAGCCGAACACCGGCCGCTGGTGCAGGAGCGGGCCTGGACCTCACCGGTCTGGTACCAGCCCTAGGACGTCCCGGGCGTAAGCCAGGGCTGCTGGCGCCGCCACCCGGGTGCGGTAGCCCTCGAGGAACAGCTTGCCGACGACGGTACCATCCGGCGCGACCACGATCATGCCGGGATGGGGGATGCCGTAGTGCTCGTCCCCCGGGCGATAGTCCTCGTGCAGGATTCCCAGGGTCTTGAAGCTCAGTGCCTCCACATCCGCCAGCAGGGGAATCGTGATCCCGTGCCGGCGGGCGAAAGCTGCCTGTTCCCCGGGGCTGTCGCTGGTGATCGTCACCAGGCCGATACCGGCGTCATCGAAGGCTCCCCGGTGCTCCTGCAGCTGGCGCATTTCCGCCATGCAATACGGGCACCACACCAGCGACCGGCTGGCCACCAGCACGGTGCCATTGGCGCCGGCAAAGCCGTCGAGCAGGGTGATTTCCCGGCCCTGGTGCAGCGCCCGCAGGCCCGGGAAGCGCGAGCCCACAGCGGGACCCAGGGACCGCAGCGCCTGGTCCGCAGAGACGAACATGTCCGCGGTCAGCCTGCTTTCCACAGCTTGCCGCAGGGGCGCGCGCAGGCTGTAGAGAATGCCGGCGGCAAGCACCAGGACGGCGATGACGCCGACAATAAGCCGTTGCATGGCTGTGTTCCTCAAGCCGGTGGTGACCGCGACAGTGTAACCGCAACGCGCTGGTCCCGCTGGTATGCATGGCTGGCAAGGATGACTTGTCGCTTGCACCGGGTTGCACGTATGCTTGCCCGTTTCGCATTTGCCGCCCCTGGACCCCATACATGATCGACCAGCTCCTGATTTCCGGCCTGTTCCTGTGGCTTCTGGGTAGCCTGATATTCAGCGACTGGGCGCCGTCGAAAATATTCCTCGGCACCATGCTGGCCGCGTACTTCCTCGGTCTGGTGGAAACGTCGCAGGTGCTGGAGAAGGCCTCGAACTCGGGGCTGATTACGCTGATCCTGCTGCTGCTGGTATCCATTGGCCTGGAGAAGCTGTCCTGGCTGAACAGCCTTTCCGGGCGCCTGATCTCCCCCAGTTATACGCTGAGCCTGTTGCGACTGGGTGGCGTCACGGCGGTCTTTTCCGCTTTCGTCAACAACACGGCGGTGGTGGCGACCCTGGCTACCGCCGTGCGCGCCAGCCGCCATCATCCGGCCTCGCGCCTGCTGATGCCCCTGTCCTATGCGGCGATCCTCGGCGGTACCATGACCCTGATCGGGACCTCCACCAACCTGATCGTCAGCAGCTTCCTGGAGGACGCCACGGGCGAGGGACTGGCCTTCTTCGATTTCTTTCCTGTCGGCGCCGCAGCGGTCGCGGTCGGTCTGCTGGTGATGCTGCTGTCGGCTCGCCTGCTCCCCCGCGCCAGCGCCGAGCAACTGCAGGTTGCGGAGTATGTGATCGAGGCGGAGGTGGGTCCCGGGTCCAGCCTGATCGGCAAGAGCATTGCGGACAATCGCCTGCGCGATCTCGACGCCCTGTTCCTGGTCGAGATCGTGCGCGGTGAGCACCTCATTTCGCCGGTGGCCCCCACTGAATTTATCGAGGCCGGGGACAAGCTGATTTTTTCCGGGGACATTACCCAGGTCAATGCCCTCGACGCCTTCGATGGCCTGCGCCTGTTCGCGGTGGAGGAGGGGTTGCTGCGGGAAAACATGATGGAAGTGATCGTCATGCCCAATGCCGCGATTGAGGGCAAGACCATCAAGGAGTCCGGTTTCCGCTCCCTGTTCGATGCCGCCGTGGTGGGAATGCGCCGCGGTGGCAAGCGTCTGTCGGGCAAGCTCGGCAACATCACGATCCAGGCCGGTGACAACCTGATGCTGGCGACCGGGCCGGATTTCAACGAGCGCAAGAACCTCGACAAGAACTTCGTGGTGGTGGACGACGCGGTAGCCGGCTCCAATACCACACCGCTGCAGAACTGGTCGGTCAGTCTGCTGCTCGCCACCGTGGTGCTGCTGGCGGCGCTGGAAATCCTGCCCCTGGTCAAGGGCCTGGTCCTGCTGCTGATCTGCATGCTGGGACTGCGTCTGGTGCGGGGCTCGGAGTTGCGCCGGCGCTTCCCGTTCGAGATCTGGCTGATCATTGCTTCCGCCCTGACCCTGTCCCAGGCCCTGACCAACACCGGCCTGGTGGCGACCCTGGCCCTGGCACTGCAGGACCAGCTCGTCGCCGTTGGCCCCTGGATGGCGCTGCTGGGTATCTACTTCGGCACATTGCTGCTCACCGAACTGATGACCAACAACGCGGCCGCGGCCTTGAGCTTCCCGGTCGCCTTCGGGCTGGCCGAGACCCTGGGCGTCAGCGCGATGCCGTTTGTAATGGCGGTTGCCTACGGTGCCAGCGCCAGTTTCCTGACGCCCTATGGCTACACCACCAATCTCATGGTGCAAAACCTCGGTGGCTACGGCATGCGGGACTACTTTCGCAGTGGCTTGCCGGTGTCCATCGCCTATTCCGCAGTGGTGCTGTGGCTGCTGCCCCGGGTGTTTCCGTTCTAGCGCGGCTCAACGCCCACCGGCACCGGGCCGCCAGTTGTCGTGGGTGTAGAACTGCGCGTACCACTTGCGGAACTTGGCGAAGGGGCCGTCGTTGTCACACAGCAGCGGCTTCTCGAAGTACTGCTTGTGGGTCCAGATGATGCGGTCCTCCTCCATCTGCCGGTAGATATCCTTGACGATGGCATCGGCGACACCGCCCACCGGTTCCCTGCCATCGACCTTTTTCTGGATGAAGGCATAAAAAGCCTTCGAGTTTTCATTGTCCACCGGGGTCAGGTTGGCCATCAGCACCGTGTCGCAGATACCGCTGAAGCGCACTGTGGCCTGTCCCGGCCCGGTGCTCTTGTTGGCGATCTCGCCGGTGACCTCGCCGCGGGGCGTGGCCATCTTGCTGATCAACTTGCCTGAGCGGTAGACGCCGTCAAACTCCATGATTTCGGGGGTGGGGATGTTCTGGGTGCCGTGGACATACAGGAAGTGGGCAGGGTCAACGGCGTTCTCGCCGATCTCCTGCATATGGGTCCCGATGTCCCAGGTGTGAATCTTGAAGCTGCCCCAGTCGCCGTTGTCGGCGGCGGCTTCCGGGATTTCTTCCGGCTCGAAATGGGGTGCCGCGCCTTCCGGGTGGTACCACACGTAGATCACCTGGTTCAGTTCCCGTACATGCCACGGCCGGATGACCTGCTCGCCGCGGGCGACCCTGGGCGGCAGATTGGTGGCATAGGGCACATCGGTGCACTGGCCGTCGCCGTTGTAGGCCCAGCCGTGGAACGGGCAGACGATAGAGTCCCCGCGCACCTCCGAACCGACGCCCGCTTGCCCGCGGATGCCGTAGCCGAGGTGGGCGCCCATATGGGGGCAATAGGCGTCCAGGACTTTTGCCTCTCCACTTTCGGTCCGGAACAGCACCAGGTCGGTAGCGAAATAGCGCAGGGGCATGGAGGCGGCGACAGGCAATTCCTGTGAGTAGGCGACCTGGAACCAGCCCAGGGGAATAGGCATGGGGATACGTTGACTCATGTTGGGATACTCCGTGCATTGGCAGCATTGCATTGACGCCTGGTACTCTACGGCAGCCCCGGGCTGATTGGTATGACTTGCAAATTTCCAGCGAAACGTTACCGGGGTAAATAATCATACCCTGCCGGCTATTCGTCGCTGGCGAGTGCGTGTCTGCCCCCGCCGGGGAGCGTGGCAGTTGACCGTTCGCCCCGGCGCTGCCTAAGCTGCCGCTCTTTCTATACGATGGTCACAAGAGGACAGGCAGATGAGACTGCAGGGCAAAGTTGCGATTGTCACCGGCTCGGGACAGGGTATTGGTGCTGCCACCGCCCTGCGGTTTGCGGAAGAGGGTGCCGCGGTGGTGCTGGCCGCCCGCAGCGAGGACAAGCTTGCCGCGGTGGCGGACACCATTGCGGCGGCCGGGGGGCGGGCTCTGGTCTGTCCCACGGACATTGCGGATGAGGACGCGGTGCGCGCACTGGTGGCCAGGACTGTGGACGCCTTCGGCCGTCTCGACATCGTGGTCAACAATGCCGTGCTGATGGTGCCGGGAATGCTCGCGAACCACGATACCAAAGCCTGGCGACAGAATTTCATCGTCTCTCTCGACGGCGCCATGTTCCTGATGCGCGAGGCCTACCCCCAGCTCAGGGCCAACCGCGGCGCAGTCGTCAATGTCTCCTCGGTCTGTGGCCTGCGCGGTTCCCCGGCCACGGCAGGTTACAGCGCTGCCAAGGCGGCGCTGCTGGGTCTGTCGCGCAACGCGGCAATGGAGTGGGGCAAGCAGGGCATACGGGTCAACACCGTGATTCCCGGTGCTTTCATGACTCCGCCCACCGCGGCGGTTCTGCCGGACGACGCGTCGCGCGAGGCCACGGCCAAATCCATTCCCATCGGCCGCATCGGTGATCCCCGGGAGTGCGCCAACGCCATCCTGTTCCTGGCCAGCGACGAAGCGTCCTATATCACGGGTACCGAACTGGTGGTCGACGGCGGCCGCGTGGCCGAGCTTAACGCCGGCACGGCGAGCTGGGAGTAGGGCGATGACGGACGCGAGCCTGCTGCGACGAATAGACCGCCTGGAGTCGCTGGATGAGATACGCCAGCTGGCGGCCAAGTACTCCCTGTCCCTGGACATGCGTGACCTCGACGCCCACGTCAATCTGTTCGCGCCGGACATTCGGGTGAGCCGGGAGAAAGTCGGCCGCAGCCAGCTGAAGCGCTGGCTGGACGATACCCTGCGCCTGCAGTTCACCGGCACCTCGCACCATATTGGCAATCACATCATCGAATTCGATGATCCGGATCGTGCCCACGGCGTGGTTTATTCCAAGAACGAGCACGAAACCGGTGACCAGTGGGTCATCATGCAAATGCTGTACTGGGACAATTACGAGCGCATCGACGGGCGCTGGCTTTTTCGCCGCCGCCTGCCCTGCTACTGGTACGCCACCGACCTCAACAGCCCGCCCATCGGCGAACACAAGATGCGCTGGCCGGACCGCGAATCCTACGACGGCGCCTATCACGATCTGTGGCCCTCCTGGGCCGACTTTTGGGCGCACCCGCCGACTGCGGATGAACCCGAGGTGGCCGCGCCGGCGCCGCTGGAAGAATTTCTCGCCACCATGCGACGCGGCGCCCCCGAGCCGCGCATCCGCGTTCGCTGAACCCAGCTCACCTGACCAAGGATAATCACAGCAATGGATCTTCTGACACCACTCCAGCTCGGCGACCTGCAGTTGCGCAACCGCATCGTGATGGCGCCCATGACCCGCAGCCGGGCGGGCAGCGATGCCGTACCGACAGCGCTGATGACCGAGTACTACCGCCAGCGGGCCGGCGCCGGCCTGATTGTCAGTGAGGGGATCGCGCCCAGCGCCAACGGTCTCGGCTACTGTCGCACGCCGGGCATTTACAGCACGGAGCAGGTGGCGGCCTGGCGCGAGGTGACCACTGCCGTGCATGCGGAGGGGGGCACTATCGTTGCCCAGATCATGCATGTGGGGCGGGTTGCGAGCCATCACAACAAGCCCGCCGGCGCGGAGACCGGGGCGCCGTCGGCGGTCACGGCCAACGGTGAGATCTATACCGACCAGGCCGGCATGCAGCCGATGGACGCTCCCCGGGCACTGGCGCTGGCAGAGATACCCGGGGTGATCGAAGAGTACCGCCAGGCCACGGCGAATGCACTCGCCGCAGGCTTCGACGGCGTAGAGCTGCACTGTACCAGCGGTTATCTGCCCGCCCAGTTCCTGTCCACCGGCACCAACCGGCGCACCGATGTCTACGGAGGCCCGGTCGCCAACCGTGCGCGCTTCGTGCTGGAAGTACTGGCGGCGATGGCGGCGGAGGCAGGCGCCGGCCGGGTTGGCATGCGCATCTGTCCGGACAACGGTTTCAACGATCTGTCCGACGACAACCCGCAGGAGACCTTCGACTATCTGCTGGCCGCAGCCGCCAAAATGGATCTCGCCTGGTTGCATGTCATCCGCATGCCCACCGGCCGGGTCGACAACCTGGCACTGGGTCAGCGCTATTTCGGCGACAGGCTGATCGCCAACGAGAGCTACAAGCTGCAGGAAGCGGGGGACGCAGTGGGCGCCGGCGCGGTAGCGGCGGTGTCCTTCGGGCGCCCGTTCATCGCCAATCCGGACCTGGTGGCGCGTTGGCAACAGCAGCTGCCGTTGGCCAAGTTTGATCCCAACACCCTGTATACCCCCGGACCCGAGGGCTATACCAGCTACCCCCCGGCCCGCTAAGGGCGCTAGCGAACCGCGCCGCCGCCGTCCACCGACAGGAGCTGGCCGGTGATGAAGGAGGCGCGGTCGCTGCACAGGAAGGCGACTGCCTCGGCGATTTCCCCGGGTTCCCCGATGCGATTCAGTACGGCGGTCTTTTTCAGCTGCTCGGCGACCTTCGGCTGTTCGGTGAAATACTTTTCCAGGCCCGGGGTGCGGATGACGCCCGGCGACACGGCGTTGATGCGAATGCCCTGGGCACCGTACTCCGCGGCGGAGCTTTTGGTCAGGATATTCACGCCGCCCTTGGCGGCGGCATAGGCGGTGTTGAATGCCTGGCCCTTGAGCGAGGCGTTGGAGGAGATGTTGACAATAGCGCCGCCGCCCGCCGCCAGCATTGCCGGGATCTCGTATTTCATGCACAGCCAGGTGTTGGTCAGGCACATTTCCAGAGTCTGGTCGAACACTTCGCGGCTGTACTCGTGAATAGGGCCGGAGCCGCGGCTCAGGGCGGCGCTGTTGCAGGCGACGTCGAGCCGGCCCCAGGCGCTGATGGCGGCGGCGACCATATCCTTCACGGATGTTTCATCGCTGACGTCGCCGTGGACGAACAGCGCTTCGCCGCCGGTTGCCACAATGCTCGCCACGGTTTCCTCGCCCGACTCGGCATTGAAATCGGCGACCAGAACCTTCGCTCCTTCGCGGGCGAAACACTGGGCTATGGCTCGCCCTATGCCCTGGCCCGCGCCGGTGACGATGCCGATCTTGCCCTCGAGAATTGTCATGCCCTGTTCCTCTTTGCCCGCCGTCAGAAAAGCGAATGGTAGCGGGAATGGGGCGGCGCTTCAGTGCTTCCCCGGCAACATCAGCCAGCGGGTACAACATGACAGTACGATGGCAGAAAAGCGCCCGCGAGGCGGCTTGCAGGCCCCCGTGACCTGTCGTCGGGGTAGTGCTGACGGTATGCTGGCGAGCAGTCAACAGGTGGAGCCAGAGGATGAATCTACAGGGTAAAGTGGCACTGGTAACCGGTGCCGGGCAGGGCGTGGGACAGGGCATCGCCCTGGCGCTGGCAGCGCAGGGCGCCAGAGTAGCGGTCAGTGGCCGCACGCTGGAAAAACTGGAGGCGACGGTCCTGAAGATTGCAGAGCGCGGCGGCGAGGCATTGCCGGTGGTATGCGAGGTGAAGTCTCCCGCATCGCTGCAGGGCTGCGTCGACACAGTCATCGGCAAATGGGGCGCACTCAATATTCTGGTCAACAATGCCCAGGAAGTGCCGCTGGGGCGTCTGCTGGAGGTCACCGACGACGCGGTGACCGCGGGCTGGGAATCCGGTCCGATGGCGACGCTGCGCCTGATGAAGCTCTGCTACCCCTACCTCAAGGGCGACGGCGTGATCATCAACCTGGGCAGCTCTGCCGCCAAACGCTGGGATATGGCGGGCTACGGCGCGTACGCCGGGATCAAGGAGGCCATTCGCTCCCTGACCCGGGCGGCGGCCTGCGAATGGGGCCCGGACAATATCCGCTGCAACGCCATCCTGCCTCACGCGCTGTCGCCGGCCCTGGAATGGTGGCTGCAGCGCGACCCCGCGGAAGCGGAAGCGTTTTTCGCCCAGATACCCCAGCGCCGGATCGGGGACTGCGAGCAGGATATCGGCCGGTTTGTCGCCCTGCTGTGCTCGGAGGGAGCGGGCTATGTCAATGGCCAGAGCATTGCCCTGGATGGCGGCCAGGCATTTCTGGGCTGACGCCGGGCTGGTTACCGGGCGTCAAACAAGGGCAGGGTGATGTCCATCCTCAGGCCGGGTCCGGTATTGCGCGCGGTGATGGTGCCGCCATGCTGGATGATGGCTCGGCGGGCGATGGCCAGTCCGAGGCCGTAGCCGCCGGTCTCCCGGGCCCGGGCCGAGTCGACCCGGTAGAATTCGTCGAATATGCGTTCCAGCTCCCCGGCAGGAATGCCCGGGCCCTGGTCCTGGACGCTCACCCTGATCTCCCCGGCCGTCGCGCTGATCGCGACCGCGACAACCGTATCCCGCGGGCTGTAGTACAGGGCATTGCGCAGCACGTTGTCAAAGGCCTTGCGCAAGCGCCCGCCGTCCCCGAGCACCAGGGCCTGACCACAGTCGGTTTGCAGGTCTACCCTGCGGCCACTTTCCCTGCCCTCGAAGCTGGCGTCATTGCAGAGGTCGCGCAGCAGGGGCACCAGGTCGATATGCTCGTCCATTGCCAGCTGGTCACTCTGGCTGCGCAACAGTTCCGCGATCAGTTCATCCAGGCGGCTGGCCTCGCGTTCAATTCGCTCCAGCTGTAGACCCGCCGCGGTCGGATTCTGCTCCGCCAGTGCCAGCGCGACCCGGAGGCGCGCCAGGGGCGAACGCAATTCGTGGGATACGTCCGCAAGTAGCCGTCGCTGGGCATCAATCCGCTGCTGCAACTGGGCCGCCATGCGATTGAAATCCCGCGCCAGGTCATCGGTTTCATCGCCGCCCCGGCCGCGCACCGCCAGGCGCACCGCCAGGTCGCCGTCGGCCAGCTTGGCGGCGGCCTGCCGCAATCCGCCCAGACGCCGGGTCAGCAGTCGCGACAGCAGGTAGCAGAGCAGGCCCGACACCAGTACCGCCAGCGCTCCTCGCAGCCACAGGTTTCTGCCCAGCTCGTTGACCAGGCGTGACCTGCTGGGCTTCAGCACCAGTACCGAGCGCATCGGGCCCAGATCTTCGCGGTACAGCTGGTGGGCGACCAGGTGGCGGGCGTTGTCGCGAATAAAAGCACGTCGGTCACCTGTGTCCAGACGCGCCGCAACCGTTGCCACATTCTTCGGTACCCGTCGCCCGAGGATGTCTTCGCCACTGGCGTCGAGGAAGTAGACCTGCACCCCGCGTTTCGCCTGCGCCTCCGCAATGACGTCCGGAAGTTTTTCGCTGGTCTGGTTCTGCAGGTCGTAGAGCAGGCGCACTACCAAACGCGGCGGTGTTTCGCCGTGACGGGCATGGCTGTCGTCTGGTACCAGTGAGTCCAGGTACTGGCCCGCCAGCAGCCAGCTGCCCAGCACCGCGATAGTGACTACCCAGAAGCCCAGGAAAATCTTGACGAACAGGGAGGACGCCGGCATCAGCTGCGGTCCTCGTGGGTGACAGTGAACTGGTATCCGGCGCCGCGAATACTGACGATAGGGTTGTCTGCCCCGCAGGCGGCGAACTTCTTGCGGATCTTGCTGACATGCACGTCGACACTGCGGTCATAGGCCGATAGCGGACGCCCCAGGGCCTGGCGGCTCAGGGACTCCTTGTCCACAACATTGCCGGCGTGCAGCAGCAGCGTATGGAGAATGTTGAATTCGGCGCTGGTCAGCTCCAGGTCGCGTTTGTCCCAGGAGGCGCTGCGGTCGGCTGTATTGAGCTGTGTCAGGCCCACTCTGAGGTCGGCATCCCTGGCTGGCTCCGCGCTGCGCCCGCGGCGCAGGATGGCGCGCAGGCGCGCGGCCAGCTCCCGCGGGTTGCAGGGCTTGGGCAGGTAATCATCGGCGCCGAGTTCGAGGCCGATGATGCGGTCGGTGTCCTCGCCGCGGGCGGTGAGCATGAGTACCGGTGTGTCCAGTCGCTCGCGCAATTTGCGCAGTACCTCCAGGCCCTGCATCCCGGGCAACATGATATCCAGCACGATGGCGTCAAACACCGTCTGCTGGCAGCGCTGCAGAGCTTCGCGCCCATCGTGGCAGAGCTCCACGCCAAAGCCTTCCAGCTGCAGAAATTCCTGCAGCAGTGCACACAGCTCATGGTCATCATCAATGATCAGTAGACGCTCGGTCATGGGGCAGATTCAATGTCACGGTGTTGTGCGCAGTGTGCGGCGCTGGCGCTGGAAAATCCATGCTCCGGCGGCTTGCCACTACGCTTCTTTACAGTTATTTACCTTTCTGCAGGCCACACTTACACAGGTTTCCCCGATACTGGCCACGTGTTCAGCCAACAGGAGAAGGTTCATGCACACACCAATACGTTCAGCTATTCGCACCAGTGCCCTGGTACTGGCCCTTGCCACCGCGGCAGTTGCGGCGCCCGCTTCGGCGTGGCCCGGCGAGGGTGGCCCCGGACCCATGGCGGGCAGGATGATCCAGCACCTGGACCTGACTGCCGAGCAACAGGCCAGCGTTGCCGAAATCATGGCCCGGTCGCGCGAAGCCGGCGCTGCAGATCACGAGCGGATGCGCGAGATCAAGACCCAGCTGCGAGCGCAGTCTGACAGCTTTGACGCCGGCGCCACCCAGGCCCTGGCGGATGAGTTGGGCCAGATCACGGCGCGCAGTACCTACCGCATGACAGAGACCCGGGCGGCAGTGAACGCGCTGTTGAACGAGGAGCAGCGCGAGAAGCTCGAGGCCCTGGAGGCCAAGCGCGGGGAGCGCAAGCACGGCAAGGGTCCGGGCAAGGGAGGCCACAAAGAGCGGAAGGCGACCGAAACGAGCGAAAGCTAGGCAGACAGTAGTGCCGAGTACCGGGGGTGGCGATCAAGCCAGCCCCGGTTTTTTTGCGCGGCGATGGTTCGCGCTACAGAACCTCGACCTGCAAGCCCAGCTCCGCGACCGCCGAACCCAGCGACTCGTACTGCTTGCGGCTGGTAACCACCGCGGTGCTGGCCAGCGCCGGGTCCAGGTAGCGCTGTGCTACCTGCCGCAGATCTTCCAGGCTGACGTCCAGAATCGCGCGGCGGAAGGCTTCCCGCTGCTCATGGCTGCGACCGAACATGCGCTGGTAGAAATGTTGCCTGGCTTCGCCGGCGGGAGAGGCGGGTTTGTCCAGGCTGCCGATGACACCCAGTATCGCCTCTTCCAGTGCGCTGTCCTCGTGGCGTGTTTCCAGTACCCAGGCGATGGCGCGGTCGAAATCCGCCAGGGTGTCGAGTAGCCGCGGGTCGCGGTAGGAGTAAAACCGGAACGCAGCGATGCCCGAGTCCTGGCTCGCGCCGCCGCCGTAGGCCCCGCCCTGCTCGCGGATGCTGCGATGCAGGAAGCCATTGCGCATGAAGCCGCCGAGGACGGTCAATGCCGCCGCATCGGGGTGGCCGACGGGCACGGTGGGGTAGGCCCGGGCACAGAAGTTGACCTGGGTATTGGCAATCCACAGCTCTCGCCGTGCCTCGCGCACCGGCGCTGCGGTGAACAACGCCTTGCTGGTATCCGGATGGATGGAAGCGCCCCATGCCGACAGCGCCTGGCGGCTGACAGCGTCTATGGCGTGCTCATCGGCGATGGCCAGCAACTGCGGCTGCATGGCGGTGACCGCGCTGTGTATATCGCGCAGGCGGCCGACAAGGTCCTGCAGCTGGCTGTCGCTGCCCAGCTTGTCGTCCAGTGCCTTCAGGGAGCGAATGCCTTCCAGGCCGCTGTGCAAGTGGTTGATTTGCGCCAGCGGGCTCATGCCGGCGCTGGCCGCGGTCATTGCCAGGCCGTGGCCGTTGCCGGTCACCGACTGCTCCCGGCGGGCCCGGGCCTGCGCCACCAGTTCCCGTATGCGCCCACTCTCATCGAAACGAAGTCGCTGCAGGCTGTCCTGCATCAGCGCGATCTGGGCCTCGCTGTTGCGCGCCAGCGCCTTGGAAGAGAGGGTGAAACAGCCCTGTACCTGCTGCTCATCGTCAATCGCACCGCGCAGGGCAGCGGAAGCGCCGATGCTGCCGACGGTCGCGGCCTGGCGGTGCTGCACCGCCAGGTAGTCCTCACTGCCCAGCCCGACCTCGGTCAGAATCCGGGTGTACAGGGGCAGCAGGCCGGTGGCGGTGGCGTCCAGCGCCGGCAGGGGGCTGACCAGTTGCTGGTAGACGAGGCCGTTGGTGCCCTGGGTGTAGGTGGTCAGCGTCAGGCCATTCTGGCGGTGTTCACGGTATTCGGGTTCGGGCAGGCTGGCCGGCACGTCAGCCAGGGTAACCTTGGGCAGGATGCTCAGATCCCCGACCTGCTGCTGGCGCTGTTCCAGTTTTTGCGCCAGTTCCAGCGTCGCTTGCTTGTCGGCCTCGCTCATTCCGGATTTGAGTGCCGCCAGGCGCTCGGCCTCCCTGGCCAGCCGGCGCGCGGACAGTTCGGTGTCCGGAGTCATGATCAAAGTGACACGGTGGGGGTTGTCCAGCAGCCGCCGCCGGGCCAGGTTCCTGATGTATTCCGGGTCGCGGATATTTTCCTGCAGGGTGGCGATCACCGGGTCGAGATCGAGCACCGCAACCGGGTCGGCGTGGTGGGTGGCCGGGCTCAGAGCCTGCAGGATCAGTTGCAGTCCGTACGGGTAGCCGTCACCGCTGATTTCCCGCTGGTGAAGTTCCAGCTGGTGCAGTACCGCCTCCAGCTGTGCGGGGGGGACTCCCTCGGTGGCGACGCTCTCGATGACACCGAGCACCAGCGCCTCCAGCGCGTCGGCAGAAGCCGCTTCGCTGCCTTCGATACCGCAGCTGAAGACCATCTCGCGCTGGGAGTCCTCGAGTCCACACAGGGGCGAGGGGGCCTGGCCCAGGGTGGTGGTCTCCAGCGCCTGCATCAGTGGCGACGCGCTGTTGTCCAGCAGCACGCTGGACAACAACTGGGCCTCCAGCAATTGCTGCAGGTCGGCGCTTTCCCCCAGCAGCCAGCCGACGACGATATGGGTCTTGCGCGCCGTGTCACCCGAGTCGTCCAGGGCATAGGGGCGCTCGATCCGGCGCGGTGCGCTATAGCGCTGCTCCAGTGGCACATCGATGCGCTGGGACAGGCGCTGGAAGCGCGCCAGCGCCCGCTCCTGGAACACGGCCTGGTGCTCGTGGGCGGGAATATCGCCGAAGGTCATGAAGATGGCATTGCTGGGGTGGTAGTGGCTCTGGTAGAAGGCCTTGAGTTGGGCGTAGCTCAGATCGGGAATATGCTCCGGGTCGCCACCGCTGTCGTAGTGGTAGGTGTTGGTGGGGAACAGGTGTTCGCACAGGGTTTGCCACAGGGTGCTGGGCACCGAGCTCCTGGCGCCTTTCATTTCGTTGAACACCACGCCTTTGAACACCAGCTCGCTGTCGGGGTTGCCAGGTTCGGCGAACTCCACCCGATGGCCCTCCTGGGCGAAATCCAGCGGGTCCAGGCGGGAAAAAAAGACGGCGTCCAGATAGACGTCCAGCAGGTTGGCAAAGTCCTTGCGGTTCTGGCTGGCGAACGGGTAGGCGGTCCAGTCGCTGCTGGTAAAGGCGTTCATGAACGTGTTCAGCGACCGCCGCAGCATCATGAAGAAGGGATCGCGCACCGGGTAGCGCTCGCTGCCACACAGCGCGGTGTGTTCGAGAATGTGGGCGACGCCGGTGGAGTCCGTGGGCACCGTTCGCAGGGCCACCAGAAACACGTTCTCGCTGCTCTCCGCAGCCAGGTGGTAGTGCGTGGCGCCGGTGGCCAGGTGTTCGTACTGGTCCACCCGCAATTGCAGGGATTCGATCTCGTGGCTGCGCAGCAGGCGGAAGGCGGCGTGGCTGACGGCGGCCGGTAAACTCTGTGTCATGGTAGTCCTGGTTGCTTCGAAACAAGCCGCGTATTCTAACGCGAATTCTCGTGCTCTGCTGTGGCAGGCACCAACTCAATGCGGTATAGCCAGGGCCAGTTCTTGCCGGTAACCCAGAGGCCACCGTCCGCGGGGTTGCGGGCGATACCGTTGAGTACGTCCGCGTTGGGTGGTCGTTCGGCCAGCGGCAGCAGTCCGCGGAGGTCGATGCTGGCGGTTACCTCGCCGCTGGTCGGGTCGATGACAACGATGCGGTCGGTCATCCAGATATTGGCCCAGATCTTGCCATCTATCCACTCCAGCTCGTTCAGGCGCACAACGCGCTCGCCCTGTTCGGTCACCTTCAGCGAGCGCAGATGGTGCCCGCTATCCGGATCGAGAAAGTGCAGATGCTCAGTGCCGTCGCTGTAGACGAGTTCACGGCCATTGTCGGTCAGGCCCCAGCCCTCGCCGGGCAGGGCAAAGACAGCGGCGGGGCTGAGCCCCTGCCGCTTGTAGACCAGCATTCGCCGGGCGCGCCAGGTCAGCTGATAGACCCGGCCGCCGAACACCGTGATGCCCTCGGCGAACAGGCGGGGATGCAGGCGCCGCTGGTCCAGCAACTCGCCGTCGGCAAAGCGGTAGCGGAGCAGGCGCGACTGGCCGTAGAGACCGGTGCTGACGTACAGCTCGCCATCAACGATCTGCAGGCCCTGGACAAAGCTGTTGTCGGGCTGGGGTTTTTTGTCCAGCACCCGATAGCTGAATTGTTCCACCGCCAGGGCGTGGTGGGTGAGCAGCAGCAGTAGCAAGCCATGCAGGATCACCCTGTTCAAATGCGGTTTCTCCCGAGATCGCGAATCAGGAAGCGGGCCGGGGCCAGCGCCCGGATCAGCTCCGGTTCCAGCGGCAGCGGTTCACCGCAGAGCTGGCTGGCCAGCAGCTCCGCCGCCAGTGGCGTTGAAGTCAGTCCCCGCGAGCCGTGGCCGGTATTCAGGTACAGCCCGGGGAGATACCGCCCCGCCCGTGGAATGGCCGTGCGGGCATTGTCCCGCAACGGGCCATAGTCGCATAAAAAGGCCTCGCGGTCCGGTACCGGCCCCACCAGGGGCAGGTAGTCCGGGCTCGCGCACCGCCAGCCGGTCCGCCCGGGCAGGGAGCTGTCCGCGAGGCCGGCCAGCGAGGATTGCGCGGCGGGCAGCGCCAGCGCCAGCTGTTCCAGGTTTTGGACCTGGTCGGGCCGGCGCAGTTCCGGATCCATGTCGCCCGGGTCGAAGGTGGCGCCGATGCAGTGCCCTGCCGCAGTTGCCGGGGCGATGTAGCCCTTGTGGCACAGCGCCGCCCGCAGCCCCGCCAGGTCTGGCAGCGGTGGCAGCTGGGTGGTCTGGCCGCGGATGGCCTTGAGCGGCAACCAGTGCAGCGGGCCGAAATCGCCGCAGTGGGTTCCTGCGGCGATGACGGCGGTCGGTGCCCGGGCCAGCATTTCGCAGCCGCTGATCGCCTGCCAGCCACCCTCTACCCTCTGCAGCTGAACCGGCCCACAGTTGTCGCGCAGGGTGATAAGCGGATGCCGCAGCAGCTGCCGGCAGACGGCGGGCGGTGACATCCAGCCCGAATTCGGGTACCAGAAGCCCGTCCCGGGCTGGGCGATACCCAGCAGCGCGGAGGCGCGATCGGCATCGAGGACCTGGGCGAGACTGGAGAGCGGTGCCAGCAGCGGCGCCATGCGTTCGAGTTCCCGGGAGTCCGCCACCTGGTGGAAACTGCCACAGAGCTCGCCATCGACTCGCACTTGCAGGACGCCATCGGCGAAGCCTGCCCGGTAATGGCGACTGGCGAAGTCGAAGCTGGCGAGGGCGAAGTCCGTCAGTGGCGAGTGGCGGTGGGAGAGGCGGGTATACAGTACTCCCTGGGCATTGCCCGAGGCGCCATCGGCAACGTTGCCCTGATCCAGCAGGGTAACCCGGATGCCGCGACGGGCGAGGGCGGCCGCGGTGTGGCAGCCTGCGAGCCCGGCGCCTATGACCAGCACCTCTCCCGGCATGGCGGGGGCCTGTGCCGGGATGTCCCAGGGCGTGCCCTGCAGTGGCATGGGGCGCGGGGTTGCTCTGAGCCGGCCGCACAGCTGTTCCCGCTTGCGGCCAAAGCCAGGCGTTTTCCGCACCTCGAACCCGGCGTCGCCCAGGCCGCGTCGCACCGCGCCCGCGGCGGTGAAGGTGGCGAAGGTAGCTGCGGGGCGGCTCAGGGCCGCGATCGCGGGCCACAGTGAGGGTTGCCACATGGCGGGATTGCGGGCCGGGGCAAAGCCGTCCAGATACCAGGCGTCCACCAGCGGGGTGCGGGCGTGGCCGAGGTCCTCCAGCACCGCGGAAATATCGCCCCACCACAGATCCAGGACGACCTCGCCCCGGTCGAACAGGGCCCGATGGCTGCCTGGCAGGGGCAGTGGGTACTGCGTCGACAGCTCGGCCAGCAGCGGCGCCAGCTCCGGCCAGATGGCCCCCGCCCGTTGCAGCTGTGCGACCTCGAGCGGGAATTTTTCCAGCGCCACATAGTGCAGCCGCCGCGGCGCGCCGGGAACCGTGGCGCGGGTGCGCCAGGCCTGCCAGGTGAGGAGAAAATTCAGGCCGGTACCAAAGCCGGTTTCCGCCACCACGAAGCGCTCCGCTCCCGGCGACGCCCAGCGTGCCGGCAGCGCGTTGCCGGCGAGAAATACGTGGCGGCCCTCCGCCAGGCCATTGTCGCGCGAGTAATACACATCGGCGAAAGCCGGCGCTACCGGGCTGCCGTCATCCTGCCACTGCAGGGACGGGCCCGGCAGCGGTTGCCACAGGGAGTTGCAGCGTTCCACGGTTCCCGTTCCTGGCCTGCTGCCGCCGCGAGCCGCGCTTTATCCGGCGACGGTATAGCCGCCGTCGATGGGCAGGGTCTGGCCTGTAATCCAGCCCGCCTGGGCGCTGCTGAGAAACAGTACCGCTCCCGCCACATCTTCGGGCGTGCCGTGCCGGCCCAGCGGTGTTCGCGCCATGGTGGGCGCTGACCACTCGGGGTTGGCGATGGTCGCCGCGGTCATCCGGCTCTCGCACAGGCCCACGGCCACGCAGTTGGCGCGAATGCCCAGAGGGCCCCATTCCACCGCCATTGCCCGGGTGACCCCCAGCAGACCGGTCTTGCCGGCCCCGTAGCCAGGGATGATGCCCATGCCGAAGTAGGAGCTCATCGAGGCGATGCCGATGACCGAGGCGCCTCCGGCCAGTTCGCTCGCCCGCAGCGCATCGCGGCAGCCCCGGGCGAGGCGGAATCCGGAAACCAGGTGGATGTTGACGGCGCGGCCGAAATTATCCGGGTCCCATTCATCGAGTCCGAGGCTGGGCAGGGCAATACCGGCGTTGTTCACCAGCACATCCAGCTGCGTCTGTGCCTGCGCTACCGCGTCCACCTGCGCCGGGTCTTCCACATCCAGCTGCAGGTAGCGGTAATCCGAGAGGTCCGTATCGTAGTCCCGGGCACTGGCCCGGGTGCCGGTGATGGTGACTTCGGCGCCCGCAGCCAGGTAGGCCGCCGCTATTCCCGCGCCGATACCGCTGGTGCCGCCGGTGACGAGAATCCTGGCACCGCTGAAGTCGAAGTGTGTTGCATTGCTGGCCATGGTTTCGCTCTTGTCGGATTGGGGGCGCTGCGGGTGCTTGCCACAGCGCGGCAAAGCCTAGCAGATACCCCCGCCGGGAGCCATTGGGAGACCATGCGTGGGAGACCGCACGGGGGGGCCGGCCAGGGGAAGCGCTGGTTTTTGCCGCGGGCAGGCAGTAGACTTGCGCCCCTTGATTGTGAGGGCTTTTCATGGCGCAGAACCAGAGTCAGACCATCCCCCGGGACAAGTTCCTGACCATAGCGGTCAACCTGTTGTACAAGGCTTTTCTCGAGAATCGGCGCACGGAATCCAAGAACGTCTTTCGCGACATGGCGGCCGGCAAGTCTGTGCACCTGACCAATGTCCAGATGGAGGATCGTTCCCAGGTCCGCTTCGACGTTGCCCTGGACCACACCGAGTTTCGCGGCAAGCTGAACTTTGGCGCGTTCCGCGCCAGCCTGGCCATGCTGGTCGCCCAGCTCAGCGACGCCCTGCGTGCTAGCAAGGACATCAGGGTGTTCACGGACCAGAACAACCCGGACAACGTGATTTTCGGGCTGACCGCGGCGACCGAAGAGGACGGCGAAGTCAACGTCATGGTGCTGGGGGTGGATTCCAGCGAGACCCGCGGTTCCATCGAACTGCGCCTGCAGTACCTGGACCCGGAGCAGTTCGCGCCGGAGGCCGGGGTCGCGCCCGCATCGCCGTCGACCTGACGCCGGTCGCGGCCCGGGATCAGCCGGGCTGTGCCGTTGCCGCGATTGTTACCGTTTCCCGCTCGGCTGGCGCAATCACTTCCGCGCTGCCGGTGACGACTTTCTTCCCGTGCTGGTTCAACACCAGGCAGTCCAGGGTAACCTGGCGCCGCCGCGGCTGCTTGTCGGTCACGGTCAGCTGCACCGTCAGAGTGTCGCCGATCTTTACCGGCAGCCGGAACGCCAGCGACTGGCCCAGGTAGATGGTTCCCGGCCCCGGTAGCTGCATGGCCAGCGCCGCGGAAATCAGTCCGCCGCTGAACATGCCGTGGGCGATGCACTCGCCGAAGGCGGTGCCTGCGGCGTAGGCCGGGTCCAGGTGCAGGGGGTTGTGGTCCCCTGAAGCCGCGGCAAACAGGCGGATATCTTCCATGGTGACGGTGCGGGTGCTCTCTGCCCGCTGGCCAATCGTCAGTTCGTCGAAGGTATGGTTGCGCACTTCGGGCATGCCGGATTCCTGCGGGGATTGTTGAAAGCGCGATGATACCTTAGTGTAGCGGACCCCAAACACCCCGAAACCCAGCCCGCAGGAGCAGAGCGATGCCGGAAGCGGTGGTTCGCGCCATTCCGCCGATGACCTACCCCCCCGAGTTGCCGGTGGTGCAGCGCCGGGACGACATCGCGCGGGCCATCAGCGAGCACCAGGTGGTGATCATTGCCGGGGAGACCGGCTCCGGCAAGACCACCCAGATTCCCAAGATATGCCTGGAACTGGGGCGCGGCCGCGAGGCCCGTATCGGCCACACCCAGCCCCGCCGGCTGGCGGCGCGGACCGTGGCTCAGCGCATTTCCGATGAACTGCAGGCGCCCCTGGGCGAGGTGGTGGGCTACCAGGTGCGCTTTACCGATCAGGTATCTGACGCCTCGGCGGTGAAGCTGATGACCGACGGCATCCTGCTGGCGGAGATTCGCAACGACCGGCTCCTGCGCCAGTATGACACCCTGATAATCGACGAGGCCCACGAGCGCAGCCTCAACATCGACTTCCTGCTCGGCTACCTGCGCCAGCTGTTGCCGAAACGGCCAGACCTGAAATTGATCATCACATCCGCCACCATCGACGTTGACAGCTTCTCGCGACACTTTGGCGACGCCCCCATTATCGAGGTCTCCGGGCGCAGCTATCCGGTGGAGACGGTGTACCTGGATCCCGCCGAGGACCGGGACCTTGGCCTGCAGGAGCAGATCGTGGGCCTGGTGGACGATATCGAGGCGGGCCGTTTCGGGGAGCGCGGCGATGTGCTGGTGTTCCTGCCCGGAGAGCGTGATATCCGCGAGCTGGCCCGGCAGCTGCGTGGCCAGGAGCGGCTGGAGGTGCTGCCGCTCTACGCCCGCCTTACCCAGGCCGAACAGAGCCGTGTTTTCGACCTCTCGCGGCGGCGGGGCCTGCGGGTGGTGCTGGCGACCAACGTGGCGGAAACCTCCGTTACCGTGCCCGGCATCCGCTACGTGATCGACCCGGGCGAAGCCCGCATCAGCCGCTACAGTTTCCGCACCAAGGTGCAGCGATTACCCATCGAGCCCATCTCCCAGGCCAGCGCCAACCAGCGCCAGGGCCGCTGCGGCCGTATCGCGCCCGGCGTCTGTATTCGCCTGTATACAGAAACCGATTTCCTTTCGCGGCCGGAGTTTACGGACCCGGAAATTCTCCGCACCAGCCTCGCGGCGGTGATTCTGCAGATGCTGAACCTGGGGTTGGGGGAACTGCAGCGCTTTCCCTTCATCAATCCCCCGGACCCGCGCATGGTACGCGACGGCTACAAGCTCCTGCAGGAGTTGGGGGCGGTGACGGGACGCGGCAAGCTGACTGCCATCGGCAGGCGCATGGCCAGGTTGCCGGTGGACCCGCGCCTGGCACGCATGGTCCTGGCCGCACAGCAGCTGTCCTGCCTTGATGAGGTGCTGGTGATCGCGGCGGCGCTGGCCATCCAGGACCCGCGGGAACGGCCGGCGGACAAGCAGGCGCAGGCTGACCAGATGCACGCGCGCTTTCGCCACCCGCGCTCGGACTTCATGGCCTGGCTGGCGCTCTGGCGTTACTACGAGGAGCAGCGCCAGGCACTGAGCCAGAGCCAGTTGCGCAAGCTCTGCCAACGCGAATTCCTCTCTTTTCTCCGGTTGCGCGAGTGGCGCGACATGCACGCCCAGCTGCGAATCGGCTGCCGTCAGCTCGGCCTGCACCCGGGTGCCGGGCTGCCCGCAGTGGAAGAGGAGAGCTACGATGCGGTGCACCGGGCGCTGCTGGCGGGCTTGCTGTCGAACATTGCCCAGCACCAGGAAGACCGGGATTACCTGGGCAGCCGCAACCGCAAACTGCAGATATTTCCCGGCTCCGCCCTGGGACGGCAGCGGCCAAAGTGGCTGGTGGCGGCAGAGATCGTGGAAACCTCGAGAGTCTTCGCTCGCACGGTCGCGACCATTGATCCCGCCTGGGTCCTGGACAGCAATCCGGAACTGCTCAAGTTCCACTACTACGAGCCGCGCTGGGAGGCACGCCAGGGGCGGGCGATGGCCTGGGAGCGGGTCACACTGTACGGACTCACCGTGGCTGACAAACGCCCGGTGCATTACGGCCCGATCAATCCCGCGGAATCCAGGGAATTGCTCATTCGCGAGGGCCTGATTGCCGGGCGCTTTCCGCGCCACCCAGGATTCCTGAAGCACAATCTCAAGCTGCTGCGCGAGCTTGAGGACCTCGAGGCCCGTGCCCGACGCCGGGATCTGTTGGCGGACGAGCAGGTCCTCTTCACGTTCTATGCCGAACGGCTGCCAGAGGATGCCACCACGGCCGAGCACCTGCGCGCCTGGTTGGCGGCCACGCCGGGCGCGGATGCCAGCCTGCGGGTTCCCCGCGACTTGCTGCTGGCGCGGGATCCGGGTTCCGGCCTCGGCCAGCAGTTCCCTGACCGCCTCGGCTGGGGCGATATGGAGTTCCGCCTCAGCTACCAGTTCGAGCCGGGGCAGGCGGCGGACGGAGTCTCGGTGACGGTGCCGGTCGGGCTGCTGAACCGGGTGCCTCGCTTCCGGTTCGACTGGCTGGTGCCGGGCTTGCTGCGGGACAAGTGCATTGCCCTGGTCAAAGGCTTGCCCAAGGACAAGCGCAAACAACTGGTGCCGGTGCCCGATACCGTGGATCGCGCGCTGGCGCTGCTGGAGCCGGGGGACGAGGATCTCTGTGTGGCGCTGGCCCGGGTGCTGTCCCGGTTGGGCGGTAGCACCGTGCAGCCCGGCGACCTGCAGGCGGACAGGCTCGACGCGTTCTACCGCATGAATATCCGGGTCGTCGATGCGGATGGCAAGCTGCTGAACCAGGGACGGGACCTGGCGGCGCTGGTGGCCGAGTTTCGCAGCGACACGCGCCAGACCATCAGCGCTGCGGCGAGCAGCAGCCCCGCCCGCGAGGGCCTGACCAGCTGGGATATCGATGCACTGCCCGAGAGCTGGCGTTTCCGCCAGGCCGGCACCGAGATCATGGCCTGGCCGGCCCTGGTGGACAAGGGCGAATCGGTGGCGGTGGAACTGTGCGACTACCCGGGACAGGCGCTGCTGCAGCACAGGCTCGGTGTGCTGCGACTGCTGCGGCTGCAGCAAAAGCAGCAGGTCAAGTTCCTGCGCAAGCAACTGTTGCTGGGCAACGAAACCAGCCTGCTGCTGGCCGCGGCCGGGCAGGAGCGGGTGCCGCTGGTGGATGACATTATCGACGCAGCCTGGGTCCAGGTCGGTGGTCTCAATGACGCCCTGCCGCGCGACGCAGCCGGATTCCAGGTCGTACTGGCCCGCAGTGGCGAGGTGGTGGCGCGGGCGACGGCGCTGGAATCCAACCTGCTCGACGCCCTGAAGCCGCTGGCGGAGCTACAGCCTCACCTGGCCCGCTTAACCGGTCCGGCCTGGGCCCCGGCACTGGCGGATATCCGCCAGCAGCTCGCGGACCTGTGGCTGCCCGGGTTCCAGCGCGATACCCCGGCGGACTGGCTGGCCCAGTACCCGCGCTATATGAAGGCGCTGCAGCAGCGCCTGGAGCGCCTCACCGGCCAGCTGCCCCGTGACACCACCCAACGCGAGATGTTGCAACGCCTCGCCGAACCGTTGCGCGAGGTCCGCACCCGATGGCCGGGGGTGCTGGCCCTGTGCGCGCCGGCACTGCATTATCGCTGGATGCTTGAAGAGTTCCGGGTGTCACTGTTTGCCCAGCAGCTGGGCACTCGGGTGCCCGTCTCCGACAAGCGCTTGCAGGAGCAGTGGGGGCTGGTAAGTGAGTGGCTCGATGCCCATCCGGATGGTGGTCTCGCACCCTGAATTGTGAAATAGTACCGAAGCCCCTCCGGGCACGGGGAAACTTCCTCGCCAATACTGGGTCACAGCACTGACTGTTGGCGGTTGGCGTCGGCAATGAGTGTGTTCCAGAACTTACATTTAACAAAAGGATAATCATCATGGCAGAGTCAAAGAAGCCCCTCGCAATTGCCCTGGGCGCAGCATTCCTGGCCAGCTCCGTTGTACCCATGGCATCCGCGGAAGCCAACCCCTTTGCGGCGGAACAGCTGAATACCGGTTACAACCTCGCCAGCTACAACTCCCACGGTGAAGGCGACCACGAAGGCAAGTGTGGTGAGGGCAAATGTGGTGAGAAGGACGGCGAAGGCAAGTGCGGTGAAGGCAAGTGTGGTGAGAAGGACGGCGAAGGCAAGTGTGGTGAAGGCAAGTGCGGTGAAGGCAAGTGTGGTGAAAAGGATGGCGAAGGCAAGTGCGGTGAAGGGAAGTGCGGCGGTGCCTGATGCCGGTTAGCCACGACGGGCCCGCGGGAGCGGGCCTGGGATTGCGACGGGCCCTCATGGGCCCGTTGCTGTCGATGGCCCAGGGCGAGGTTGATTTTCTCGAGCTGGCGCCGGAAAACTGGATTGGGGTCGGCGGCCGCTACGGACGCCAGCTGCGCCAGCTTGCGGAGCGCTTCCCGCTGGTTTTCCACGGCTTGTCGCTGGACATTGGTGGCCCGGACCCGCTGGACACCGGCCTGCTGGGCGCCGTGCGCGAGCTGATGGACGAGCTGGGTGTCAGCGTTTACAGCGAGCACCTCTCCTGGTGCGCCGCAGAGGGGCACCTGTACGATCTTCTGCCAATACCCTTTACCGAGGAGGCGGTGCGCCACGTTGCCGGACGCGTGCAACAGGTGCAGGATATCATCGGCGCGCCACTGGCTCTGGAGAATGCCTCTTATTACGCCCAGGCGCACGCCGACATGAGCGAGGCCGAATTCATCAATGCCGTGGTCAGTGCCTCCGGCTGTGATCTGCTGCTCGATGTCAACAACATCTACGTCAACAGCATCAATCACAACTACGCGGCGTCGGCTTTCCTGCGCGCCCTGCCGCTGGACCGGGTCCGCTATATCCATGTGGCCGGCCACTACGACGAGGCGCCAGATTTGAAAGTGGACACCCACGGCGCTGATGTCATCGACCCCGTGTGGGATCTGCTGGCCGAGGCCTACAGCCTGCTGGGGCCGGTGCCGACCCTGCTCGAGCGTGACTTCAATCTGCCGCCCCTGCCGGACCTGTTGCAGGAAGTGGCGCGAATCCGCGAGTTGCAGGGCGCTTGCAGCGCGGACAACAGGGTGGTTCTAGCCCATGGCTGAGCTGCGCCACAGTCAGCTGGCGCTCGCCGGGCACCTGCGCAACCCGGAATCCGTGCCCCCTCCGCACGGAATTGAGCCGCGTCGGCTCAAGATCTATCAGGATTTGATCTACAACAATATCGAAGGCTTTATCAGCGGCGGTTTCCCCGTGCTGCGGAGTCTGTATTCTGCCTCGGCGTGGCACGCCCTGGTACGCCAGTTCATTGACGGCCATCGCTGTCATACGCCGTATTTCCTCGAGATCAGCCAGGAGTTCCTGCGCTTTCTGTTCGAACATCATCAACCCGGCCCGGAGGACCCCCCGTTTATTGCCGAGCTGGCCCACTATGAGTGGGCGGAGCTGGCCCTGTCGGTAGCGGAGGGGGACCTCCCGCCCCCGGCGCCGGATCGCGACCCGCTGGCGGCCGTACCGCAGCTGTCGCCGCTGGCCTGGGTGCTGGCCTACCGCTTCCCGGTGCACCGCATCGGGGCCGACTTCCGTCCCACGGAACCCGGTGATCCGGTCTACCTGGCGGTCTACCGCGACCGCGAGGACGCAGTCCAGTTCATGGTACTCAACGCCGCTACTGCACGCCTGCTGGAGCTTGCCCGCGACAACGAATCGAGCAGCGGCGCCCAGCTGTTGCAGCAGCTGGCGGTGGAGCTGGGCATGGATCGGGAGCGGGTCCTGGGCTTCGGTAGTACCCAGCTGGCGGACTTCGCCAGCCGTGCTGTCGTTATCCTGCACTGATACAAGCCAACTTTTGCCCCTCAGCCCGTGTTGCTCCCCAGTACACACAAGCGTAATATTCCGCCACTTTTTTCGAACATCGGCAATGCCATGAAACTGCTGCGCCCGACCGTGGGGCTCTTGTGTCTGCTTCTGCTTGTTCCGGCGATGGCCCAGGAGCCCGTCAATCCAGACCCCTGGGAGGGGTTCAACCGTCCCATCTTCGAGTTCAATGAGCGGCTGGACAAGTATGTTCTGAAACCCGTGGCGAAAGGCTACCAGGCGGTGATGCCCGATCCCGCGGAGAGAGGCGTCAGCAATTTTTTCAGCAATCTGCGTGACGCCAATTCGACGCTCAACGCCGTCCTCCAGGGGCGCCCCGGTGGCGCGGTGCGCGCTGGCGGCCGCTTCCTGCTCAATTCGACTGTTGGCATGCTGGGGCTGTTTGATGTGGCCACCCGCATGGGTGTCGAGCCCTACCGCACGGACTTCGGTCACACGCTGGCGATTTGGGGGGTTCCTTCCGGGCCGTATCTGATGGTTCCCATGCTGGGGCCGCGCACCGTCCGCAGCGGCACCGGTACGGTATTCGACGCCTTTGCCTCGGTGGAGATGACCATCGACGATACCAGCATCCGCAACTCCCTGCGGGGGCTGGATGTAATCGACACCCGCGCCAGACTGCTCAAGGCCGAGGATCTGGTGTCCGGCGACCGCTATATTTTCCTGCGCGATGCCTACCTGCAGCAGCGCCGGGCCCTGGTCAATGACGGCGTGGTGGAGGACAGTTTCTCGGACTTTGGCGACGACGACTGGGGCGAGGAATTTTGAGCTCCGCGCCTCGATGCGCTACCCGCATCAAAACTGTGAAATCCTGCCATAACACAGCGCCTGCCGGTTGCCCGGCCCGGGGCAAGGGCGTAGTGTCTGCCCGCAAGCTTCCCGCAAGTAACGCATGATGGATTCCAAGGGCTTTGTGCTGGTCATCGACGACGACTCCGCTCGTGCAGCAGCGCTTGCGGCAACCGTCTCTGCCGCAGGCTACCGGACTGAAGTTCACACCGATGTCATCGCTGCCTATCACTTTCTCCAGGACAACCAGGAGCTGGACGTCATTCTCTGCGAGCTGGATCTGGAGGATGTGTCCTGGGTGGAGGCGCGCCGGTCACTGCGCGAGCTGGACCTGCAGATACCGGCGATCATTATCAGCGACCGGGCTGAAGTCGACCGCATGATGACGGCGCTGCGGCTCGGCGCCAGTGACTTTTTCGTGCGCCCGATCGAGGATACCGAAGCCCTGCTCAAGTCCATTGAGCGCTGCGTACGCCAGCGCCAGCTGCGCCGCGAACTGCAGGAGTCCCGCAAGCGGCTGGAGCTGGCGAACATCGAACTGCGCGGGACCGTCAAGATGCTGGAGCAGGACCAGCAGGCGGGCCGCCAGGTGCAGCTGCGGATGCTCCCCGCCAGCCCCATGGTCCTGGACGAGTACGTATTCAGTCACACTGTGATCCCCTCGCTTTACCTGAGTGGCGACTTCACTGACTATTTTACCGTCGGCGATCACCACGTGACGTTCTTCATGGCTGATGTGTCAGGTCACGGCAGTTCCTCTGCCTTTACCACAGTCCTGTTGAAGAACCTCTTTGCCCGCAAACGCTCTGATTACCTGCGGCGCAGCGACGACACAATTCTCAGCCCGGTGGCCATGCTCAAGCGGGCCAACAAGGAGCTGCTGGGGTTGGCGGTAGGCAAGTTCGCCACCATGGTTGTTGGCCTGCTCGATACCGCCGCCAACACCTTGCGCTACAGTATTGCCGGGCATCTGCCGCAACCGGTGCTGGTGTCGAAAGAGGGCGCTCGCTATCTCCGTGGCGAAGGTTCCGCCGTGGGCATTATGGACGATGCATCCTACGAAGAGCACCTGATCGACCTGCCGCAGCGCTTTATGCTGGCACTGTTCTCCGACGGGATTCTGGAGATACTGCCGCCACAAAACCTGATCGAAAAGGAAAAGTACTTCCTCAAGGTGTTTGAGGAGTCCGCCGAGTCCCCGGAAGATATCGTCACCCGGCTCGGACTCGACCATGTCGAAACCGCTCCCGACGATATTGCTGCGCTGTTTATCAGCAAGCGGGGTTAGGATGGAAGAAGGCCGTATACTCGCAGCAAGCCAGGACGGCGCCTATGTCATTCGCCTGACCGGCGATGTGCGCCTCACGCTGTGCACCACGATAGACGACTACATGCACAGGATGCTGGACAACCCCGATTTCGCCAGTGTCTGGGTCGATCTTTGTGGCGCCGAGGGCATAGACAGCACCACCCTGGGGTTGCTCGCCAAGCTGGCGCTGGAAGTGCGGGCGCGCTTCGGCTTCATGCCGGCGATCTACAGCAACAATCCCGGTATTACCCGTTTGATCAAGAGTATGGGCTTTCAACGCCTGTTTGAACTGCACGAGGATGCCTGCGCCAATCCTGACCGCATCCACCGGATTCCCCTGGTCGAGGGCAGCGAGCAGGCGGTCAAGGAGAAAGTGCTCGAGGCCCACCGGGTGCTGATGGGACTCTCGGAGGAGAACCGCGCCCGCTTCAAGGACCTGATGGTGGTGCTGGAGCGCAGCTGAAGCCGGCTTAGTCCGGCTTGGCGTCCAGTTTGCTGCGAATGTAATCCTGGTGGGGCACGTAGGTCAGCTCCGCCACCTGCCGAATCAGGTGCTCCTCGTACTTGTCCAGGTCACCGTCGGCGTAGGCGACCTGCCACATAGACGCGATCAGTTCCAGTTTCTCCGCCGGCCCGTAGTGATCGTTGATCACCCGGGTGAACTCGTACAGCGAGGTGGCACTGTCAACCCGTCCTGAAGCCTGCTGGACAAGGGCGTGAACCTCCTCCCGGGGCAGGGCAAGCGAGCTGCAGAGCAAACGCTCCAGCGCCGCCTCCTCTTCCGCGTCCTGGGTGAAATCGGCCCTTGCGGTTTCAATCAGCAGTGCAGCGGCTGCCAGGTGGACCCGCTGGCTGTGCTCCTCCTGGCTGTCGCCGGCGGGCAGGATGAACAGTGATTTCAGGGCATTGATCATGACTCGACGATAACCTGTTCCAGCTTGATCTGGTCGGCAATGAAGTTACGAATCCCCTCCGCCAGCTTTTCCGTCGCCATGGCGTCATCGTTGAGAGCCAGCCGGAAAGCGGGTTCGGCCTGTGTCCCGCGCGGGTCCCCGGAGCTGGCGCCATCTGGCGACAGCTGGCGGGGCAGATCGCCAGTGTCCGCTGCCAGGCTCTCCAGCAGCGCCGGACTGATGGTCAGGCGGTCGCAACCCGCGAGCGCCTCGATTTCGCCGGTATTGCGAAAACTGGCGCCCATAACCACCGTGCCATAGCCGTGGGTCTTGTAGTAACTGTAGATACGGCGCACGGACGCCACGCCCGGGTCATCCGTGGCCTGCGCGACAACCAGGTCAGTGTTGGCCAGGTGCCAGTCGAGGATGCGGCCGACGAAAGGAGAGATCAGGTAGACCCCGGCATCGGCACAGGCTGCGGCCTGGGCGAAACCGAACAGCAGCGTCAGGTTGCAATTGATGCCCTCTTTCTCCAGCTGCTCACCGGCCCTGATGCCTTCCCAGGTGGATGCAATCTTGATCAGGATTCGCTCTTTGGCAACCCCGGCTTGCTGGTACAGGTCGATCAGCCGGTGCGCGCGGGCGACGGTCGCAGCGGTATCGAAGGAGAGCCGGGCGTCGACCTCGGTGGAAATCCGCCCGGGCACGATATTCAGGATTTCGCAGCCGACATCCACCGCGAAACGGTCGCAGCAGTTGGCCATCTGCTCGGCGCCCGAGCCTCCTTCTGCCGCTGCCCAGCTGCGGGCCTGAGCCAGCAGCGTACGGTAGTGGGGCAGGGCGGAGGCCTTCAGCAGCAGCGAGGGGTTGGTGGTGGCATCCTGGGGATGAAAGCGGCGGATGGCCTCGATATCGCCGGTGTCGGCGACCACGTCGGTCATGGTTTTGAGCTGCTCGAGTTTGCTGGTCATCTTGGTCCTTTGTTCCTCTCTCAGGCGGCGGAGTCACGGGCCTGCTGCCGCTCACCGGCTTCCCGCACCAGGCGGTAGGCCTGTTCCAGTACTTCCAGGCCGGCGCCCCGGCGGTGGGCGTTCTCGCTGATATGGCGGCGGAACTGGCGCGCCCCGGGCAGCCCCTGGTACAGCCCCAGCAGGTGCCGGGTGATATGGTTCAGTTGCGTGCCTGCCGCCAGTTCACGGGCCACATAGGGCAGCATCTTTTCGATCGCCGCGTGTCGCGATTGTAGCGGATTTTCAGCGTCGAACAGTGCCCGGTCCACATCGGCCAGCAGCCAGGGGTCGTGATAGGCTACCCGTCCCAGCATGACGCCGTCCACCCTGGCCAGGTGTTGCGCGCATTCTTCCAGGGTGGTGATGCCGCCGTTGAGGACGATAGTCAGCTGCGGCAGGTCCGCCTTCAGCCGATACACCCAGGGGTAGTTAAGGGGCGGGATTTCCCGGTTCTCCTTGGGCGACAAGCCCTGCAGCCAGGCCTTGCGTGCGTGCACGATAAACACCGTGCAGCCCGCTTCCGCGCTGGGGGCGACAAAGTCCAGCATCTGCTGATAGGACTCCATGTCATCGATACCGATGCGGTGTTTGACGGTCACCGGCAGCGAGCAGGCGTCCCGCATTGCGGCCACGCACTCCGCGACCCGCTTTGGGTGGGCCATCAGGGACGCGCCGAAGGCGCCGGACTGCACCCGGTCCGAGGGACAGCCGCAGTTGAGGTTGACCTCGTTGTAGCCCCAGTCCTCGGCCCAGCGTGCGCAGCGCGCCAGCTCCGCGGGGTCGCTGCCCCCCAGCTGCAGCGCTACCGGCTCTTCCACCGGGTCGAAGCGCAGGAAACGGGCGCGGTCACCGTGGATCAGTGCCCCGGTGGTCACCATTTCCGTGTACAGGCGCGCGTGCCGGCTCAGCAAGCGCCACAGGTAGCGGCAGTGACGGTCACTCCAGTCCATCATTGGTGCAATACAGAAGCGGTGGGCGTTGGAAGTGCTGGGCATCGGGTTGTGGCGCTGAGAGTGAGCGCCGTATTGTACCCGAGAAGTTTGCCCAGTTGGCTATACTGGGTGGCGCTTCGGGCGTTGTCTGCGGGCCGGCGCGACGCAATTCACAGGCAACCGGCTCCGGTGCCGGGGAGGGACCTGATGCACTACATCTTCGAAGTTAACCTGAAGCCAGGCTACAGTGCGGAGCAGTATGCGGATGCCTGGATCCGGGCCAGCGAGATCATTCAGCGCGCACCCGGTGCGCGGGGCACCCGGCTGCATCGCAAGATAGGCGACCCCTCGCGGCTGCTGGCCATCGCCACCTGGGAGAGCAAGGCGGCTCGTGATGCCATGGAGTCGCGCTTGCCGGACAGGGTGCAGGAGATCATTGCCGAGCAGATACCCTTTGTCGAGATCAGCCTGATTGGCGAGTTCGAGGCACCGGAGTGGACGGTGTTGCCGCCTGGTTAGTTGCCAGCCAGGTTGATTGACTGGTTCAGCTTCCGGCGCAGCGCCGGATCGTCCAGGGCGCGCCAGACGCGGGCCAGGCCGGCCTGTTCCAGATGTTCTGACAGGAAGAAAAAGTCGACAGCATTCGGATCGCTGAAATTCAGGTTGGCGATGTTGCGCAGGCCCTCGTAGCTTACCGCATCACCGATTCTGCAGCCGACATAGCATACCAGCGTGCGTTGCCAGCTGGCGCTGTCAGCTTCAACTTTCGCGGGCGGCGTCAGTGCCAGCAGGGAGTCACGCAGGCCGGTCAGGATTTCTGTGGGCAGGCCCCAGTGCTTCGCCAGCAGGAACCCGACTATGGCGGAGTTGAACCCCAGTACGTCCTGCTGCCTCTGGACCCGCTCCAGCAGGGAGTGCCCCGATGAGTAGAGTGCCGCCATATCGGGTCTTGAGGAAATGATGTTCATGTTCCCCAGGTTTGACAGCAGTGCCAGAGTCGATGCGATTGAAGGGCGCTCGAGCCCCACATGCTGCGCAAGTGCGAAGGTGACGGCGCCGGAGACCTGGCTTGCTTTCCACAGCTGCGTCATGCCCGACTGCTGTTCCGGGTCGGACGATGTCGATGGCAATGTGTCGGCCAGCGCAGACTGGGCAACGATACCCTTGACGTAGCCGACCCCCAGGTAGGCGATGGCATGGGGAATACTGGAAATGGGAGTGCTGAGCGCGAATGCGGCCGAATTCACAGTGCGCAGCAGTTCCGCGGCCATCGCCGGCTCGCTTGCTACTGCCGCTGCAATTTCCTCCGGGTCGTCGAGCTCCTGGGTCATGGCGGTGAACAGAGGGTGTGGCCTTGGCAGATCTTTCACCACGGTATCCAGTGCGGCCAAAGTGGCGGGCTCGATATCCTCTATCGCCAGTAACTGCAATGAAGCCAATTCTGGCGGCACACTGGCCGTTTCCTCCTCCTCCGGCTCGCCACCGGGCCCCGGTGCGGCACGCAGGGCCGGTCGCCGGGCTCGCTGCGACCTTTTGGGCTTCTTGCGCCCGGCGCTGCCGAGGATGACCAGCAATAGCACCACCACCAGTGATGACCAGAGGATAATGACGAGAATGCTCATAACAGACGTCCTTGGCTGTAGCGTTGCGTACGCTAGGTCAGAGAGTACACTTTCAGGTTATCCCGTAAGTCTACTCCAAATTGGCGCCCTGTGAGGTGAAAAGCTTGGTGGTCAGGAGCGATTCTCCAGCGGGGTTTGCAAGCTGCTGTGACCGGGTTCGCACTGTGCCTGCTGACCGTTGGTGAGGGACGGGACACAACAGCAGTTGCGCGGGCAATCCCCCTCGAATACAACCACATGCTGCAGGTTGAAGCGCACCGGCAGCATGCCGCCCAGGGGGACGTCGACATGGCTGGGGGTCAGGCAGGGAACGCGCTGGCCGTCTGGCAGCAAGAGGTCGTAAAGGTAGCTGGCACCGCGGAACGCCTTGTGCAGTACCCGCAGGGCCGTGTGGCTGCCTTCGTCGTATTCGATATCGTCGGGGCGTACCAGCAGGCGCAGGGTCTCTCCCGGTTGCCAGTGCGGATGACCCCGGTCCAGTACTCCCAGGCCGTCATTCATTTCCCCGGCCGCGTTTACCGTGACCGTGATCATGGTGCCCTGGCCGATGAATTCGGCGACAAACTCGTTGCCGGGATTGTGGTAAAGATTGTACGGCGTGTCCGTCTGGGCGACCCGGCCGCGGTTCAACAGGGTGACCTGGTCGGCCATGGCGAAGGCCTCGTGCTGGTCGTGGGTGACCAGGATGGCGGTGACGCCGTTGCGTTTCAGCAGCTCGCGGATCTCCGCCGCCAGCTCGGTTCGCAGCTCCGTGTCGAGGCTGGAAAAGGGTTCGTCCAGCAGCAGTATCTCCGGGTTGGGTGCCAGCGCCCGCGCCAGTGCCACGCGCTGCTGCTGGCCGCCGGACAGCTCGTGCGGATAGGCCTTGCCGTGCTCGCTCAGGGCCACCAGTTGCAACATGCTCTCCACCCGCTCGCGCCGCTCTCCACGGGGCAGGTGGCTGAGGCCGAAGCCGATGTTGCGGCGAACGTCCAGGTGGGGAAAGAGGGCGAAATCCTGGAATACCATGCCCACTTTGCGTTGCTCTGGCGGCAGTTCGCGCCCGGGAGTGCTGATGGGGGTTCCACGCAGGAAGATGCTGCCGGCACTGATGCTTTCGAAGCCGGCAATAGCGCGCAGCAGGGTTGTCTTGCCGCAGCCTGAAGGTCCCAGCAGGCAGCCAATCTGGCCGGTCTGCAAAGTCATGGAGACGTCCGCCACCGCGGTGAAATCGCCGTATTTGACCGTGACCTGCTGTAATTCCAGCTGGCTGCTCATGTTTGCTCCTGCTCCCTGGGCATGCTGCGGTTCATCAGGATAACAGGCAGCAGGCCGATGAGCACGATGGCCAGCGCCGGGAGGGCGGCATCAGCGAGGCGCTCGTCCGAGGCCAGTTCATGGGCGCGTACCGCAAGGGTGTTGAAGTTGAAAGGGCGCAGAATCAGGGTGGTGGGAAGTTCTTTCAGGACGTCCACGAAGACCAGCAGAAGCGCCGTCAGCAGGGTCCCCCGCAGCATGGGCAGGTGAATGCGCCGCAACACACCGAGAGGTGTGTGGCCGAGGGAGCGCGCGGATTCGTCGATACCGGGGCGGATACGGGCCAGACCGGCCTCCACAGACTGCAGGGACACGGCGAGAAAACGCACAACATAGGCAAAAACCAGCGCCGCCAGAGTGCCGCTCAGCAGCAGCCCGGAGGAAACGCCGAACTGCAGCCGTAGCCAGCCATCGATAGTGTTGTCGATCCAGGCGAAAGGAATCAGCACGCCTACTGCAATCACAGTGCCGGGTACCGCATAGCCCATTCCGGCAACCCGAATGGCTGCGGTCTCGGCCGGGCCAGGATACAGGCGCCGGCCATAGCCCAGCAGCAGCGCCAGCAACAGGCAGCAGAGGGACGCGGTGGCTGCCAGCAGAAAGCTGTTGCCAACCAGCTGCAGGAAGGCCTGGTTCAGCAGATCGGTATGGTTGGCCGCGGCCCAGACTGTGAGCTGGGCCGCGGGCAGCAGGAAGCCGGCGGCGAGTATGCCCAGCGCGATGCTGAAACTGGCAGCCGCGCGCCAGCCCCGCAGGCGTATGCGGGCGGGATGGCTGCGGGCAGAGCTCTTGTGAAACCGCAGGCGCGCCCGCGACCGCCGCTCGAGGACGAACAGGGTGAACACGAACAGCAGCAGGAACGCCGCCAGTTGCGCTGCGGTCTGCAATTCGCCCAGGCCGTACCAGGTGCGGAAAATACCGGTGGTAAAGGCGCTGACACCGAAATAGGCCACAGTGCCGTAATCCGCCAGGGTCTCCATCAGCGCCAGGCTGACGCCGGCGGCAATGGCCGGGCGCGCCATGGGCAGCGCCACCAGGAACAGGGTCTGCCAGGGGGTCTTGCCGAGGTTGCGGCTGGCTTCCAGCACCGCCGTGGACTGCTCGAGAAATGCGACCCGCACCAGCAGGTAGACGTAGGGGTACAGCACCAGCGACAGCATGCAGATGGCTCCGCCCAACGAGCGGATCTGCGGGAACCAGTAGTCGCCAAAGCCCCAGCCGAAGCTGTCGCGCAGCAGGGTCTGCACCGGGCCTGCATAGTCCAGCATGCCGGTGTAGGTATAGGCGATGATATAGGCGGGAATTGCCATGGGTAGCAGCAGGGCCCAGCTGAAGAAGCGCCGTCCGGGGAAGTCGCACATGGCGGTCAGCCACGCGGCGCTGACTCCAAGTACCAGGGTGCCGCTGCCCACGCCCAGCATCAACAGCAGGGAGTTGGTGACATAGTCCAAAAGCACGGTGTCGATCAGGTGCTGCCACGCACTGCTGTAGGGTCCCAGCAGGCTGGTGACAATCACCAGCACGGGCACCGCGACGATTGCCGCGCTCAGCAACAGGAGTATTCGCCACAACCTGGCCTGCAGCGGTTGTCTGCGCACAGCGATCGGCGCGCGGGTGGCTACTTCCAATTCGCCTGGTCCATGGCCATCACCGCCTGGGCATTCAAGCGTCCGAGTTCACTCATGTTGAGCGGGTCGGCCTTGAATTCACCCCAGGACTGCAGCAGGTCCGAAGGCGCAACGTCCGGACGTACGGGGTATTCATTGTTGGCCTCCGCATACCACTGCTGGCTGTCCTCGCGCAGCATGAATTCGATCAGCTGCCGCGCCTCTTCGCTGTGGGTAGCGGAGCGGGTAATACCGGCGCCGCTGATATTGACGTGTACTCCGCGTCCCGCCTGGTTGGGCCAGAAGAGCCGGACGCGCTCTGCTGCCGCCCGCTCTTCGGCATCCTCCGAGTTCAGCATGCCGCCCAGATAGTAGCTATTGACCAGGGCGACGTCGCACTGGCCGCTGGCGACCGCCTTGATCTGGTCGCGATCACCGCCCTGGGGCTGGCGGGCGAAATTGGCGACAAACCCCTGCAGCCAGGCCTGGGTAGCCTCTGCGCCCTGGCTCGCGAGCATGCCAGCGACCATCGACTGATTGTAGATGTTGCCTGAGGAGCGTACACAGATGCGCTGTCGCCACGACGGATCCGCGAGCGCTGCATAGTCGCTCAGCTCGGCGGCATCGACCCGGTCCGGCGCGTACACCAGGACCCGGGCGCGCAGGGAAAGCCCGTACCAGTAGCCTTCATCACTGCGCAGGTTGACTGGAACCGCCGCCTCCAGGGCGGGCGAGCTGACCGCTTGCAGCAGGTCTGCCTGCTGGGCCCGGTACAGGTTTCCGGCATCGCTGGTGAGCAGCAGGTCTGCCGGTGAGTTCAGGCCTTCGTTGCGCAGGCGCGCGAGGAGGGCGTCGCCGTCCCCGGTCACCAGGTTGACGGCAATGCCGGTTTCCGCACTGAAGCGGTCCAGCAGCGGCTTGATCAGCGCCTCCTGCCGCGCCGAATAGACATTGACCGACTCCGGACTGGAACAGGCCACCAGCAGTGGCAGCATTACCAGAGCGAGCAGCGAAGAGGCGGTGGGCCGACCGCGGCGTGCAAACAACATGGAAACCTCTCAACAGTGTAGGGGTGAAGGCTGTGTATCTGGAAGAACGATAACGCTAATTATTCTCATTTAAAAAACAATAGCAACCCCATTCTCCGCGATCAACCGGGAAACTGTAAATGCCTCGCGTTTCCGCACTTTCAGTGACCCGCTCGTTTGACAACATCGATGCGTTTTTATGCGCTATACTTTAGCAGGTTCTAATGAGTCTCGTGAGTCCAGACGGTCTGGGTCCGGGGCAAAGCATAGCCGCACGGGTGCGGCTATTTGTTGCTGCAACAGAGGGTTCGATCATGACAACACTGCGACGGAGCAAGAAGTCGCCGCTGCGAATGGCGGCGGTGTTTATGGGTGTATTTGCACTGGCTGGGGGATCAGGATCAGTTGAGGCCGCAGGATCGCGATCAGTTGCAGATACGTGATCAGCCTCAGCCTGACCAGTAGCGCATCAGCGACTCCGCGGTAGAGGGCGCAGGGCCGGTCCTCTCCCCCGCCGGGTCTGCACTGGTGGGCAAGGGGGCGGTGCACCCCGTATAATCCCGGGCTTTTCAGCCAGGTTCCGCAAAGCCCATGACTGTTCGCACCCGCATCGCCCCGTCTCCCACCGGCGACCCCCACGTTGGCACCGCCTACATCGCGCTGTTCAACCTCTGTTTTGCCCGCGCCCACGGCGGCCAGTTCATCCTGCGCATCGAGGATACCGACCAGGCCCGCAGCACCCCGGCCTCGGAGCAGGCGATTCTCGATTCCCTGCGCTGGCTGGGGCTGGAGTGGGACGAGGGCCCGGATGTGGGCGGCGCCTGCGGACCCTACCGCCAGAGCGAGCGCATGGAGCTGTATGGCGAATACGCCATGCAGCTGGTACGCGAGGGCAAGGCCTTTGTCTGCTACCGCACGCCAGAGGAGCTGGATACCCTGCGCGAAGCGCGTCGCGCCGCGGGAGACAGTACCGCTTTGAAGCCCGCCGACCTGCGGCTGCCGGCGGAGGAGGTGGCCCGGCGGGAAGCTGCCGACATGCCCTATGTCATTCGCATGGTGGTGCCTGACGAGCCCGGTGCCTGTGTTATCGAAGACCTGCTGCGGGGCACCATCGAACTGGACTGGAGCATGGTGGACGCGCAGATTCTGCTCAAGTCCGACGGCATGCCCACCTACCACCTCGCCAATGTGGTGGACGATCACCTGATGGGTATCACTCATGTGCTGCGCGGCGAGGAGTGGATCAACTCCGCTCCCAAGCACAAGCTGCTCTACGACTACTTCGGCTGGGAAATGCCGGTGCTGTGCCACCTGCCGTTGCTGCGCAACCCGGACAAGTCCAAGCTCAGCAAGCGCAAGAATCCCACCAGCATTCTCTACTACCAGCGCATGGGCTTTTTGCCGGAAGCGCTGCTCAACTACCTGGGGCGGATGGGCTGGTCGATGCCCGACGAGAGCGAAAAGTTTTCCCTGCAGCAGATGCTGGACCACTTCGATATCCAGCGGGTTTCCCTCGGTGGTCCCATTTTCGATGTGGAGAAACTGCGCTGGCTGAACGGGCTCTGGATTCGCGAAGACCTGAGTGAAGAACAGCTTGCCCAGCGCCTGGTGCAGTGGGCCTACAATCGGGACAACTTGATGCAGGTGCTGCCTCACGCCCAGAAGCGGATGGAGACCCTGAGCGACTTCGCGCCGCTGGCATCCTTCCTGGTGTCCGGCACTTTGCCCATCAACGAGGATTCCTTTGCCGGTATCAAGGGCGATCGCGAGGACCTGCTGGCGAACCTGCAGTTTGCGCTCTGGCGTCTGGAAGCCCTGCGCGAGTGGGACCGGGACACGGTGTGGAACGGGCTCAAGACTCTGGCGGACGCCCTGGGCATCAAGATCAAGGATCTGCTGGCGCCGCTGTTCGTGGCCGTTGCCGGCTCCAGCGCGTCGTTCTCGGTGGTGGACTCCATGGCCATGCTGGGCCCGGACATGAGCCGCGCCCGTCTGCGGCACGCCATCGAGGTCCTGGGTGGTGTGTCGAAGAAAGCCGCGAAGCGGCTGGAAAAGGCCTATGCCGAACTTGGGCTGGGCAGCTGAACCGTTCTTGACCGTTCCCGCAGACAGCCGGTTCCGGTTTCTGATCGTCGGTGCCGGCCGCTCCGGCACCAGCCTGCTGACTGCGCTGCTGGACCAGCATTCGCAGCTGGAGGTGGGGTTTGAAGTCGGCAGCGTCGAGTGCTTGCGAGGCCGCGCGCTGGAGGACGAGCCGGCGCGATTGTTCCAGCAGCGTAGCGGCGCTTTCATTGAGCGCTGTCTGGCGGCTGCGGCAGCCTCGCCCAGGGGGCTCTGGGGCAACAAGATAACCACCGAACAGCTCGCTGGCCTCAACAAGCACAACCTCTATCACACACCGCCACTGGATATCCTCGATGCCTTCTTCAATGTAGTGCTCCAGGATCTGCCGGTCATCTACCTGCTGCGCGATGGGCGCGCCTGTGTCCAGTCCAAGTTGGCCCGCACCGCCCAGAGCCTGGAGCAGGCCTGTGACAGTTGGCGCTACGCCGTGGCGGTGTACGAGTTTCTGCAGCCGCGGCCGCGGACCCTGTTCCTGCGCTTTGAAGACCTGGTGCTCAGCCCCGAGCGCGAACTGGGGCGTGTCCTGGGGCTTCTCGGCCTCGACTTTGAACCGGGTATGGTAAGCGCTGCAGGCACGATGCACCCGGGCATGCTGCCCGCCTATCGTCGTCCCGGCATAGAGCCCGGGCGGGCCACCGATCTCGACAGAACACATCCCTGTGTGGCCCTTATCGAACCCGAACTGAAGCGCTGCGGCTACCTCTGAGCCTACAGGCAGCAGCAGGACCCTGGCGGCAGTGGCATTCTGCGGACGGCGGCCTACAATGGGGTTTTCCGCCCAAGCTGTGAGGAGTCCCGAACTTGGCTATCAGCGTATTCGACCTGTTCAAAGTGGGTATTGGTCCATCCAGCTCCCACACTGTCGGACCGATGAATGCCGCCCGCCGGTTCGTTCTCGGCGTTCAGGAAAGCGGGGAACTGGAGCGCTGCCAGCGGGTGACTGCGGAGCTGTACGGCTCCCTGGGAGCGACCGGGGCCGGACACGGGTCGCCCAAGGCGGTGATTCTCGGGCTGGAGGGCGAGACCCCGGAAACCGTGGTGGTGGACGATATTCCCGGTCGGGTCGCAACTGTGCGCGAGGGCGGCCGGCTGCGCCTGCTGGGGTGCCACGAGATCGACTTCAGCTACCGGGATGACCTGGTCATGCACCGCACCGAGTCACTGCCCTGGCATGCCAACGGTATGCGGTTTACGGCCTTCGATGCCGCTGGCCAGGCTCTGCGGGTGCGGGTCTACTATTCCGTGGGGGGTGGATTTGTGGTCGATGAGGCCGCCGCGGAGGGCGGTGACGTCATTGTCGACGACCCCACCGAGCAGCCCTGGCCCTTCACCACCGCGGCGGAGCTGTTGCGCCAGTGCAAGGAGAGCGGACTCTCGATCAGCGCCCTGATGCTGGAGAACGAAAAGGCCTGGCGCAGCGAGCAGGAGATCCGTGAGGGGCTGCTGGCCCTGTGGCGGGTAATGGATGCCTGTATCGAACGCGGCTGCCGCGCCGAGGGAATCCTGCCCGGCGGCCTCAAGGTCAAGCGCCGGGCCGCACAGCTGCACCGGCAGTTGAAGAGCGGCGCCGGTGGCCTGGGGGATGATTCCCTCAACACCATGGACTGGGTCACGCTCTACGCCCTGGCGGTCAATGAGGAGAACGCGGTCGGCGGGCGCATCGTGACCGCGCCAACCAACGGCGCCGCGGGCATCATTCCGGCGGTGTTCAAGTACTACCTGAAGCACTGCCGGGGCGCCAGTGAAGAGGATGTCACCCGCTACCTGCTGACCGCTGCCGCGATCGGCATCCTGTACAAAATCAACGCCTCCATCTCCGGCGCCGAAGTCGGCTGCCAGGGCGAGGTGGGCTCGGCCTGCTCGATGGCCGCAGGCGCGCTCGCGGATGCCCTGGGTGGCACCCCTGCCCAGGTCGAGAACGCCGCCGAGATCGCCATGGAGCACAATCTGGGCCTGACCTGCGACCCCATTGGCGGGCTGGTGCAGGTGCCCTGCATAGAGCGCAACGCCATGGGTGCGATCAAGGCCATCAGCGCCGCCCGCATGGCCCTGCGCGGCAGCGGCGAGCACTATGTGTCCCTGGACCAGGTGATCAAGACCATGAAGGACACCGGTCGCGACATGCAGGACAAGTACAAGGAAACAGCTCGCGGAGGCCTGGCGGTGAATGTGCTGGAAGTCCCGGTGAATTTTGTCGACTGTTGAGCCGCTTGCTTCTTGACACCGCTTTCCGGCGTCACTAGAATTCGCGTCCTCAGAGTTTCAGGGGCTATAGCTCAGCTGGGAGAGCGCTTGCATGGCATGCAAGAGGTCGACGGTTCGATCCCGTCTAGCTCCACCAAACAAATCAAGTAGTTAGGCCAATCCAAAAGGGTTGGCCTTTTTGCTTTCAGGGTTTTTGCCCCACTTTTTGCCCCACCGATGATAATCCCTGCCCGCGCCAAGCATGAGGGCAGCAATACGTGCAATTGATTGGACTTGCTGGGATTCGCCCCCGTGGTGTCTGTGTCAGTCTTTCTCCAGAGGCTCAAGCGAAGGAGGGCTACGCCATGACCACTGAATCCATGAACAACCATATGCTGCTAAGACTGCCGCAGGTCAAGGCTGTTACTGGTTTATCCCGCAGCATGATCTACGCGCTGGTATCCAGTGGCCGTTTCCCTCAGCCGGTCAAAATCAGCGATAGAGCGTCCGCCTGGGTGGCCGCTGAAGTTGATGCCTGGATAGAGGCTAAGATCGCTGAACGCGTGAGACCCTAAGTCCGTGCTCCCGGAGCGCGGTTCGTTGCCAAGTTCCTGGGGCATCGCGTCGTCTATTCGACCTTTCACTCGGGTGGGGCCGACGCCAGCCCGGCAGTCAGTCTGGATTTGAGGGTATCTTGGCGTTGCGCAGCTCCCTCGGTCACGGTGACAATGACTCGCATTACCAGGCCTGTTGGTTGCCGTTTAAAACTGACCCCGGGGGCAAATCTACTCTGCCCCCGATATCTATACTAGCCAAAACTCTGTTATGTTCTTATATCGCCAAAAAAGCCAATCACTCTGATCACTTGTCCTGAGTCTTCAGTCTCCACAACATCAAAACCTGTCATTAAGAGTTTTTCATTTTGGTGAATTGACCAATGATATCGATGATAATTGTGGTGTGAATCCACAGGACTTGAAATTGAATACACGGCACCAGGCATCTTTCTGTGGACCTCGTGAACATTTTTCTCAAAATCATCTAATCCAACTAAATCAGCTGATGGATCAACAAAACGGATATTTGGTGATAAGGATTTTTCCATATTTTTCCGAACATCACTTGGATCGGCAGAGTTCCAAGCCGCAAACATATGATCTAATTGCTCTGGGTAATCTGACATTGCAACGTAAGCTTCCCCACATGAAGGACAGGACATAACTAGAGCTTTCTGGCATTTTATCGTCAGGAGGTTCATATGAAAAAATCCAAGTTTAGCGAAAGCCAGATAGTCGCAGTCCTCAAAGAGGCCGATGCCGGCATGTTGGTGAAGGACTTATGTCGCAAACACGGCATCTCGGCACCCACGTACTACTCATGGAAGTCCAAGTACGGCGGCATGGAGGCGTCAGATTTGAGGCGTACCAAAGAGCTAGAGTCCGAGAACGCCAAACTCAAACGCATGTATGCAGACCTGGCGCTTGAGAATGCGGCGATGAAGGAGCTGATCACAAAAAAGCTCTAACACCGGCGGAGAAACGGACAGCGGCAGCTTTTCTGGTCACGCAACAGAAGCTGTCCATTGCACGATCCTGTCGGTGTGTGGGCCTGTCCCGATCAGGATATTACAAGACGTCTGATCACTGGGCCGTGCGTGACGCCGAGGTTATAGCGGCACTAGCTACCATCGTCGAAGGCCGGCCCAGCCGAGGCTTCTGGAAGTGTCGAAAACAACTCAGACGGCAGGGCTATCCATGGAACCACAAACGCATTTACCGAGTGTTTAAGCTTATGAACTTGCATCTGCGCCGCAAGGCTAAAAAGCGGTTACCCAAGAGAGTCCGGGCAGAGCTGTATGTGCCGGCGTTACCCGATACGGTGTGGTCAGCTGATTTTGTCTCGGATGCACTGACGACGGGCAGTAAGCGTCCGGCCATCACACCTTGATGGCCGGGCTCCAGTTGTGCGGTAGGAGGCTGTCGATCGCTGAGTACTTCGTACTGGGTAGACGCTCAAGCACATCGCGCAGGTAAGCCTGCGGGTCGAGACCGTTTATCTTCGCGCTCTGGATCAGGCTCATCACGTTCGCCGCCCGCTGCCCACTCCGTAGTGATCCAGCAAACAACCAGTTTTTCCGGCCAAGAGCCCAGGGGCGCACCTGATTCTCGACCCAGTTGTTATCGATCGGCAACTCGCCGTCGTCGAGGTAGCGCGTCAGGGCATCCCAACGTTTCAGGCTGTAGTCAATCGCCCTGGCCGTTCGGGTGCCTGCCGTCAGAGCAGACCTCTGGTGGATGAGCCACTCCCGGAGCTTTTCCATAATCGGGCGAGATCGTGCGTCCCGGATTCGTTGTCGTTCATCCGGTGGCTTTTCAGCAATGTCACGCTCAATGTCGTAGAGCGTACCGATAGTCTCCAGGGCTTGGGCAGCGATGGGACTGTCACCGCGCTCGGCGAGCTCAAATAACTTCCGCCGCGCGTGCGCCCAGCAGCCGACTTCGGTCATGCCAGCGGCGAAGCCGGCCTTGTACCCCTGGTAATCGTCACAGACCAACTTGCCTTGCCAGTCGGCCAGGAAGTCACGAGAGGCCTTCCCTGATCGCGACGGCTGGAAGTCGTAGACCACACCCTGGATCGCTGCCGAGCGGGTGGTGGCATACGCCCAGATGTAGGCGCGATGGGTCTTTTTCTTGCCCGGCGACAGCATCGGTACCGGTGTCTCGTCCGCATGCAGAACCGCGTGGCCCAGCAAGCAGGCACGCAGTTGCTCCACAAGCGGTGCCAGCTCCACGCCGCAACGTCCCACCCAGTCCGCCAGTGTCGATCTTGGAAGCTCGACACCGGCCCGAGCATAGATCTGCTCCTGCCGATACAGCGGTAGGTGATCGGCGTATTTGCTGATTAGCACCTGCGCGAGAAGGTTGGTGGTCGGAATACCCTTGTCGATGACATGAGGCGCTACCGGCGCCTGCACGACCGTCTCACAAGCCTTGCAGGCCCACTTGCTGCGGACATGGCGCTCTACACTGAACTGACCAGGCTCATAATCTAGCTTCTCGCTGATGTCTTCGCCGATGCGCGTCAGCTCACAGCCACACCTGCAGGTCGTCGACTCGGGATCGTGGTGGATCTCCGAACGGGGTAACTGCGGTGGGAGCGGTTGGCGCCGCGGTTTTAGAGGCCTGTCTTTCTTCGGCGACTCATACTCGGCCAGCTTCTCAAGCTCCGTTTCGATCGCCGCGATATCCTCATCAACCAGATCGTCCAGGAGGTTCTGCTGTGGGCTACTGCTCTTCGATTCGCTGCGTTTGCCAAAGCGATGTCGCCGGAGAATGGCGATCTCATGCGTGAGGTGTTCATTGCGCAGGCGGTACTGGCGAATGGCCTCATCACGCTCGCCTAACGCATCTTGCATCTGCGCCACCAATTCGCGGAGCTGGGACTCGCTGAGCTGGTCAATGTCGATCGATTCAAGCATAACGACACTGTGCCACCGGACCACCTAAATGGCCATAAGCACTATTTCCGTAGACCCGAGCGGGTGATCGTGGTGTTATCTACTGCCGGTCTATGAGGAAGTTCGCGCCGGCATATTGCCAGGGCAACCCCGATGCCAGGGCTTGCAATTGCAGGTCATCAAGGGCCATCGGATCTCCACTGCGCAGTGCGCTCCAGACAAAGCGGCCCTGATGCAGCCGCCTCGCCAGCAACCAGATACCGAAGCCGTCGCACAACAAGATCTTCATGCGATTCGCCCGCTTGTTGGCGAAGATGTAAGCGCAGTGTGGCTTCGCCGCACCGAAGGCTTTGATCACCCGGGCCAGCGTTGTCTCTGGGCCGCAGCGCATATCCAGCGGTTCCCGGGCCAGCCAGATCTCGTCGATGCGCAGGACCTGGCCCATGTTCACGGGCAGCGTCACCTTGTTACAGCACGCAGCCAGTCGACAGACCGCTCGATTGCGTTGAGCGGCCAGTTTACGATCAGCCTGCCTGATGGCGTTGGTACTTCCATGCGTACCGTCGCGAAATCATCGACCGTTGCTGGCTGCGAGCCAGGCGGCGAAGGCGCTGGCAGACGAAGGAACTCATCCTGTGAATCGCGCCGCTGGGTGAGGCGCCACTTCTGTACCATGTTGGGATTCAGGCTGTGGCGAATGGCAACACCGGCCACAGATGCACCAGGGTGATCGCACTCGGCGATGATCTGAGCCTTGAATGCCCTGGAATAGCGGCGTCGCCGCTTCTTCGGTGTTGGTGCCACATCGCTAAGCGGCGCGTCGTAATCCATAATAGGTGCCCACTAAGAATAGGTGGGCACCTAAAATAGCGGATCGCCTACGAACGGCAAGATGGGTTTACCGGACGCTTACGACGGGCAAGCGATTCCGCACGTTCAATGTGACCGATGACTTTAATCGTGAAGCGATTCACATTGAGATCGACACTTCCATCACATCAACACGCCTGGTGCGCGTGTTCGAGCAACTCCGCGACCAGCATGGCCTGCCTCAAGTTCTAAGAACCGACAACGGTCCGGAATTCTTGGGTGAGGTCTTCACGGCATGGGCCAAAGAGGCTGGAATGGCAATCCAGTATATCCAGCCCGGAAAACCGAACCAGAATGCCTACATTGAGCGATTCAATCGGACCTATCGCGAGGAGGTGCTGGACCAGCATCTGTTTACGTCCCTTGACCATGTTCGTGAAGCCACCTATTGGTGGATGATCGATTACAACGAGGAGAGGCCACACGATTCACTGGGCGATATGACGCCCTTGGAAGCACGAAAACAAGTCGTCAGAAACTCTAGTTTTGAACTGTCCACTTGACGGGGAAGCTTACGATCTGAGATTTCGGGCCTGTGGCGTGACAGTTAGAGTGAGCCGTGTTGGTTAGTTGAAGCACAAAAGAGTGTTCTTCACCATGCAGAACTTTGCCGGCGTCAGCCGGCTTTTTTTTTGTAGAGAGTCGTATTCGCCTTTTAGGCCACTCTCCCCGAGCGGGGATTTTTGACAACTGCTGGTCGCAGCGCGGTAACACCGCCTTTGGGCTCCAGCGCAGTACGATGCGAGGGAGGCAGCAATGGGTTGATCCCGCGGTAGAAGATCGAACTCGTGAGAGCGGCATGACAGGTATAAACGCTGCCGTCCCGGGCCATCACGACGCCAGCCTCACTGGTGTCGGGAAGCCTGGTGTAGCCGGTCAGCGCGCCATCGCCGGGGTCAATGCTGGCAAGCACCACCTGGTGCGGCTGGGTCAGAGGGGCGGCGCCCGGCGGCGTGAACGTATAACCCAATGCCAGGACCACCAGCAGGTGATCCCGGCCCAATGTCTGGACGCTATTGACGACGGCGTGGGGGCGAGGGTCGGTGAAAAATGGCTTCAGCGGCGCGCGCTCCGGCAGCAACTCGCTGGCGAGCGCATCGTAATCGCGACACCAGCGTGCCTCACCAGTCTCAGGGTCTATCGCGCTTAGCTGTGACGCGGCTCCCGGCACTGTGTTCGAGCCTGTGTATATAGTGCCGTCGCTGCCGACACTCGGTGATGCCGCGGGGCCGGCAGGGGCATAGCGCCACAGCGGCGTGCCGCTATCAGCAGCAAAGGCGAGTAGTTCACCTCGGTGGTTGCCCGTGTAAACCTGGTGCCCGGAGGGTGACAGGCTGGGAGTCACCGAGCAACGGCCATCGAACTGCCGGGTGAAGACGATCTTCAACTGGTTGGCTTCCTCCCGCAGTGCGTAGAGACGTGTTTGCATGGCGCTGTCGCCAGCGCCGGTGATGTAGAGCAATCCACTGTCGAGATCAACGGCAGGGGAATTGGTAACCGGAAAGTGGGTACCAAAAAACCCGGGAAAGAGTAGGGCGGCAGTCTCCTTATCCATCATTCCCTGCCACAGGCCGGGCGGCAGGGAAGCCGCTGGTGGCGGTGTCCCGCGGGGCAGTGCCAGGGGCGGCACCACCGGTGCGCCCGTGGCCCGGTCCAGGAGGACCGCAAACCCGTCGAGCGACACGCCCCCGACATGGCCGCTGGCGGAGAAAACCGCGGAGGCGAAGCCTTCCCGAATGCCCAGGGCGTGCAGGTCGGTGCGCCAACGCGGGCTGCCATCTCCCTCTACGCAGAAGAATGCCTGATCGTCTGCCAGGAAAATGGCCCCGCTTGCATCCACCAGGGGAGCAAAGGGACAGGCCCTTGGGCCGATGTGGCCGGTGTTGGTCCAGGGCTCGCTCTCCCAGCGCAGATCGCCATCGGCGTCCAGGGCGTGGAGGTGACTGAAATTGGTACCACGGCCGCTGCACAGGTAGAGGTTACCGTCGAGGTCAACGGTGGGGCCAAACAAAACAGCCGCGTCCTGGAGTCGATGCCATTTGAGGGCGTAATGTGCTGCTGTAGGGTAGGGCACGGCATCGGAGTTGCGGCTATCACCGTGGATGCTGTTCCACTGTGCCTGGGTCCAGGGATTATCCCGCGTCATGCGCCATTGCCCACGCAGTGGTAGACCGCGGCACAGAGGGCCCGCGCCCGCGGGTCACCGACCAGATCTGCGCCCATGCGGTTACAGACATAAGCAAAGGACAGGCCGTTATCGGGGTCGGCACACACAAACGATCCCCCCCAGCCACTGTGGCCATAGACGTTCTCGACCGGACCGTAGAGACCGGTTTGATTGCGAACCAGACCGGCACACCAGGGCATGGGTGATTGCAACAACGCGTCCTGGCGCACCGACCGGACCTTGAACAGCGCTTCCCGCGTCTGTGCGCCAAGACTACTACCATCGATGAGCCTGGACAACAGTTGTGCGAGACCAGCTGCACTGGCGTGGCCGTTCGCAGCTGGCAGTATCGCGTTGCGCCAGGCTGCCGTTGCCGCAGCTTCTGCCGGTATGACTGGATTGGTCAGAGCCAATCGCACTGCCTGGGGTATCGCTTCCGGGGCGGGGAGGTCCGCATGGGGGGGCGGAATCAGAGTGGCTACACGCCCGACCTCGGTGCCGGGGCAGCCGATAAATATGTCGAGTCCGAGTTCACGCTGAAACACGGTTTCCACCCAGTCGCGCAGGTCACGACCCGTAGCGCGACGGACCAGCCCGTTGGCGAGAAAGCCAAACGTGACCGGATGATAGCAGGTGTTTTCTCCCGGAGGATGGCTTGGCTCCTGCTTCGCGAGGAGGTCCTCCATACGTTCTGTGTCGTAGAGATCCTGTAGAGATACGGTTTCCTGAAATCCTGCGAGTCCCGCCTGATGGGAAAGCATTTCCGCAACCGTCAGGCGGTCTTTGCCGTGACTGCCGAAGTCGGGCCAGTAGTGGCTCACCGGCGCATCGTAGTCGAGTGCTCCGCGATCCACGAGTATGGCGATGACCAGCGCGACTACAGCCTTGGTGGTCGAGTATACATTTACCAGCGTGTCCTGCCGCCACGGGTTCGCGGCGCCGACCGCGACATCACCACCGGCGAGATTGGCGAGTACTTCGCCGTTGCGGAGCAGACAGAAGGCCGCCCCCACCTCGCGGTAGTCGTCATCGCGAAGAAAATTCGCCCGGAAAGCGTCTGCCACCGGCTCAAATCCCGGTGCAAGCTGCACTAGCGCAAGTTCCGACATGAGTCAGCGTTCACAGGCTATTGAGGCGGACTGTGGCGCCCCAGGTCCGGGGCGCACCGTAGGTGCTGCCGCCATTGCCGATGCCGTTGTCGAAGGCATGCTGACGGTAGGTCTCATCGCCCAGATTCTTGCCCCAGAGTGATACTTCCCAGCGGTCGTCGGCGCTACGAAGCGCAAGTCGTGCACCCCACAGGCCGTAATCCGCAGTGGCCAGATATGGAATGTTTACCGCCTCGCGGAAGGCCTCGTCGGTGTAGCTGTACTCCACCTGGGCAGCGAGGGTTCCCAGGCCCGCGACCAAATGCTCGTAGCGCGCAAACAGGTTGTAACTCCACTCAGGGGCGTTGGGCAGTGCGTTGCCCGAGGGAATCTCGCCACCGCCGGGGGCACTGAAGGCGCCCAACTCCGAGTCGAGGTAGCCCACATTGGCCTGCAGTAGCAGCCCCTCTGCAGGCTGCCAGAGAATATCCGCCTCCAGGCCCTGGATGTCAGCCGAGTCAACGTTGGACAGCTTCAAGACCGAGAGCTGCCCTGTGCTTACCTGGGTGAAGGTCTGCACATCGCTGTAGTCATAGTAAAAGGCCGCCGCGTTGACCTGCAGGGTGTTCTCCAGCCAGCGCGATTTGATCCCTGCCTCCCAGGCGACCAGCGTCTCAGGTTCGAATGACTCCAGCTGGGTGCTATTGGTGACGAAGCCACCGCCAAAGAAGCCCCCGGACTTGAATCCCTGGGCGGCGCTTGCGTAGAGCAGGATTTCCTCCGCGAGGTAATAGTTGAGCGCGAGCCTTGCCGATGGCTCGGTTTCGCTGATGGTCTCCTCATTGCTGGCGACGGTAAAGGCGCCGACAAAACCCGGGTTGCAGACCGGGCTCAGCAGGCAGGATGTGCCAAAAGGATTCATATCGTCCATGCCCCCGGCAAAGTCCTTCTCTTCGTAAGTAAGGCGAAATCCGGCGGTGAGTGACCAGGCATCGGCAAAGCGCCAGTCCGCCTGGGTGAATACCGCGGCGGAATTTGTTTCCTGCTCGGATGCGATTAACACCCGGGTCAGAAACAGGTCATCAAGATTTCCCGGTACTTCGATGTCGACCTGATCCCAGGAGTAGAAACCGCCCACAATCACGTCGAGCGTGGGACTGGCACTCAGGGTGTAGCGCAGTTCCTGGCTGAACTGCTCCACGCTATCGCTGACATCGAATTCCGCCTGTACCAGGGGGCCACTGTCGGTGTCGCTGAACGCCTTGCGTTCAAAATCCAGCCAGCCGCTGACCGCAGTGACCGTGCCGGGACCCAGGTCCCAGTTCACCCGCAGGGTGGCGGCGCGACTGTCGCTGGAGAAGCGAGCGTCGTTGTTCCAGTCACCCTTGAAGGGGTCGCCATCGGTATCCCGATAGCCAAATGCGTCAGCGCAGCGGCCAGGGTCGAGGCGCCCGGCCTGGATCGAGCTGCAGGGCTGGGGTGGAAAAACACCGGCCTCGAAGGTGCCGAAATGCTCAAACTGGCCGACTTCGGAACGCGCTTTACTGGCCTCCAGCTTGAGAGCCACGTCGAGACTGTCACTGGCGACCCATGTGGTGTTCAGGCGGGCCGCGTACTCGCGGCGGGAACCGATGTCTTCACCGCCGAGGGTGCGGCTTTCGTAGAATCCCTCGCCCTGGTCAAGGACCTTTCCCGCGAACCGCATCGCCAGCGTTTCCGACAGTGCCTTGTTGCCCATGAATTCCAGTTCTGTCAGCTCATAGTTGCCGGCTCCCAGGCTCAGCCGCCATTCGTCCTCGAACACCGCTTGATTGGTAATGAAACTGATGGCGCCGCCGGTGGTGTTGCGGCCATAGAGCGTACCCTGAGGGCCTTTCAACACTTCTACGCGCTCGATGTCGTAGAGCTGGAAAGTGAGCTGTGTGGTTGAAGCCAGGAACACCTCGTCCAGATAGACTCCCACGGTGGGATTGTTGTTGGCGCTGAAGTCATTGAGTCCCACGCCGCGAATCGTGAAAACCGGAAACACGCCTGGCGAGATCTCCTTGATATTGATATTCGGGCTGATGGCCTGCAGATCCAGAGGAGACTCGATTCGGCGTTCCCTGAGGGCGAGACCACTGGCGGAGCTGATCGCCATGCCGACGTCCTGCTCGGACTGCGCGCGCTTTTGCGCGGTAACGATCACTTCCTCCAGCTGGGCGAAGGCTGCCGGTGTTGATGCCAGCAGAGCGCTTGCACAGGCGAGGCTGATTCTACGGGAAATGTACCGGTGCTTTTCCATGGGTGTGCTCCGAGTTTTATTGGTATGGGAGCAGTCTGCTACTTGCAGTGTCGGCGTGACAGGACGAGAGCGCGCAACATGAAGGGGGCTTTTCTGCTCAGCCTTTCCCATGGATACGGCGGCGACAGGTGGCAGGCGACTCCCCGTGGAGGCGCCTGAAGCTGCGGCGAAAACTGCGTGCCTCAGAGAATCCGAGGCGTTCGGCAATTGCCTCATCGGTGTGGCCAGCGTGCAGTAGCTGCAGGGCATGTTCATCGCGGATCACATCGCGCATGTTGCGAAAATCCAGGTCCCGACGGGCCAGGTGGCGGCGCAATGTCGCCAGGCTCATGCCCGCAGAGGTGGCGATGGCAGTTTGATCCATCACGCCCCGGCGAAGTGCGCGATCGACGTAGGTGACGATGTCTTCCTGGGCCACACTGGCCTGTCGCCCTCGTATCTGCTCCAGCAAGAGGTCGTAGATGCGTTGCCGCCAGTGAGCCAGTGGAGGGGGAGAGAGGACGCCGGCAAGTGCCTCTCGGGGATAGACCAGGGTAATGCCGTCACCGTGGTACTCCACCGGGCAGCCGAACATCGCCAGCAACTGCGTTCCTGCGCTGCGTCTCGATGGGTGGGTGACGAACCGCGTCAGCCGCAGCAATTCTCCGCGCAGCCAACAGAAAGAGCAGTGCCATGGCATGCATGCAATTTCCAGCCACAGCTGGTGACGCCGGTCGATATGCCGCGGAAAGACCGCGTTCAGCAGCAGCTCGTTATTGCGCGTTTTGAGCGTGAGGCGCAGATCCCGTTGCAGGAGGTTGGCCGTATCGCAAAACACCGACATTGCCCCTTCCAGGGACGTTGCATGCATGCTTCGGGCAACAATGATCTCAGTGAGGCCGGCCGGGTGAGGCTGGGAACCGAGACCCAGCAGCTCGTCCTCGGTAGCTGCTATCTGTGCGGAGAACAGACGCCAGACCGCGTCCACGCCCAGATGGCCGCGCGGGTCCGCCAGTGCGTTGGCAGGGAGTCCTGCGGCGGCGAGCACGTTGGCGTTGCTGGCGGCTGCAGTGCCCAGACCTAGAACCTCCCTGAGTTCTTCGACGCTGATGAGCGGGATCGGTGTGTCGCTGATGTTTGCCTGCATGTGTGCCCGCTAGCTTGATCGCTCTGAAGGTTAGATTAGTCCAGTCACCGAGGGCTTACTAGCCTGGCGGTGGTGAGCGCTGCTGGATGACCGCGAGGTCATGCACGAAAACCGCTCCAAATCCTACATCTGGAACCTCGGCATTCCCGTCCGGGTCACGCTACTCAACTGCATGGCGATTATCCGGGTATTCAATCGCATGGTCTCTGGTGCCGACAAACCTGGATGGGCAACGTACCATGATTGACAATGGCTAACGCCGTTTACCGATTGCACAGGGCCGCCAGAGGCAGACCGCCGATAGTAACCTGATACACTCTGAGTCAATATTTCAGCGACGAAATGAAGAAGGAAATGCATTGAATCCCCCCGTTCCTTCAGGCTCTGTATCACGCTTGGCAAGCAGGAATTCGCTTGTCCGGCGATCCGTCGGTCTCCGCTATCGCGAATGCAGAGTCGTCAACATGTCCGGTTGCAGGCACCCGGCGCCCGCCAGTTTCATTCTGACTCTTCTGGTCGCGCTGATAGCCTTGATGGTCCCTGGTCCAGGAGCCACTGCTGAGGAATCCGCAGTCTCAGCTGCGGCGCTGGAAACACGGCGCCCATACCAAGTGCGCTTCGGCGAGCGCATCGCCATGCCGGACGGCGTCTCCCTGAGCGCGACCCTTGTGCTGCCATATCCGGATCCAGGTCCAGTGCCGGTGATCTTGACCCTGACACCCTACAGCGCGGACCGCTATTACCCGCTGGCCACCCGTTTCGCTCGCGCCGGTTACGCCGCTGCGATCGTCGAGGTACGGGGGCGAGGAGATTCCGGTGGTATCTTCCAGCCTTACCTGAACGATCTTGACGACGGGGAAAAGGTGATCGAATGGCTGGCTAAACAACCTTTCAGTAATGGTTCCGTCGCTATGCGCGGCGGTTCCTATACGGGCTTCCTGCAATGGGGGCTCGCGGCTCGTCGGCCGCCTGCGCTAAAGACGATCATTCCCGGCGCGCCGCCCTACTTTGGTGTCGACTCTCCAACCTATCGCGGTATCCAAATACCCTATCGACTTCGCTGGTACGCGCTTGTAGCCGGCCGGCAGCGTAACGGTAATCTGAACGCGGACAGTGCTTACTGGCAAGGGCTGTACGCGGAGCTTGCCCGTGGGGAAGTCGCCCTTGCTGATCTCGATGACGCCGCCGGCATCAAGTCACCGTACTGGGAGCAGTCATTTCAGCGCGATTACGTGCTGCGTCTCGCCGAGCTGAACCCCACTTCCGAACAGCTGGGTAATCTCACTATCCCTGTGCTCTCCATTACGGGCATGCACGATGGCGCGCAACTTGGAACGCTAACCCACTATCAACGGGCCCTCACCCATAGCACAGATCCGCAACATCTTTATCAGGTTATCGGTCCCTGGAACCACTCGGGCGTATCCAATCGACAGGGCGCAATGGGCGGCCTGGAATTTCCCGCAGCCAGCATTGAGCCTGCCGATTGGCACCTGGCCTGGTTTGACTGGATTCTCCGCGACGGGCCCCGGCCGACGTTTTTGAAGGAAAGGGTTACCTACTACGTTCTCGGGGATGATCGTTGGGCCGGACGTGATACCGTAGATGGCGCGCCTGGCAGCTTGATCCTGTATCCATCCTCACCGCGAGGCGAGGCGGCTGAATCAGGCCACCTCACCGCGGAGGTCGCCGAGCGGTCCACGGGTGAGGATTGCTGGCGCTACGACCCGTTGGAGGTACCTATACGCTGGGGTCCGTATTTCGGTAGTCTTGCCGGCGGCAAAGACCATCTTCTCAATGACCCATTGCCGACTCAGCTCGCCGGACGCGGCCTACTGTATGAATCCAGACCACTTGAACGCAGCCATGTGATCGCTGGGAGACCCACGTTGTCTGTGTCACTCACCGCGGACGTTCGAGACACAGACCTTGCCGTCGTCCTCTATGAACTGCGTTCGGACGGGACATCGGTTCTGCTGGCATCGGATATGTTGCGCGCCCGCCACCGCCACGGTTTTCTGGAGCCGCCGGCGTTGCTGGTGCCCGGTGAAGAGACACGCTACGAGTTCGAGATGACCTGGATAGGTAAGCGCCTTGCCACCGGCTCCCGGCTGCGGCTGATGCTGACCTCGCCCGGCATCAGCTACCTTTTTCACCGCAACCGCAACAGTGGTGGTGACGTTGCCCTGGAAAAGGTTGCCGACTCGCGGGTTGCGACCATCTGCTTGACAACCGGCGCCGCGGGGACCGCCCTGCATCTACCCCTGGAGGCGGAATGATGCCATCTGCCACTGCAACAAACCTGCTTTGGGATGCGCACTCTAACCTGCCGCTGGAACCCGGCCGCGAGGTTGACGACTTGCTGGAACACCGGCGCCACGGTTTCGGCTTCGTTTCCATTAACGTCGGTTACGACCCCGCTCCGCTGGAGGAAATCATGCGCAGTATCGCCTGGTTCCGTGAGGCCATCGACGCGCAGCCAGGCCTGGCTCTGGTTGGTACCCTGGACGAGTTGGAAGAGGCCTACAGAAGCGGTTTGCTGGCCGTGGCCTTTGATCTAGAGGGTGCACTGTGCCTCCTTGAGGAGCCCAGCATGGTCGCGCTCTGGGCTCATCTGGGAGTGCGCCAGATGCACCTTGCCTACAATCGAAACAACTGGGCAGCCGATGGTTGCTATGACAAAGCCCGGGGCCTTACGCCAGCAGGGCGCGCGATGGTCCAGGCGCTCAATGCAGCGGGCATCATGGTTGATTGCAGTCACGGGGGTGAGCGCTCGACACTGGAGATCATGGCTGCCTCGAGCCGCCCCGTGGTCTTCAGTCATGCATGCGCCGCGGCGATCCACCCGCATCCGCGCAACGTCAGCGATCGACAGATCCGCGCCTGCGCCGAAAGCGGAGGCGTGATCGGGATCGTCGGCTACTCGCGCTTTCTAGGCGCCACGCCCTCGCGCGCCGAGGATATGGTGAGGCACATGGTCCATGTGGCTGAGCTGGTCGGCGCTGAACATGTTGGTATCGGCTGGGACTACGGCTACCCTGCGCGGAAGTCTGATCCGATGGGCGCTGTGGCGGATTTCGACTGGTGGTTCCCTGACGCCAGCCGCAATCGACAGGAGGGTCTCACGCCCGAACAGGTCTTTACGCCACTCAGCGAAGCTCAGCGGCTGCCTCATCTGCTGGAGGACGCCGGATTTTCCGGCGCCGAGATCCACTGCATACTCCGCGGAAATTTCGAGCGCGTGGCTCGTGCAACCTGGCCAGGGAGTTGCGCCTCATGACAGCGCCGGTGCTGCAGGGCGCGACAGCCACGCGGTATGTCCCGGATGCGGTCACAATCATTCTGGGGCTGTGTCTGCTCACGGTACTGGTGAGTGTGCTTGCTGAGGCGATCGGGGCATCCGTCACCCTGCCCGATGGCACCGCGGTTGCAGCGGAGAGCTTGCTCAGTGCGCACAATCTGGAGCGCATTCTCGTTGACATGCCGGATACCTTCTCAAGCTTCGCTCCCCTTGGCATGGTGCTCGTGGTGATGCTCGGTGCGGGACTCGCGGAAAAGGTCGGTCTGTTTGATGCCGCCCTCTCTGGCGCCCTGCACCGTCTGCCACGGCGCGCGCTTATTCCGATGACGGTGGTGATCGGTATCTGCGCTCATGTCACGGTGGATGCGTCGTATTTTGTGTTCATACCGCTCGCTGGTGTTGCGTTCCGGGCAGCGGGCCGAAGTGCGTTCACAGGCGTCTGTGCCGCCTTCGCTGGCGTATCCGGCGGTTATGGGGCCAATATACTGGTGACACCCACCGACGCCGTGCTCTACGGACTCAGTGAGGAGGCGGCTCGGGCGCTCGATCCTTCCATCCAGATCGACTTGCTGGCGAACTACTATCTGCTCCTCGCCTACGCCGTGATTGTTACGTTCATCGTCACAGTGGTGACAGAGAGGCTGGTCGAACCTCGCTTTCGTCCCGAAGACGACGAACACCACGAGCCAGAGTTCCGCCTCGAGCCGCAGCTGGCCCGCCGCGGCCTGCGTTGGTCGGGGGCCGCGGCGCTGTTAGTGCTAGTCTTGGTGCTGGTCCTCACCGTACCGGGCGGTGCTCCCCTGCGCGCGGAAAGCGGTGACTTGGCGCCTTTCTACGAAGCGCTGATTGCCCTGATCACGGTATTCTTCCTAGCAACGGGCCTGGCCTACGGCGTCGCTACCGGAAGGCTGCGCAACGACACTGATCTTATGGAGTTGCTGCGAGCCTCAATGCGCGACGTGGCACCTTTCCTGGTGCTGGTATTCTTTGCTGCCCATTTCGCCGCATTTCTGCGCTGGTCAAATCTCGCAGTGATTGCGGCGACCTCCGGAGCAGACTTCCTGCGCAGCTCCAACATCAGCGGGATTCCGCTCGTGCTTGGCTTCACTTTCATCAGTGGCCTGCTGAATCTCTTGATGGCATCCGCCAGCGGCAAGTGGGCGCTTATGGCGCCAACCATAGTCCCCATGCTTATGTCTGCGGGACTGTCACCGGAACTGGTCACCGCCGCGTACCGTATTGGCGACAGCGCCACCAATATCATCACGCCGACATCGCTGTTGCCGGTGGTACTCATTTACGCGCAAAAGTACCGCCCCGATATTGGCCTCGGGGCATTCATACGCATCATGCTTCCGTACTCAGTTGCCATGTTCGTCGCCGGCCTCCTGCTCCTTGTTACCTGGCTCGCCCTTGGCCTGCCGTTGGGACCGAGCGGCGCAGAGCCCTACCTGACTTCCACTTCTGGAGCTCTGCCAATCTTATGACCGCTGATACCGCCATAGTCTGGGACGCACATTCCTGTCTTCCTATCGCCACGGGCATCGACTTCGATATGCTCAGGGCGCACCGGGCGGCAGGGTTCCACCATGTAGCCATCAACATCGCCATGGACATGACTCCCTTCGCCGACGTGCTGAAAGCGCTGGCCTGGTTCCGCCACTGCGCGGAGCAGAGTCCGGAGTACCTGATCGCGGGCACTGTGGAGGATGTAGAGCGGGCCGCCCGAGAGGGCTTGCTCGCGATAACTTTCGACATCGAGGGTGCGAACTGTCTTCTGGAAGAGCCCGCCATGGTGCAGCTGTACGCGGACCTGGGTGTGCGCATGATGCACCTCGCGTACAACCTCGACAATGCTTACGGTGGTGGTTGCCATGGGCCCAATACCGGCCTTACCGCGCTCGGTCGAAAGGTGGTTAGTGCCGCGAATCGCGCAGGGATTGTGATGGATTGCAGCCACAGCAGTGTGCGCACCAGCCTCGATGTCACGTCGCACTCCGATCGACCGGTGGTCTTCAGCCACGCCAATGTACACGCATTGGTCGGCAGTACACCGCGAAATATCACCGACGAACAGATCCGAGCCTGTGCCGCAACCGGAGGCGTGGTGGGCGTCTGCGGTTTCAACCTTTTCCTGGGACAGTTTCCTTCCTCAGCGGAGCACATGGCTCAACATATTGACTACGTGGTGCAGCTTGTCGGTATCGATCATGCCGGCATCGGTTGGGACTACGCCTATCCTCACAGCGATGTGCCCCTTGCCGCTTCAGAAGAGGAATACCAGAAGTACTTTATCGATGGGGTGACATCGGACGCACAGATTTCGGAGCAGGGTGAGGCCTACGTGCCCCTCGATCAACGGGTTGAAATCGGGCAATCCCTGCGCCGGCGCGGCTATGACCAAGCGGCCGTGGACAAGGTCATGGGCCTGAACTTCTACAGGGTGGCGCGAGCCTGCTGGACGCGGGGCCGGTCATGAGCGCACCGGAAACACCTCCGCTTGCTGTCCCGCGGGAACCACTGCTTGTCAGCGGCGCGTTCCCCTCGCCGCTGCGCGGCAATGAAGTTGATTTGTACGGAGCTGCTGCCCGCGAAGTTTGCTCGGCACTGCGCCGCTGCCCGGCCTACAGGCCCACACCCTTGGTGTCACTTGCTGCCGGCGCATCTGAACTGGGCCTTCAGGCGCTTTGGGTGAAGGACGAAAGCTCGCGCTTTTCACTTGATAGTTTCAAGGCACTGGGCGGGGCTTATGCTGTCCTGTCGCTCTCGGCCGAGCGCGCAGGCCTTTGCCTATCCAAGCTGCACGAACTGAATGCCCTCAAGGCTACAGGTGAACCGTCCGTGTTCTGCGCTGCCACCGACGGCAACCACGGTCGATCCGTCGCCGCTGGTGCAAGACTGGTCGGCGCCCGTTGCATTATCTTCGTTCATGAGCACGTCGCCGAATCCCGGCGCGAACTGCTGCGTCAAGGGGGTGCAGAGCTGCGGGTGATCCCTGGACACTACGACGACTCGGTAGCAGCCTGTCGGGAACAGGCGGAACGCAATGGGTGGACGATGGTAGCCGATGTGGCCGGTGTCGACGATGATCCCAAACTGCCGATCCGCGTCACCCAAGGTTATCTTGCCATGGTTCATGAGATTCGCGAGCAGCTTGAGGGAGCCAGCCCCAGCCATGTTTTCCTGCAGGCGGGCGTAGGCGGCCTCGCCGCGGCGGTCGTTGCAGCCATCGCCGACTTCGGCTGGCAGGATACCCGCGTTGTTATCGTCGAGCCGGCCGTTGCCGCCTGCCTGCGGCTCGCCGCGGAGTGCGGAGAACCGCGTCCGGTGCAGGGCGATATAGACAGCATCATGGGCATGCTGTCCTGTGGTATTGCATCGGTGACAGCGTGGTCCGTGCTGCGCAATCGTGTCTACGCCTACCTGACTCTGGAAGAGCGCGAGGCCCTTGCGGCGGCATACTGGCTACTGTCGCAGCCCACACAGATGTCGCCGCTCGCTATCAGTCCTTCGGGGGCAGCTGGCGCCGCCGGTCTCCTCAAGGCCTGTGCGGAGCCTTCGATGCGCGAGCGCCTTGGGCTTAACGCCTCCGCCAGGGTGCTGCTGATCGCCACTGAGCGCGATGTCGATGGGTTACTCAAGAAGCGCCACAGCGGCGTGGTCCAGGCGTGACGATGAGGGTTTTTATCTCTGCAGATATGGAAGGAGTCTCTGGCATCGTAAGTCGTCCCCAGACCGACGACTACGACAGTGAGGACTACGGCCGGGCGCGATCTCTGTTCGAGGAGGACGTCTGTTGTGCGGTTGAGGCCGCTCTCGGGGCCGGCGCTGAAGAAGTCGTTATTGCCGACAGCCATGGGTCTGCCACCAACCTCGATCCACGCTCTTTCCCGGCCCAGGTGCGCCTGGTACAGGGTTGGCCGCGGCCGCTCGGCATGATGCAGGGTATCGAAAGCGGGTCCTACGCGGCGGCAATCCTCCTCGGTTACCATACAGCTATCACCACCATGGAAGGGAATTTTCCGCACAGTTTTAGCTCAGGCCAGTTCCGGGCGGTCAGGTTCAATGGAGAGCCGGTATCCGAGGGACAGGTAAGCGCCTGGCTTGCGGGTCATTTTGGTGTGCCAGTCGTCGCAGCGTCTGGAGACGATGCCTGCATGGCCGAACTCGCCGCTGCCATTCCTGGTCTGAGCGTCGCAGTAACCAAATACAGTCGTGGCATGTACAGTGCGGAGCAGCTGTCCCGGGAATACAGCCACGCCGCAATCCGTGCTGCCGTTGTCGATGGCATCAATGCCGCGCCGGGATGTCAGCCCCGGCGTCTGGAAGGGGCGATCGAACTCGAACTGGAATTGCACAATCGCTATCTGGCGCAACTGATGTCCTATCTGCCGGGATTCGATCGGGTCGCTGCCGGCACCATCGCCTGTCGCGCCAAAGACATTTGTGAGGCCACGCAAATTGTCGGTGCGTTGGTCCACTTGCAGGCAGACGGAGTTTGATTAATGAAGATAGTCGATAACAAGACGCTGCCAACGCCGAACGGACATTATTCGAACGCAGTGGTACACGGTGGCCTCCTGTATATCAGTGGTCAGTTGCCCATCGACCCGGTCACCCGCACACCGCCGGAGGGTTTTGACCGGCAGGCTCGACTCGTACTGAAGCGCCTGGCGGATATTCTCGCTGCCGCGGGGACTTCGATGCACAATGTGCTGCAGGTGCGGATTTACCTTAGCGATGTCAACGACTGGGGAGCCATGAATGAGCACTTTGCAGCGTGCTTTGGTGCTCATCGACCGGCCCGGGTCATAGTACCGGTGCCCGAGTTGCACTATGGCTGCCGACTTGAACTCGAGGCAACGGCTGTTATCGACCCAGAGACGTAATCCGTGTCCGACACAGGCATGCACGAAAGCCGCGTATGCAGGCAGCGGATCAGCTGAGCTGGCGGGCTTTCACCTGCTGCAATTCCAGCGCGCCTATGAGCAGGCTGCCATTGCTTGACTGTCCGGCAGCGGCTCGCGGTGTTTTTCGCGCGCTGCCTGAAGCCAGTTTACGCAGACCTCAGCCAGGGCCTCGCTCGGGTCAATCATGGCGGGCCCGCCCGCCTGTATTCCCTCGGCTGCGATCGGAAGCTCGGTGCACGCGAGGATGGCCGCGGCATCGTCAGCGCCGCGGGCCTCAAGAAATGCCTTCATGGTTTGCCGTGCCCGAACCAGTTCGCCTGCTTTTACGTCTGCGATAACCCGTGTCATCAGGGCGATTTCATCCTCGGTTGGGTCTGCCGGCTCGAGTCCGTGACAGCGAAGCGGATGATGATAGAGTCCGAGGCGCATGGTCGCCTCTGTGCCGAGCACGAGGACCCTTGCACCGTGACCCGCCACGGCCACAGCCAGAGCGGCAGCGCTTTCAACGATGCTGATGAGCGGACAGTGGATCGCGCTGCGGATTTCCGCGGCCCAGTAATGGGCGGTATTGCAGGGCATGGCAATAGCGCCTACCCCGAGCTTATCAAGATATTGGGCGCGCGTTAGCAGGGCCTCCCGTACGCGCTCCCGGTCACCGTCGAGTAAGGCTCTGGATCGATCGGGTGTCGAGGGGTCTGCGAGGATCATGACGGGGAAATGATCCTGGTCGCACTGTGCAGCTGTAAGTTCGATGATTCGCCGGTACAGACTGGCGGTCGCGAGTGGCCCCACGCCGCCCAAGATTCCCAGGTAGCTCGTTAAAGGATGCATCAGCTCAGTGTCTTCACGGTTTTCCGTAGTGAGCAGTCGGATGTCTGCACTTGCTGGTGCAATACACTGTTTCGCTGTGCTACCACCTGTTACAGCGCCCCCAATCGTCAACGATGGTGCCTGTCGGTGACAGTACGTGATAGTGATCATGAGCCGCGGCGGTCATGCAGGCATGGTTGGGCAGAATCCGAAGGCGCGTGCCGATTGGGAAATCCTCCAACGTCAGCCCAGGTGGCAAGTCGATGATGCCGTGCTCCTGGTTTGCCAGAGTGACCACGAGTCCCGCCTTCTCCAGTCCAGTGTCAGCGTCAATAACCACTCCGAAGCCGAAGTCTTCCGGTTGCTGGGCGGTGCCACGGTCCTTGGATAGCGCCAGAGCCCCGGCGTCGATCAGCAGTCGCCGGTGTGAGCGTTTGTGCCCGATCACTGTGGTGAGGACCGACAAGGCGATCTCTTCGCGCTGACAGGCGCCAATTCCAGCCTGCACGAGGTCGTAGAATGCGAAGACGCCAGGCCTTACCTCTGTGACGCCACTGAGATCGCGGGCATAGCGTGCGGTCGGTGTTGAACCGACGCTTACTTCATGGCAGACCACTCCCGCTTCGCGAATGGCATTTGCCGCTTGCACCACCCCAGCGCGCTCGCGCTCGGCATGCTCGGCAATTTCCGCAACGCCGCGACAAAGATATGATTCACCGGCGTGGGTCATGACGCCGCGAAAGTCGATTGATGAAGCACTATCGAGTAGTCTCGCCAATTCAAGTACGGCGGGGTCCTTGGGTTCCAGGCCGGCGCGGTGCCCGTCCACATCGAGTTCTATCATTACTGCTGCTCTTAACCGTTCTGTGGTCAGGAACTGGTGCAGTGCGGCAGCGATCTCCAAATCATCCAGGATCAGGGTGAGCCTCACAGAGTCGCGCAGCAGCCGGGCCGCCCGTTCGAAGCGACCGGGGAAAATGGAGACGCCGTAGAGAATGTCATGGAACCCGGCCGCTGCAAAATACTCAGCCTCGCGCAGTGTCGAGACGGTGATACCGACAAAGTGGGGAGCACTTCGGCGCATTAGCTCGGCTATAGGCACGCATTTGTGGGTCTTGACGTGTGGCCGGAAGCGAACCCCATGAGCAGCCAGGCGCCGGCTCATATCCAACACATTGGCTTCCAGTCGGGCGTAATCCACGAGCAGGCATGGGGTCGTTAACGCAGCCAGTTCCCTGGATACTGTATTCAAACTCTCCTCTGCCATTATGCGGCCCGCAAGAACCGGCCGAGTCGCTCTCGCCCGAGTATCTCTTTTGCCGCGTCATTCTCCCAGGCGACCTTGCCTGCCACAATCACCTCGGTCACGACGCCCTGGGAACGGTTGAGCATCTGCACGTGATCGTACGCTTCGCGCCAGGCCATGATGCGATGGTCGTTGCTGTTGAATGTCCTCAGGGAGCCCGGGTCGACAATGGTGATATCCGCGCGAGCTCCTTCGCGTAACTCGCCGGCATCGATACCAAAAAATTTCGCCGGTGCCGAAGTCATGCGTTCGATCATCCTTGCCACCGTAGGCAAACCGCGCGTACCTGCAAGCTTTAGGGACATGAGGTTCGCGTCGTAGAACGCCATGTTGGTGATATGTGCGCCGGAGTCATTAAAGCCCGGCAGGGCCTGGTCGTGCATCAGATAGCGCAAGGCTGGCTCGTCGTTCTTGTTGCTGACGTCTACGTAGTAGCGTGCGCTCTTGTCGTACTCTCGGAATAAATGGCGCATGAAATCGGCTTCGTCCTGAATCGCCGGTACCCTGTCCAATGCTTGACGTTCCACATCGGAGCGCGCAAGTTCCGTGCAGCCGTCACGATAGAGGCGTGCGCGCTCGTAGACGGCCTGAAGGGTCTCTCCGTCCCATTCGGCCACCGGGGCGCCGTCGAAAACCATGAGCTTCAGATCGCGGATGACCAGCAATTCAGGGAGCCCAAGTCTCGCTTTCAGATGCCCGAGATTCCAGCCGCGGCGCCCGTGGAACCAGTCCTTTCGGAAGCGTTCGATCCAGGCCGGATCATCGAGCAGGGCCCGGCGACCAGCGACGTCATCATGATCCCTGGCGATCAATTCGCAGGTGCTCGGCAACTCCTCGAACAGGGGGCTCACGGGGCCGTCCGACCAGACCCTGAAATTGCAGCCGAGTGCCTGGAAGTGGATATTGCCATTGAGGAGACGGCTGTTGATGAGCCGTGCAATGGCAAGAAAGAGGTTGGAGGCGCGGGGGGCCAGGACGAACTCCATGACCGAAAGACCTGAGGTTTTCAGTGGTTTACCGAACAGTCGACCGCTACTTAGGAAGAAATAGGCCAGTCCTTTCAGCTTGTTCTCGATGATGGGCGTGGTCTGCCAGGTGCGGCCATGGTCGCGCACCACCTTAAGTAGTCCCTTGAGCTCACGGAACTTTGCGTGCTGCGTCGGAATACGTTTCGCGGTGTTTGGCGCATTGGCCAGGTAATGGAACGGCAGCCCATCGGTGCTCATTCCCAGATACCCTTGCTGTAGAGCGCGTTCGAGGAGTTCGCTCATGGCCTGTAACTCCGCTTCCGTGGGGTCGCGGCTGATGGCAGCGTCCAGGCCCATAACTTCGATGCGGAGCATGGAATGCGGCACAAAAGCAGCGATGTTGGCACCCAGAGGGAGGGACTCCAGATGAGACACATAGTCACCGGTATTGTCCCATGTTACCCGGTCAACGCATTTTTTCAGCACGCTCTTGGGCATATTCTCGACCCTGGCGAAGCAATCAACAATGGGGCTCTGCTCGCCCTCAATCTGCTTGCCGAAGCAGGTGCCGAGGCTGCAGTTGCCGACCAGAACGGTAGTACTCCCGTGACGTATCGCCTCTGACAGAGCTGGCTCGACCTCGACTTCCAGGTCGAGGTGGGTGTGTATGTCGAGCAGGCCCGGCATGACCCAGCGCCCGCCGGCATTGATGATTTGTTGCACACCGTCTGTGGGCTACTCGGGGGCGACCTTCACGACCCGGTCTCCCTTGACGCCAATGTCCAGCTGCCGCGGCATATCGCCCGAACCGTCGAAAACGAGGCCCTTGCGAATGACCAAGTCGTAATCCGCCATGATCCAATACTCCAGAAACGTTTGGGATGCAGTCTAGGCTAATGATACTTGTTCCGGAATTACCTGGGGGCCCTGCCGACTATGTAATACGATGTTAGGAGATTGAGGAAGGACAATGTGCCATGTGAGTGAATCAATTGCGTGCACTAGTAGTGCAAGAGCTTGCAATCCAGGAATAATGCGGTACGCCGGACTTGATCTTCGGTCTCGTGGTTGCTAGCTTTACACAATCTGATAGGAGGAGGTCTATGTGAAGGCGAGAATAGAGTTTCCACCCGCATCAGATCAGGTCGTGGGCGCCAAGCATCGAGATCTAGAGGCAATGCTAGCCGCCATGGCCAACAAGACCGGGGCGGGTGGATCTGTGGTCAGTCAGCGCAATCGGCTGGTCGGCCTGACCAGCCGGCCTCCCAGTGATCAGGGTATTGGTACCTGGGATTACATTCAGTTGTCGCCTGACTTGATCCTTTCACTGACTGATGTCGATTACCTGCGCGATACCACTATCCAGATTGAGGGTGACGATACATTCAAAGTTCGGGTAGTGTTGCGCGGGAGGGTACGTAGTAATCGTCAAGCTGGAATCCTTTCAGCCCCCTTCGTCTATGTTGAGGCTTACCCAGGCAACTGTGTGGGAAGCTATGAGGTGTTGGCAGGCGGCTTGAAAATGCTCGTGCTGCATTGTCGGACCAGAGAGTTGCTCGACGGGCTTGGTCTCCATGACCTGCCGATGCCGGCACCGATAGCGCGCCTCTTTGCAGGCGGGCATGCCGACTCTCCCGAGGGTGATGCGGTGAGGATTGGAGCCGAAGTCATGCGGGCAGCCAGCGATGTTCTTGCGGCCGTCCATCAGTATCCTCCAGAACTTCTGCCACCTTTTCTGCTGGCGAAGTCGCGAGAGATACTCTGTTCCGTGTTACGCCAGTTGTCAGCGCCATCCATCGACAGTGTGGCTCATGGTCTGCGATCACGCGATGTCAACCGTATTTATGAAGCCCGTGATATCGTGATGTCCAACCTCGAGTCGCCATTGCCGCTAGCAGAGCTCGCGAGGACGGTAGGTGTATGTCAAACGAAGCTGAAGGCTGGGTTCAAGGCAATTTTCGGCACCACGGTGTTCGAATATGCGCGGGCCAGACAGATGGATAGAGCTATGGATTTGTTGTTAATGACAGACAAGAGTATCTCTCAGATTGCTTACGAGGTGGGTTACAGCTATCCGGCAAACTTCACGCACGCATTCAAGAGACACTTCGATTTCCTGCCTACCGATGTGCGAAGATCGGATGAAACTGCGGACGATAGTACAGACTCATTGGCTGGGCGGTGATCTGTCGGACACTAGCGATTCGAGCCCCCGCATGTGGTCTCTTGGGCCAGAATGTCTTGAATTGCAAATGCTTCCCAATCAGGGGCTGAGCTGCCGAAATTGCGATAGATCCAGCGGCTAATCGTGCCTTGCCCCGTGTTGTTCATCAATACGACTGCTTGACGTCTTCCGCGGTTGATAACGAGGCGCTGCCCGCCAGATCCCAGCCCCCACCAGGTATCGCTGTTGCGTTTGTACCACCACAGCATCCCGTAACCGTCCCAGATCCCGTAAGGGACAGTAGAGTGGGCTGTGAGCGTTTCATTCACCCAGGCAATCGGCACCAGCTGTGCGCCGGACCAGAGTCCGCCATTGGCATAGAGGGCAGCGAAACGTGCCAGATCTCTCGTTGACATGTAGAAGCGGTACATTCGCAGGCCCGCGCTTTGATTGGCTTCCTGGTAGATTACATCGTCGACCCGGAAGTCCTCCATGCCCACGGGTGTGGCGATCCATTGTTTGAATGCATCTCCCAGGCGCATCTCCGTGGCACGCTCAAAAATTACCCCCAAGGCATTGAAGTCCCAGTTGTTGTAGTAGAAAAAGCTCCCAGGCTCCTTGCTTCCGCGCGGTGGCTTGCGTCGCTTCATTGACTCGCTTTCCCCCAGGGCCGGGAGATAGATGCCAGACCGGGACTTCAACAAGTCGCGCAGCGTTGCTCTTTTCTCCTGTTCCGTAAGCGGGTGCAATGGATCATCGAACTCCAGCGACTTGAGAGAGGCATCCGGGTCGATCAGACCCTTGGCGATCGCGACCCCATAAAGGGCGCTAACCAGACTCTTCCGTATCGAAGCAATGTTGTAGCGCTCGCTAGCATCTCCCGAAGAGAAGCTTTCCTGTTCGCCGCAATAGACTACAACAGCATCCGACTCGAACCCCCGGGTCTGATTACCAAGAACTTCGATGGTATTCAGCTCGAGTCCGCTCGAGGCGAGCGTTGGCCCGCAGCCGAGGAGCATTGCGATAGCAAGGCTGCGTGGAAGTAGCCGGACAGGCCAATTGCTCGTCTTTCCCATGATCCGTAACCCAATGGTGGAAATCCACACTCAGTAGAGCAGATCCACGCGACCCGTGCCAACCCTGTCAGCAATCCTCATCGTCGTATCGCTATTGCGTGCAGTCGAAGCGTACTAATGGTTAGTACAGTTTTCCCTGAAGCGACTAGACTGAACGCTTTAACGCGAAAGGAGCGAAAGGAGCGAAAGATGCTGGATCTGCGATTCCGGGAATTCCGATGAGCCGTGTGCGACGTGTGCGAGATTATGGCTTTGCCCCGGGGATCCTCAAGCCGGGTCCCCGCAACGACATTACCGATGTGAGCGGCGTCCTGGTCGGGCACCGCACCGTGGTTGACGCCAAAGCGGGGCACCGGACGGGTGTCACCGCGATTCGGCCCCATGGTGGCAATATGTTCCTTGAACGGGTGCCGGCAGGGCTCTGTATCGGCAACGGACACGGTAAGCTCGCGGGTGCCACGCAAATTGAGGAACTCGGCGAGCTGGAAACGCCGATTCTCCTGGTGAATACTCTGGCCACGGGGCGAGCCATCGAAGCGCTGATTGACTGGACCCTTGCGCAGCCGGGGTGTGAGGGCGTGACGTCTGTCAATGCGGTAGTCGGAGAGACCAACGACAGTCCTCTCAACAATATCAGGGAGAGGGGCATTCGGACGTCAGACGTGCTGCAGGCGCTGGACGATGCGGTTGCAGATCCGGTACAGCAGGGCTCTGTTGGTGCAGGCGCGGGCACCATGGCCTTTGGCTTGAAAGGCGGCATTGGTTCCAGTTCGCGACTGGTACCCGCAGCCTGCGGAGGCTGGTGCACTGCTGCGCTTGTGCAAGCGAACTTTGATGGCATATTACAGATTGACGGTCGCAATGTGGGCAAGGAGTTGGCTCACCTCTGGCGGCCGGACCACCCGGCGTACGGCTCGGGTCCAGGGTCCATCATGATTGTTGTTGCGACTGACG
>NZ_JAVKCQ010000021.1:0-11622 GCF_040222615.1 Haliea sp.
CCCCGGGCACCCCCCCCCGCCTTTACCCCGCCTCTACCCCGCCGCGCAGTGCCGCCAGCGGCCGGCAACTGCAGGCCCAGATGGGCACAACCGCGACAGCGGCAGTCCACGTCAGAATCGCTGACGTAACCAGGGTGTGCATCTATCCATGCACCCTGAATCCACTCTCACGAAAGGATCGCATCATGAATATTGCAACACGCTTTCTGGCGCTGCTTACCCTCTGCGCCGGACTCATTGGAGCGGGCGCCGCCAGCGCCGGCCATCACAGCGAAGGCGAAATGACCAGGCCCAACATCGTCGAGGTAGCAGCCGGCAACGACGACTTCTCCACCCTCGTCGCCGCCATCCAGGCCGCCGGCCTGGCAGAAGTCCTGGCAGGCGAAGGCCCGTTCACCGTATTTGCACCGACCAACGCCGCCTTCGCCAAATTGCCCGCGGGCACCCTGGATACACTGCTCGACCCGGCCAACAAGCAGCAGCTTGTCGACATCCTCACCTACCATGTCGTGGCCGGCAAAGTGTACGCCAGTGATGTGGTGAAGCTGACCACGGCCACCACGGTCAACGGCGCGGACGTCAGCGTCAAGACTTCGGAAACCGGCGTGCAGATCAATAGCGCCAACGTTATCACCACGGACATCAAGGCCGGCAACGGCGTTATTCACGTCATCGATACTGTCATCCTGCCGGGTGCCTGAACACGACTGACGTCCCCTTGGCGGCCTTGCGGCCGCCATTTTTTTACGACCCCGGATGCGCGTAGGGATTGGGACCGCCGGCGGCAATCCATTGCTCCAGTTGCTGCTCAAGAACCGGCAACGGTACTGAGCGCAGACCCAGGATCACGTCGTGAAAATAGCGCTTGTCGAAGTCCTCTCCCAGCGCCGTCTCGGCCTCCGCCCGCTTGCGCCTGATCAACATCTCCCCGAGCTTGTAGGCCAGCGCCTGCCCCGGCCATGAAATATAGCGATCAATCTCCGTGGTCAACTCGTGCTCAGACAGCGCCGTGTTGTCCCGCAGGTACGCCTGGGCCTGTTGCCGCGTCCAGCCGTAGTGGTGCAGGCCGGTGTCAATAACCAGCCGGGCCGCTCGCCACATCTCGTAAGACAGGCGGCCGAAATGCTCATAGGGCGTATCGTAGACGCCCATTTCTATACCCAGCCATTCCGTGTACAGGCCCCAGCCCTCGCCGTAGCCGGAGAAATAGTTATTGGCTCTGAATTCGGGAATATCTCCCGGCGCCTCCCGGGCAATTGCCGCCTGCAGTGAATGCCCCGGAGCGCACTCGTGCAAGGTCAACGCGGTCAGGGTATACAGGGGCCTCGACGGCAGGTCCCAGGTATTGAACAGACAGCTGTCAAGCCCGCCGCGACCGCCGGTGTAGAAGGGGGCGATCGCATCGGGCACCGGCAGGATGGTAAAGCGCCGCCGCGGCAGGAAACCGAGATTTTCCGCCAGCTTGCCATCGACCCGCTTGGCCACCCAGGCCGTGAAGGACAGCAGCTCGCGCGGGGTGCTGGCGTAGAACTGCGGATCCGTGCGCAGGAAATCGAGGAAGTCGGGCATGGGGCCGGCAAATCCCGCCGCCTCACGGGTCGCCTCCATCTCCGCGCGGATTCGCGCAACCTCTGCCAGCCCGATGGTATGGATCTCCTCTGCGCTGAGATCGAGCGTGGTAAAGGCGCGGATCTGGGCCCTGTAGAACGCCGCACCATCCGGCAGGTCGCGGGCTGCCAGTGATTCGCGAGTCCGGGGGAGGTATTCCTCGCGCATGAACTGCAGCAGCGCCGCGTAGGCCGGTACCACGGCTTCGTTGATGACGGCGCGCAGCTCTGCCCGCAACTCCTCCTGCCGGGCCAGCGGGATCGCCCCCGGCAGGGACTGCATCGGCGACCAGAACGGGTTTCCCTCCCCCGCCACCAGATAGGCCTCGATCGAGTCCTCACGCCCGGTCAGGCTGACCCGCGGCACGCTGTAGCCGCGCGCGAGGCCGGCCCGCATGTTGGCCTGGTGCTCGCCGAAGAACCGGGGCAGCTCGCGCAGGCGCGCCACATAGTCGCGATAGGCACCCTCGCTCTCGAAGCCGCCCAGCCGCGGGTACAGACCGGTCCAGAAAAAAGTGTCCGAGTTGAGCGGCGCCTCGTACGTCCGGTAGCGGACCTCATCGGCGAGGGTAGTCACAATCTGCCTGAACACGGCGGCATTGATGGCCTCCTGCGGGCTCAACCCGGCCGCGGGGATTGCCGCCAGTTCTGCAAGACTGCGCTCCCAGCGGGCGAGCCGCCGGGACTGGGTAGCGGCATCCACGCTGGGCAGGTGGGCGCCGGGGCGCCAGCCACCCTTGCCATCGCGCACCTGCCCCAGCTCATGCTGTCGCCAGGCATATTCCGATTCGTAAAGGCGCTGCAGACGCTGATCCGCATCGGCCTGCGCGGCGGCGGCCTGCGCGGCGGCGACCTGCGCGGCGGCGACCTGCGCACAAGCATTCGCTAGTGCCAGGACGAGGGCGGCGCCCAGCAGGACTGCGCGGTTTATCTTGTTTGGCACGGGGGGACTCCAATCATTGCTGCGGGGCGACTGAGGCGCGAAGCAGCGCCATGTTTGGATAGCAGGGCGCGATTGTCAACGCCACGGGCCCCGCCGGAGCGCGCCAACGACTCAGGCCGGGGGGCGCAACAGAGGCTGGCGTTCATCGACCCCGAAGTAGGCGGCAGCGGGCCGCAGGGAGCTTCCAGCCATCGGCCGGAACAGCATCAGGGTGCCTTTGGCTCCGCCAAACTCCGGATCCAGCCACAGGGACAGGAAGGCTTCCCGGCCCAGGCGGTGGTTACCCCAGGAGGGATCCGCAAGCTGGACCCGGCCCGCCCGGTCAATTCCCTTGAGCACACTGAAATGCGCCACGCCGTGAACTTCCAGCCTCACAATTGCCGGCACGGTGAGTGAGCCCAGCAGCTCCGGGGTTACCGACATGCCCGCGCCCTGCAATCCATGATGGCGGGCCAGGCGCAGCAGAATCGCGTAGGACACACCCTGCTGACGCCAGTTGACGGGCAGATTCCAGCTATCACCGAACTGGTCCAACAGCGCCAGCAACTCCGTTTCGGTCACCGGTGTTCGCAGATAGTGTGACAGGTAGGTGGCCAGCGCGGCCACGCCACAGGAAAAATCGCGCTGCTGCCGGACCACGCCGGCATCGCGCAGCGTTACCCAGTTGCGAAATCCGCCCTCAGCCGCCGGTGCTGTTGCCGGCGACAGGGACCCGCCCAGGGCAGCCAGTAACCAGCCGCCCAGCAGGATGCCGCCCGCGGCGTCAAAGCAGCTCCCGCGGCGGCTCATAGCTTTCTCCCGGTGGCAGTTCGCGGCGCAGCGCCCGCAGGGCTCGCCTGCGGCCCAGGTAGCCAGCGACCAGACTGGTCAAGGCAAAACCCGCCGCCGACAGCACCAGAAATGCCGCCGACAGCGCCTGGTCCCGGAACAGCGCCACCAGCAACGCCATCACGCTGATCAGGACGACGATTCCCTGGCCCCAGTAACGCAGCATATACCGCGTTTGCAACTGCTCGAAGCGGTAGTCCCTCAGCTTGTTTTCCAGTGGCGGGTATTTCATGCGACCTCCTTTCCGTCTTCACCTGTCCAGTCTAGACAAAAATCGGGGCAGTGCCCCGCGGCCGATCAATCAATCGCAGCCGCAGGGCGGGTGCCGCAACGACTAGTGCGAGTTTATCTGCGCATCATTACACCCCGCACAGCTGCCACCACCTCCGTAATGGGGTACGTAAACGCCCCAGAAAAACCCCATGAGAGCCAGATCAACGCCCGCAATAGACAAGGCGAGGTAGAGAGGCGCAATCCGCCCGGTGGCGCTCTCCAGCTCAGCGCCGGTCAGCATTTGCGCGCCGGAAGCCAGCGCGCTGGCGTCGCCAAACGCACTGTTCACCCACACAGTATCTGCAGTTGCTGCCGGGGTCGTGCCGGCCGCAAGCGGCTGGCAAACCAGAGTGGCAAGCGCAAGGCCCGCCGCGATTCCTGATAGTTTTTCCATGGTACTTCTCCCTGTACACAAGATTTCATCCAATGGCACACCGCACTGGCGCGCCCTGTACCACTCCCACCTCAAAACCGGTACAACCACTCCAGCGTCAGTCTGGCACCACTGTCACCGCTGGTGGCTATATGACTGTCAAGAAAAACCGTTGACCGCTCGCTGGCCAGCAACCCCAACCCCATGGCAAGGCCGGTCTGGTGCCTGCTGCCAGCGATGGTCGCGCCGTCAAAACGATCCCCTGCGCGGCGCTGCCAGGAGACCCCGCCGGTAAGGGTCACCCGGTGATTGACGGCAAAATTGACCTGCGGCCGCAGGGCCAGGACATCGCCCGGCTCCAGCGTGCCGCTGGCAAAGTCCCGCGACAGGCGCCACTCGTGGCTGACCGCAAGCGACAACACAACGGGGTCGATGGCACGGTAGATGTGTGCGCCCAGCCGCGCTGTCCGGCCGTGATAACGCTCGCCGGGCTGCAGCCAGCTGGTCTCCAGCACGTCCACCGCGGCCGTCAGCATCAGCGCCGGCGTTCGACCATCTGCGGACACCAGCCAGTTCGCACCCAGCGCCAGGGAATACTGCTTGTCACCACCGGAACCCTCGGCGCCGTGCCACGCCACCCGCGCCTGTGTGGCGCTGGCGTTGATTTCCAGGTTGTGGCGCAAGCCGTAGCGCACCCGGCTGCTCACCGCGCTCGCCCGCATCTGCTGTTGCTGCCGAACTGGCGACGGAGCCGCAGCGAGGCCGGCAGCTGCGGCCCCGGGGCTATCGCTGTTGCTGTAGGTGAACGCAGTTTGCAGTTTTAGCGAGCGCCGCTCGATCAGCAACTCTTCGATAGTCAGGGGCAACTGGGCCTGCACGGGGCCGGTGGCTAGTGCCGAACCCAGCAGGACTATTCTGGCGATGTGGCGACCTGTGGCAGACATTCCCTGTCCTCCCGTATCAGCGCTGGACGCTAACGAGCCGACAGCATCGCGCAAATCCGCCGCCGGAGGTACGTCGGATCAGAGCGAAAATCATCAGTTGCCGCGGGAATCCGCTCATTGTCGCCCACGCCCGGCGCGGGCGGGGACCGGCACGGTCAGGCGGTCACGCGGTCAGGCGGTCAGGGATCGGCGCGCCCGCCCCGGGCGAGGGGCAGGGGATCCAGCAGCCTGGTGAGCTGCTCCCGCGACAGGTCCGTCTCCTCCAGCGCCACCTCCAGCACCGTGCGCCCCTCCCGGAAGGCACGCTTGGCAATCGCTGCGGCGGCGTCATAGCCAATCACGGGATTCAGCGCCGTTGCCAGGATGGGATTGCGGGCAACGGTATCCGACGCATGTTCAACGCAGGGCTCAAGGCCCCCGACACAGCCCGCCATGGCAGCACAGGCGTCCGCGAGCAAGGCAATCCCCCCGAGTAACTTGTCGGCGACCAGCGGCAACATGACGTTGAGCTGGAAGCTGCCCGACTGCGCCGCGAGCGCTATGGTGGCGTCGTTGCCCAGTATTTCCGTCGCCGCCATCAGGACCGCCTCCGGCACCACAGGGTTCACCTTGCCGGGCATGATCGAAGAGCCCGGCTGCAGCGCCTGCAGGCGGATTTCTCCCAGGCCCGCCAGCGGGCCGGAGCCCATCCAGCGCAGATCATTGGCCATCTTGATCAACACCAGCGCCACGCCCCGCAAGCAGGCCGAGCACTCGACGTTGACATCCTGGGCCGCCATGCGCGTGGACGGCATCGCGGCGGCAGTGAAAGGGACCCCGGTTTCCGCCGCCAGGGACGCCAGCAGGACGCCAACATAGTCCGGCGGCACGTTGACTCCGGTTCCCACCGCGGAGCCGCCGATCGGCAGTGCCTGCAGCCGGGGGCGCAAGTCTGCCAGCCGCTGCCGGCACTCCCGCAACTGCGCCGCCCAGGTTCGCAGCTCGAAGCCGAGGGTGACCGGCATCGCGTCCATGAGGTGCGTGCGCCCGGTCTTGACCACGGCCTCCAGCTCGGGCGCGCGCCGCAGCAACGAGCTTTCCAGGGTGTTGATGGCGGGCAGCAAGAGGGATTCCAGCTCCAGCGCTGCGGCGACCTGGATCGCCGTCGGCACCACATCATTGCTGCTCTGGCTGCAATTGACATGGTCGTTGGGGTGCACCGGCCCTCCGCTCCGGCGGCTGGCCAGCGTGGCGAGCACTTCGTTCATGTTCATATTGCTGCTGGTACCGGAACCGGTCTGGAATACCGGTACCGGGAAAGCATCGAGGTACTCACCGGCCGCCACCGACAGCGCCGAGGCGGCGATGGCCGCGGCAACAGCCTCATCCAGCACGCCCACCCGGGCATTGGCGGTGGCAGCGGCGGCTTTGACCCGCGCCAGTGCGCGAAGAAACGGCGGGGGCATTCGCCGCTCTCGCGCTATGGCGATATTGTCCAGGGCGCGCTGGGTCTGTGCGCCGTACAGGGCCGCCGCGGGCACGGCGATCTCACCCATGGTGTCCTTTTCCATACGCTGGGACATGATCCAACCTCCGGATTCCAGGGGCGGCGAAGGAATGAGGGCTTCGCCACCATCTCGCACCAGTGTAATGCGGGCCAACCAATCCTGCACAAAGTTGGGGCCCCGACAGGACGCAAGCACACTTTGGCAGGTGCAGCGCGCACCATTTCCGCGCTTTCACGGAAACTTCCGTTACATCCAGTAACATTATGGTGCAGGCGCCCGAAGAGTGAGCTTATCCTTCTGATTTAAATAGCAAAAAAATATTCACCGAAAGCGCTTTCGGGGTTGCAGAGAGCGCCCATTGTGTGGATATTAGTAACACATCGGGTAACAACCGATGCCACAGCCACCACTATCTTGAGGTACCACCATGAAAACCCTGCTCGCAATTCCCGCTCTTGTCCTGGCCGCCAACACCTGGGCCAGCTGCCCTGCAACCATGCCGCAGGAAGTCCCCGCCATCCCGAACGCCCAGAGTGCCAGCCTTGAGGAAATGTACACAGCCCAGAAAGCGGTCAGCAACTATGTCGCCTCCGCTGAAGCCTACCTCGAATGCCGCTCCTCTGGCCTGCATCCGCTGATGCACAATCGCGTGGTCTACCTGGCCGAAACGACCGCCGAATCCTGGAACAGCGCCCTGCAGACCTTCCGCCAGCGGGACAAGATGCTTGCCACCAATTGATCAGTAGCAGCGACTAACCAGTTCCGGCAGACCGCAGATAACCATAAGCGCGGTCCCCAACCCCTCCCCACCACCTCAGCAGGCCCATCGCCCGGTATTGTGCGGGTGCCGGTAAATACCCTAGTATTTGCAGTGCGTCACTGCCCTCAACAGCGGGCAGACATAATTATCATAATATCTGACAACAGGAACTGCCCATGCCCATGTTTTTTCGCAAGGCACCGCTGGTCGCCGCTATCGCGGTACTCGCAACAAGCCCCCTGGCTCACAGCCAACTTCTGGAAGAAGTGATTGTCACCGCGCAGAAACGCGCACAAAGCCTGCAGGACGTGCCAATCTCCGTCTCCGCGATGCAGGGCGATAAGCTGCAAAGCGCCGGCATCCCCAATATGCAGGCGCTCTCCGATTACGTTCCCAACCTGTATATCGCCGCGGCGTCGGTCAACACCAATATCTACATGCGCGGCGTCGGCTCCGGCAATAACCAGGGTTTCGAACAGTCCGTGGGCATGTATATCGACGGCGTCTACATGGGCCGCGGCCGCCAGTACCGCGCCGGCTTCATGGACCTGGAGCGGGTGGAGGTCCTGCGCGGTCCCCAGGGCACACTGTTCGGCAAGAACACGGTCGCCGGTGCGATCAACATCATTAGCGCCTCGCCCGATGTCGGCGAAGGACCCAGCGGCGAAATTGCCGCGGCCGTGGAATCTAACGATGGCCAGACCTACGAAGGCTTCGTGCAGGGCTCGTTGACCGACACCTTTGCCGCCCGCCTGGGTTTCAAGCACCGGGTGTCTGACGGCTACATGGACAACGAATTCCTCAACCGCTCCGAGGGCGAGATCGACGAAACCGGCTTGCGCCTGACCACCGTCTGGCAGCCAACCGATAATCTCGACGTCACCTTCAAGTACAGCAACACCGACTACGAGCGCACGGGATCGCCCTCGACGACCAAGTTGTACCTGGACCCCGCCGGTCGCGACGCATTGTTCCCCAACCGCTCTGCTTTCGCGAACATCGCCTACCTGCTGACAGACGTCAATTTCCCTGACTTCGCCGAAATCGGGCGCAAGGAATTTGTGGTGTTCAAGGACAACGGCTACGGCAACAGCGGCGGCGACACCCTGGGTATTGGCATCAACCCTGACGGCAGCGATGAGGACTACGACAACTTCGTTCTGAACGTGGACTACGAGGTCGCGGGCGGCACGCTGACCTCCATCACCGGCTGGTCTGAGTACCAGTATATCGACGGTGTCGATGTCGACTGGCTGCCGCTGCAGTTCATCCACCGCGACGACAACCAGGAATTCGAGCAGTTCAGCCAGGAGTTCCGCTTTGCCTCTCCGGGCGGCGAGTTCTTCGACTACGTCGCAGGTATCTACTATGAAAACAGCAATCTGAAATTTGATCGCCGGGTAACCCTGGATGCCAATATGGACGGCCTGGTGCCTGGCCTGCTGGGAATCAACAGCCTGTTCACCGTGCTTTCGGGCGGCCTGTACAACGCCGAGCAGATTGGCCGCAACCATCTCTACGAGCAGGACTCGGACTCCGTCGCCGTGTTCGGCCAGGGCACCTTCAACCTCTCCGACAGCCTGAGACTGACAGTAGGCCTGCGCTACACGGAGGAAAACAAGGAAGTGGATACCGAGCAGTTCCTCAGCGACAGCATCACGGGCATGGGAGCGCCCTCGGACAATTATTTCCTGAGATTCATCCAGGCCACCAGCTTCAACGCCTACAGCTACGACTTCAGGGAAAAACGCAGCACCGACAAGTGGCTGCCGTCAGTGAACATACAGTGGGACGCCAGCGAGAACAGCATGCTCTACGCCAGTTTCTCCCAGGGCTTCAAGAGCGGCGGATTTACCGACGCTGACGACGGTGAGCCGGGCGACCTGACACCCGGGGCTTTCCCCTGCGCACCCGGGCAGCCGATTGAAGCCTGCTACGACCCCACCAATCCCAACGATGACTTCGAGTTTGAAGACGAAGAGGTGGATGCCTTTGAAATCGGCGGCAAGCACACCCTGCGGGGCGGGAGCATGACCCTGAACTGGGCGGCGTTCTACACCCAGTACGACAACCTGCAGACCTCTATATTCAAAGGCCTGGGCTTCGGCGTAACCAATGCCGCCAAGTCCGAGATCAAGGGCCTTGAAATCGACATGCTGTGGCAGGTAACGAACAAGCTGAGAGTCGGGGTCAGCGGCGCCTGGCTTGATGCCAGCTATGATTCTTTCGTGGATGCGCCCTGCACAGCGGTCCAGCTTGACCTGGATCCACTGTGTGGCACACCGGGCGGCTTCACCAACAACGACCTTTCCGGCGAGGTGACCACCTATGCTCCGGAGTACACGGGCTCGCTCACCTTTGACTACGACCATCCACTGGCCAATGGCCTTGAATGGTTCGTCTCCGGGGAAGGCAACTACCGGGATGATTTTGAACCCGGCGGCGACAACGATCCCGTAGACAGCATCGATTCCTACAGCAAGGTCAACCTGCGCACCGGTCTGCGCGGCGAGAACTGGGAGGTCATGGCCTACGGCCGCAATATCTTCGACAAGGAAGTGATCGTGCAGAGCTTCGACACCCCGGTACTGGCGGGCACACACAGCCAGTTCGTGGATGAGGGGCGAGTGGTGGGCCTGCGCGCCAAGTACTCGTTCTGAGTCCGGGCCTTTCGCCGCCGCGGTGAGAGGATCCTGCAAGAAAAAAAGCCCGGCTCTGCAAAGAACCGGGCTTTTTTGTTACTCACACTGGCTGGGGAATCAGGCCCCGTTACCGTCCAGCACCAGATCGACCCGGCGGTTAAGGCTGCGACCATCGACCGTGTTGTTATCGGCAATCGGGCGGGTCTGGCCAAAACCCACGGCGGTGATCTGCGACTCGCGCACTCCGTGCTTGTCGATCAGCATCCTGCGCACAGCGTTGGCCCGGCGATCCGACAGCCACTGGTTATACTCAGCTGTGCCGGTAATATCGGTATGGCCCTCGACTATCGCCACAACCCTGGAGTTGTCCTTCAGGAAAGCCGCTGCCCTGCCGATCTCCTCGTCAAAGTCGCTGGTGATCATTGAGGAGTTGACCGCGAACTGGACATTGAGCGAAACCGCCACGCGGTTTTCGCCGACATCGCGATACCGGTTGGTGTTGGAGCCGCTGCGGGACAGGCGCGCCATCAACGCTTCCTTGTCCACCTCGACCGCGCGCGGCGCCTCCGACGGGCACAGCGCCTGGCCGTCGGTATCACCACCGCGGGACAGCTCGAGCTTGTACTGGGCAATCTGGTCTTCATTCAGGCCATCGACGTCCAGCGCCGCACGCAGCAGACCGATGCTGGCGAGAGTGCGGGTCTGGGCCGCGCGCAGGGCCGCTTCGGCGTTGACATAGGCGCGCTGGGTGTCGAAGTACTCGTTCTGGGAGTCCAGCAGGTCAAGCAGGGTGCGCTGGCCGATGTCGAACTGATCCTGGTAGGCGCGCCGTGTCTTGTCCTGGGACAAGCGGTTGCGATCCAGGAAAACCACCTGCTGTTCCAGCGCCTGGATATCGTTGAAGGCGATCATGGTTGTCTGCCGCACATTGAGGCACGCCTGCTTGCGCTCTTCCATGGCGGCGTTGTAGCGGTTGTAGAACTCGCGTTTGCGGGCGCTGTCAGCGCCACCCCGGAACAGGTTGTAGTTCAGCACCAGCTCTACGGCCTCCTCGTCATAGCGACCGTCAAGGCCATCCGTGTCGTGCTCGACCTCGTTCCGGTAGCGCAAATCCACCCGCGGCATGAAGGGCGCGTTGGTGCGATTGAGCTCAGCCTGGCTTGCGCGCAGGTTCTCGATTGCGGCATTGATTTCCGGGCTTTTGTCGTAGGCCAGGTTCAGCGCCGCCGAGCGCATCTCCGGGATCATGCCGGCGGGGATGGCCGGCATCTGCAGGTTCTCCACCGGCAGGTCACCGACGACGCGCTGGAAGCGGGCCTGGACATCGTGCAGGTTGGTCATTTCGGTCAGCAGGTTGGACTCCGCCAGGGCGACCCGGGCGGTCGCCTGGTCCAGGTCCACACCCTGGCTCACACCGCCGCCGGTGCGCTCGGCGATCTTGTCGTACACCTCGCGGTGGAACACATAGTTTTCCTCCGCGAACTTGACCAATTGCTGGTAACGCACGGTATCCAGATAGGCCTGGGCAGCTTCGAGGGCAACTTCCTCGGAAGCCCGCTGCAGCTCGTAATACTGGCTCAGCTTGTTGAAGCCAAGGGCGCGCACGTCCTCGCGGGTGGCGAAGCCGTCGAACAACATCTGGGTGATCGTGAAGCGGGTAGCGTCACGGGTATAGCTGCCGAGGTCGATCAGCGGGGTTTCACGCTCCTCGCGACCGATTTCCGCACTCAGGTCTACGCTGGGAAAATATCCGCCCCTGGCCGCC
>NZ_JAVKCQ010000022.1:0-17156 GCF_040222615.1 Haliea sp.
GCAAACGCATCGCTCTGTCTGGGACTCCCGTAACGACGACGCTGCTTGCCCATCACAACCTCTACCGCGTGGCGAATGAGGGTGAACCCGTGCTCTCCCGACCTGGAACAGAATGGCTGAACCCCTTTGTCCAGACTATCGAAGCCGAAGGTTTCACCCAGTGGCTGCACACGCCGCCGGAGCCAGTGGGTCGCGATGATGCGTTCTACGCCAGCGTTGCCAAAATTTTCGATGAGGAAGGCGTTCTGCTCGTAGGCGGCAGTGACGCTGGTATCTTTACCAATATTCCGGGCCGGTCTCTGATCGACGAACTTGAACTTCTGGTTGCAGCGGGGCTTTCCCCCTACCGCGCGCTGCAGACCGCAACGTTCAACAGCTCCAGAGTTCTGGACGAACCCGATCGGGGATGCCTTACGGAAGGGTGTGTGGCGGATGTCGCGCTCTACGCCTGCGACCCCCTGGCTGACATTCGCTGCCTGCAGCGGCCATCGAGCGTCATCCTCGAAGGCAGGCACTTCGATCGCGCTGCCCTCGATGCACTTCTTGAGAGCGCCGCAACCACCAATGTGTCGCGTACGGAGACCAATCTGTTCAGCGGCCTGGGGGCCCAGGGAACCTCACTGGAAGGCCTCGTGCCCGGGACATGAGCAGCCCGCCGGTAACCGGCATCCCCATCACTGCGGCGTCAGAGTTACCTCGATCGTGCCCGAGATGTTCAGCTTCATTCCAGCGGCCGCAGCCTGTTCAATAAGGCTGGCGAGATCGACCTTGGTCTGGCGCAGCTCATTGATACGCCTGCCGCTTGCCGCATCCGCTTCACCAAACCGCTCCCGCCGGCTCCAGTTGTTACGCTGGTGGAAATTGATCTTGTCCTCTATCAGGGTCATTAGCAGCTGGCTGGCTTCATCAGCAAAGAATTCGCCACTGATCAACGTGTAATTCCGCTTGTCAGGCTGATCTGCCATGTGTCTGTTCCTCAACGATGTTGGTCGGCACGGAGACAATACGCCTCTACAGGTCGAGCCGGTTCACCGATTGTGCCACAAACAGTGACCGGAATCGGCAAGTCGTGACCGTCGACTCCTACCTGTCGATGCCCTGATTCTGATGCCTGCGGTCCAACTGCCAGCAAACGAACTCTGTCTTGTCTGGCCGAGCCAGCATTCGATTTCGCCGGCCGTCAAGCTGCCGAAGGATACGCTCAGAGAGAAGCGCACGAATGTTTCGAGTCAACTGATTGAGAGGGGACTTCTGGATCAAGCTGCCCCGGCGCAGTGATCGACTTACCCGCGGGCACGAGCGCGCGACCATCCAAGTACGGCGCCCCCGGCTCCCCCCAGAATCAGACCCAGGGACAGCAGCATACCCATCCAGAATCCTTTCGTCATGCTCGCAGCCTCCACCACGTTCATCGACGGATCGGAAGGCAGATATCGCACCACAATCTCGGCATCCTCGGTCTGGGCATGGTAGAACGGCCCGCTCACATTCTGATTACCGTGCGTGTAGGGGTCATCCGGCGTCGGAAACGTGTAGCTCAAGCGGAAGGTCTTCCTGTTGCCGTTACTGTAATCCGCCTTGTGCGTCACCACTCCGCGTGAATCAACACCCTCGACAGCAAAACGCGAGGCAGTCCGGTAGCTGGAGATTTCATAGACTCCAAGGCCAAGACCGGCAGCGACGAGCAATGCATACACCCACCCCCGCCCGCGCATGAAATCCAGCGCGGCGGTACCTGTTGAGGCAGTCGTCATATAAGTCCCCCACTACCAACCAGAATAACTGCCCCGGCAGCCCTCAGGACACTGCCTATAACTGCGGCAGCGTGTCGAAGATACTGCCCGCGTTCCAGCCTCCATCAGCCATAAACTCGGAGCCGGTGCTGAAGCTGGCCTCGTCACCCGCCAGGAAAGCCGTGACGGCAGCCACCTCTCTCGGCATGCCCACCCGGGGCAAGGCCTGGTGGGTGTAACTGGCATCCGCCTGTTCCCGGGTGATAAACGCCTTGCCGTGCATGTCAGTATACACCCCGCCGGGGTGCACGCTGTTCACGCGGATATTGTACTTGCCCATTTCCAGCGCGGCGGTCTTGGTCATGCCGCGGACCGCCCATTTGCTGGCACTGTAGGCAAGCAGGGAATTCTTCGACTGGAAGCCATCGATGGAGGAGACGTTGATGATGGAGCCGCCGCCGGCCTTCATCGATTCGAACACTGACTGCATGCCCAGGAACACGCCCAACTGATTTACCCGAGTGACCGCCATGAAGTCCTCCTCTGTGGTATCCACGATGGTCTTGTGGATAAGAATGGCGGCGTTGTTCACCAACACATTCAGGGTGCCGAATTGTGCACTGGCCTCGACAGCCCCCTGCCACTGGGTCTTGTCAGTTACATCGAGGTGGACGAACAGTGCCTTGTCGCCAAGCTCCTCGGCCACCTTGCGACCGGGCTCATCCAGTACGTCCGCAAGCACCACGCTGGCGCCCTGCTCCACTAGCAGGCGTGCCGTGGCTTCGCCCATACCGCGGGCGGCGCCGGTGACGATAGCGACCTTGCCTTCCAATCTTGCCATAAGCCTGTTCTCCCCAATGGTAAAAAAACGCGACCAAGCTTACCCCGTTCGCGCGTCCCGCTCCTACTCCAAATGGGTGATAGCTACCACACCGCAAGAAGCCAGCCGACGAAGGTTTCCCTTAGAAAACCCTGACAGATTCAGGATCGCAGAGTCCATTGCGGGAGCCGTCCGATCCGGGGAGAATGGGAGGTGTTTATGGCTCTGGAGGGCTATACCGACGATGTTCTCGCTCCGCCCGCAACAGGCAGCCTTGTCATCGAAGAGTACGACAGCGTGTTGATTCCTGCCACCCGGGGTGCGGAATGACCGGCGGCGTCCAGGTCATCGCGGTCCATGGCCCGGTGCTCGATTTCTCCTGTGATGGTGCCCTGCCCGCTATCGACAGCGCCGTCATCGTCGATCCCGACGGCGCCCACGTGACCTGTGAAGTGCAGGCCCACCTGGACCAGAGCCGGTTTCGGGCGATCGCCCTGGAGCCAACCCAGGGGCTTTCCCGACTGATGAGAGCCGAGCCGACTGGCGCGCCGGTCTCGGTTCCTGTCGGGACGACGGTACTCGGCAGGCTGCTGGACGTGCTCGGCCGACCCGGAGACGATGGGCCAGCGCTCGCGCCCGATACGCCGCGACGGGCCATCCATCAAGCAGTACCCGCGCTGGCGCAAAACAGGGTCGATATCTCGGTGTTCTCGACCGGTATCAAGATCCTGGATCTGCTCGCCCCATTGGCGCAGGGAGGAAAAGCGGCGCTGTTTGGCGGCGCCGGCGTGGGCAAGACCGTGCTGGTGACCGAACTGATCCATGCAATGGTGACCGGTTACGATGGCGTATCGGTTTTTGCTGGCGTCGGGGAGCGTTCGCGCGAAGGTCACGAGATGCTGCATGACATGGCCAATTATGGCGTACTCGATCGCACTGTACTGGTCTATGGGCAGATGAACGAGCCACCTGGAGCCCGCTGGCGCGTGCCCCTTACCGCGCTGAGTATCGCCGAGCACATCCGCGATGTCGACCAGCGCAATGTCCTCCTGCTCATGGACAACGTGTTCCGCTTTGTACAGGCGGGAGCCGAGGTCTCGGGCCTGCTGGGCAGGATGCCATCGCGTGTGGGATACCAGCCCACGCTGGAAACCGAGATCGCGAAACTCCAGGAACGCATTACCTCCGTCGGGCAGACCGCGATCACCGCAATCGAGGCTGTCTATGTCCCTGCGGATGACTTCACCGATCCCGCAGTCTCGGCGCTCGGCACCCATATGGACAGCACTGTTGTATTATCCCGGGAGCTTGCCGCACAGGGTATTTATCCCGCTATCGATCCGCTCAGGACCACTTCTGCACTCCTCGACCCTTCCATCGTGGGCGAGGAGCACGCCCGCACCGCCGCCGATGTGCGTGAACTGATGGAGCACTATGAGGAGCTGCGTGACGTGATCGCGCTGCTCGGGGTAGAGGAACTCGGCCGCCAGGAGCAACTGCTGGTCGGCCGCGCGCGGCGGCTGCAGCGCTTCCTGACCCAGCCCTTTTTTGTCGCGGCCCCGTTCACCGGTATGGGGGGACGCAATGTACCTATCGCCGAAACCATCACCGGCTGCCGACAGATTATCGAAGGCAAATGCGACGACTGGGACGAGGCATCCTTCTACATGATCGGTAACCTCGACGAGGCTGCACTGCGCGAGGGCGCACGGGCCAGGGGGGCGGCGTGACCGGTTTTCTGTCGCTGTCGATCACCACGCCACTCAAGATCGTGCTGCAGGAGACGAGCATCGCTTCGCTCCGGGGCGAGGACAGCAGCGGCGGCTTCGGTATCCTTCCCGGCCATGGAGACTTTGTCACCGTGATCGATGCGGGTGTCCTGCGCTGGCGCGGTGCGACCGGCCGCTGGCGCTATTGCGCAGTGCGCGGCGGTGTGTTTACTGTAATCGGAGGGCGAGAGGTTCACGTTGCCTGCCGGGACGCGGTCACCGGCGACGACCTCACCACGCTTCAGGCGCAGGTGGCCCGGACCCGAGCGGAACGGGTCGACACCGCGCGCAGCACGAGAACCGGCGCCGCGCGCCTGCACGCCCGCGCAATCCGCAGGCTGATGCAGGGAATGGCGCTGGGCGGCGACACCCTCGGGCTCGACGTTTTGGAGGATGATGCATGAACGACTTCCGGACTGAAGAGGCGGCACGTCGCGCCGAGGCGCGCGACGCTGCGGCGAAGAAGGACCCCGAACCCTCTCTGGCCAAGCGATTTGGCCAGATCGGTGTGCTTGGCTGGATGATCGTGATCCCGATCCTCGCGGGTGCCTACGCCGGCAACTGGCTGGACCACTGGCTTGGCACCGGCATCCTGATGTCCGCGGCATTGCTCGTCACAGGCGCGGCACTGGGGCTGTGGCTGGCGCTGAGATGGATGCACGAGCAATGAGTGCGGGGCTGGTAACAGCGCTGGCTGCCCTGGCAGCAGCGCTGGCCGGCACGCTGGCCGGATGGATCCATTTCACGTCGCTGGCGCGCGTCACGGACCTGCTGGTTGCGGGCCGGATCCAGGGCGTAGGGCTTCAGCTCGGGCGCTTTGTTCTGCTCGGCGTGTTCCTCTGGATATGTGCACAAGGTGGCTGGGTTGTGCTGGTGGCAGCGGCGGTCGGCATTCTGGCCGGACGCACCCTGGTCCTGCGGCGGCCAGGCTGATGGACTCAGCGCTTTCCGCCGCGCAGGCTTTCTCGGTTGGTTCGCTAGCCGTCACCTGGCCCGTAGTGACGACCTGGGGTGTCATGGCGGCGATAACGGTGGCATCCATCCTCGCCACACGACGTCTGTCGAGCCAGCCGGGCCCGGTACAGGCGGTGCTGGAGCTGCTGGTGGAAACACTGGACAACGAGGTCCGCGCGACGATACCCGGCGACCCGGAACGATTCCGCGCCTTGATCGGCACGCTCTTGCTGTTCGTGCTCTGTGCCAACTGGTCCTCCCTGGTACCGGGGGTGGAGCCGCCAACAGCGCATCTTGAAACCGATGCCGCGCTGGCTGCGGTAGTCTTCTTCGCCGGAATCGGTTGGGGGATCCGGGCACAGGGCCTCGGCGGATGGCTCGCCAGCTTTGCACGGCCAAGTTGGGTCATGATTCCCCTCAATCTGGTCGAGCAAATTACGCGTCATTTTTCGCTCATGGTGCGCCTGTTCGGCAACGTGATGAGCGGCGTCTTCGTTGTCGGCATCGTGCTTTCACTCGCCGGTCTGCTGGTGCCGATCCCGCTCATGGCGCTGGAACTGCTGACCGGGGCAGTACAGGCTTACATCTTCGCCACGCTCGCGCTGGTCTTCATCGGCTCCGCAGTAACAGGAGAAGGCGGACCGACAGCCGAGGAACCCACCGAATCTTCCAGGAACAAGGAAACCCCATGACCGACCTTATCCAGATCGTCAGCATTGTCTCCGCCGCCTTCGCGGTCGGGCTTGGCGCCATTGGTCCCGCGCTTGCTGAAGGGCGGGCCGTCGCCTCGGCGCTTGACGCTATCGCCCGGCAGCCCGAGGCGGCGGGCAGCATATCGCGTACGCTGTTCGTCGGCCTCGCGATGATCGAGACCATGGCAATCTACTGCCTGGTAATTGCGTTGCTGCTGCTCTTTGCCAATCCCTTCGTACAATGAATTTCGACTGGACAACGTTTGCGCTGCAGCTTGTCAATGTCCTGATCCTGCTGGCAATTCTTCGACGGTTCCTGTTCCGCCCGGTCGCCGCAATCATCGAGAAACGCCGCGCAGAAACGCAGGCCACGCTGGACGCCGCAGCCGCGGCCAGGGCAGAGGCCGAGCAAGCGACAACCAGGGCGCGTGCCGAGGCTGATGCCTCCGCCGCTGCTCGGCATGACCTGCTGCTGCAGGCGGCCGCAGAGGCCCAGACGCAGCGCGCTATGCTGATAGAAAAGGCGCGAGCTGAGGCCGCCCGGATTGTCGAGGATGGCCGTGCCGCCCTTGCACGGGAGGGCGCATCCGCCGAGCAAAGAACCCTCGCCCAGGTGCGAGAACTCGCTATCGCTGTCGCAAGTCGTGCGCTGTCAGCACAGCCTGATGGCCCCGAAGGCTATGCGGTGCGCCTCGGGAATGCACTACGCAGGATGGAAGCATCGGAACGCGACGCGCTGTTGCGGGCCGGCGACCTCACCCTGGTGAGCGCCAGGGAACTGCCGGAGGCAGTACTGGGCACCGTACGGCATACCCTGCAGATCTATGGCGTGACCGCCAGGGTAACAACGGATCCGGCGCTGATAGACGGGATCGAGCTGCGCTCGAAGAACGGCGCTCTGCGCAATTCCCTCGCCCATGACCTCGAAGCGCTGGCCAGGGCCATGCACGATGTCCGCACCGAATCCTGAAACCGCGCTTAACGCGCTCAAGGGTCGCATCGCCAACGCAACGCTTGGCGCCGCTGCCGAGGAGAGTGGGACCGTTCTTGGCCTCGCCGACGGACTCGCCCAGGTTTCAGGTCTGCCTGGCGTCGTGTTGAACGAAATCCTCATCTTCCCTACCGGAGCGCGCGGCTTCGCGCTGTCACTGGAGGAGGACAGCGTTCAGGTCGCCTTCCTCGACTCTGCGGACGGGATCGCAGCCGGGGGCAAGGTGAGGCGCACGGGTGAAGTAGTTTCCGTTCCCGTCGGAGAGGCTCTGCTCGGTCGCGTTCTGGATCCGCTAGGGCGACCATTGGATGGGCGGGAGCCGCCCGACACGTCTGAACACCTTGCCGCCGAGCGCCTCGCACCGACTATCATCGAACGCGACTTCGTCAGTGAGCCGCTGGAAACCGGCCTCCTGGTTATTGACGCCCTCTTCGCCATCGGGCGCGGGCAGCGCGAGCTGATCATCGGCGAGCGCCAGACCGGCAAGACCTCGATCGCAGTCGATGCCATCCTGAATCAGTGCGAAAGCGACGTGGTCTGCATCTATGTCGCCATAGGGCAACGTGCGGCTGCGGTGGCCAGGGTGATCGACACGGTGCGGGGCCGGGAGGCGATGGCGCGCACAATCTTCGTTGTGGCCGAAGCATCAGGCGAACCTGGACTGCGGTGGCTTGCCCCGTTTTCGGCGACCAGCATGGCCGAATGGTTCCGCGACCGGGGACGTCATGCCCTGATTGTTTACGATGACCTGACCAAGCATGCCGCCACCCACCGCGAACTGGCGCTACTGGCGCGACAGCCGCCCGGTCGAGAGGCCTTTCCCGGCGACATTTTCTACCTCCACGCCCGACTGCTGGAACGCTCGGGCAAGCTGTCGGCCAGGCATGGAGGCGGTTCAATCACCGCGCTGCCCATCGCCGAAATCGATGCCGGGAACCTGTCGGCCTATATCCCGACCAACCTCATCTCGATTTCGGATGGACAGATCGTTACCTCGGCATCCCTGTTTGCTGCAAACCAGCGCCCGGCAGTCGATGTGGGACTGTCGGTCAGCCGCGTCGGCGGCAAGGCGCAGGCGGGTGCCTTGAAGAAAGTCGCGGGGCGACTCCGCCTCGAATACGCGCAATACCTTGAAAAGAAAATGTTCTCGCGCTTCGGCGGCTTCGGCGATTCCGGCGCGGCCGAAGGCCTCCTGCGAGGCGAGCGGATCGCAGCACTGCTCACGCAGCACCGGTTCGCGCCGCTTCCGCTGTTGGTCCAGGTCGCGCTTCTGGCCGCGCTCGACGCCGGCTTGCTGGACAAAGTCGACGTCGGCGCCGTTGCCACCATCAAGGGCAGACTTCCCGCACTCCTTGCCGCGGACCCTCACCTGAATCGACTGAGGGCAGCCCCCGACCAACTGGACGACGATATACGGAAAGCGCTGCTGCAACATGTGCGCACCGCACTGGGGACAACATGACCGAGCGACTGGAGGATGTCCGGCGACATCTGGCCGCCATCGATGACATTGGCGAAGTGGTGGGGGCGCTGCGGGCAATCGCCGCGGCGCATTCGGCGGATGCCCGGTTTGGGCTCGAGGCGATCTCGGACTACGAGGCCAAGGTCTCGGAAGCGTTTGTCCGTCTTGCTGCGCCTGTCGCTGAAGCCGCTGTGGATGGTCCAGGCCTGGTTATTGTCGTTGGAGCCGCTCAAGGATTTAGCGGCGGCTATCCCGCGCGGATCGCTGAGGCCGCGCAACAACTCTCCCCCCCCGGCGCCGGTCTGCTTGTAATCGGCCAGCGCACGCTGGACATACTTGCTGTTGCAGGCATCAACCCGCTCTGGAGCGCGGACCTTCCGGCTACCGCGAGTATCGTACCCGCGCTGGCCAGCGAGGTGACCGATGCGCTGCTCGAATTCGGCTATCGTTACCCGGGGCCAATTGTCGCAATCTCGGGCAGCGACGGCCCCGGCCTGCCCATCGACCGCCGCCGCCTCTGGCCACCGGAACGAACCGAGACCAGCGCGCAGCCAACTTTCCCCACTGCTCCCCCGCTCACCACCCTGCCAATAACCACGCTGCTGCGCGGGCTACTGTCCGAGATGCTCTTTGCCGAGGTTGCCCGGACCCTGATGCGGGGGCTGAGGATCGAGAACCGGGCACGGATCGAGGCCATGGCGCGGGCCCAGGCCAACCTGAAGACCCGCCGCACCAACGTCGCCCAACGCTACCGGCAGGCGCGCCAGGAACAGATGACCACAGAGGTCATTGAGCTATCAATGGGGCAACGCTCGCGCTGACCAGAGCGGCCACGGCGCGGAATTTCCAGCTGCTGCGGATCCGGCCCGGGATGATATTGGCATTCCCCGGGCCAGGCACCCCGGAAAATAATTGTTGACCAGCCCTCCAGCTTGCAGTAGCTTTGCGCCAACAATATAACACGTGTAACATAACTCATGTCACAGCGGATGGTGTACCAGACAGAGGAGACCCGGCAGAAGATTCTTGCCGCCGCACAGGCCATGTTTATCGAAAAGGGATTCTTCGATACCCAGATGAAGGATGTGGCTGCCGCCGTCGGTATTAGCCGCAACAGCCTGTACCGCTATTTCCACGACAAGGGTGATCTCGGCTACGCCGTACTGGAGTTGGTCTACACCAGGATCGAGCCTGGCCTGGATAAAATTCTCAGGGAAGCACAAGCAAACACTGGAATGAACGGCCGGGAGCGCCTGCGTCTGTTTCTGGAGAAGGGACTTCTGAACAAGGGCCTGCGAACAGATCTGACGTTTATGGCCGAGTTCGACACCTACTTTTCTGGCAACAGGATACCTGCCAACTTCCGCTCCCAGGCGAGTCGCCAGCTGCCCGTTGCGACGATTTCAAACATCGGCGCTCTGATCATCGCTGGCGTTGAGGATGGCTCAATTCGGCAAGACATCGCGCCGGAGCAATTGCTCCCGATGGTGCTGTATTCAACAAAGGCCCTGCAGCAGCATGTACTGCTCCGTGGCCAGGCGCTGCTGGACCTGTCGCGCCGCGACACAGAGCGCCTGTTGCCGAACCTGATCACGGTCCTGATAGACGGCTTGAAACCGGTACAACCTGAATAAGCAGGCATTTATAACGATGACCACCGCCATACCTGACCCGGCCCACAGACCACTCCACAGAGCAGCCTGTGATCTGGTACAACAGCTAAGCCCTGAAGAGAAAATCCAGCTGTGTACCGGCAGGACTTTCTGGGAGTTGCACGGTATCGAACGACTCGGGCTCCCCTCCCTCTGGGTGACCGATGGCCCTCACGGCTTGCGCAAACAGCAGGGGGACTCCGACCACCTGGGTCTCATCGACAGTGTGCCGGCGATTTGCTTCCCTCCTGCAGTCGGACTGGCGAGTACCTGGAACACTGATCTGCTAGAGGAGATCGGAACAGCTCTGGGACAAACCTGCGTTGCCGAGCAAGTCAGCGTGCTCCTGGGTCCTGGAGTCAATATCAAGCGCAGCCCTCTGTGCGGACGCAACTTCGAATACTTTTCGGAGGACCCCTACCTTTCCGGCAAGCTCGGCGCAGCCTGGGTGCGCGGGGTGCAAAGCCAGGGAGTGGGCACCAGTCTCAAGCACTATGCCGCCAATAACCAGGAAGGTCACCGCATGGTGGTCGACGCGATTGTCGACGAGCGTACTCTGCGCGAGATTTATCTGCCGGCGTTCGAGATCACCGTCAAGGAAGCGCAACCCTGGACCGTGATGTGCTCCTACAATCGACTCAATGGCACCTACCTCGCTGAGAACCATGAGCTGCTCACCGGCATCCTGAAAGAAGAGTGGGGCCATACCGGCCTGGTAGTAACCGACTGGGGTGCCTGCAATGACCGGGCAAAAGGCCTGGCCAGCGGACTGGAACTGGAAATGCCCGGGAACGGCGGTATTCACACGCCGACTGTGCTGGCGGCACTCGGCACGGGCGAGCTGAGTGAGACACAGCTGGATGCGGCAGCCACCCGTATCGTGGAGCTGATTCTCAAATCCAGACCCGCACTCCAACAGGTCCGGGACTATGATCGTGACGCCCAGCACCTGCTCGCACGGCGTGCGGCGGAAGAAGCCTGCGTACTGCTGAAAAACGATAACCAGCTGTTGCCACTGGCCAAGAAAGAAAACCTGGCTGTCATTGGCGCGCTGGCGGTAACCCCACGCTACCAGGGCAGTGGCAGTTCGCAGATCAACCCCACCCGCCTTGATATACCGCTGGAGGAAATCCACCGCCTGCTCGGTGTCGAACACGAACCACGGTATGCGCCGGGTTACAAACTTGCTGACGACTCCCTGGACCAGCAGCTGTTCGATGAGGCGCTCGCTGTTGCACGGAAAGCCGATACCGTCGTGCTGTTTGCCGGCCTGCCTGACAGCTACGAGTCCGAGGGTTTCGACCGGGCGCATATGCGACTGCCCGCGACACAGCTGCAGCTGATAGAAGCGGTAGCGCGAGTCACAGACCGGCTGGTGGTGGTCCTGCAGAACGGTGCGCCGGTCGAACTCCCCTTCGCAAACAAGGTACAAGCCATTCTTGAGTCCTATCTCGGCGGCCAGGCGGGCGGCTCTGCCGTCGCCCGGATCCTGTTCGGCGAAGCAAATCCCTGCGGAAAGCTGGCGGAGAGCTTCCCCCTGAAGCTGGAGGACACCCCCTGCCACAACTGGTTTCCGGGGGAACCGAGGCAGGTCCAGTATCGCGAGGGGCTCTGGGTCGGCTACCGCTACTTCAACACCACGGGAACACCGGTCGCCTTCCCATTTGGCCACGGCTTGTCATACACCACCTTTGCCTACAGCAATCTGCGAGTGGGCGAGCAGGCAGCTAACTGGCAGATTGACGCGGCGCAATTGAGCGATTGGGAAGGCATCCAGGTGGAGTGCGATATCACCAATATCGGCACGGTTGCCGGGTACGAAATCGCACAGCTTTACATCGGTGCCCGGGTAAACAATGTCTACCGACCGCGGCGAGAGTTGCGGGGCTTTGCCAAGATCTGGCTGGAGCCCGGGGAAACCGGAACAGTTTCGTTCAAGCTGGGAGCGCGAGCCTTCGCTCACTGGTGCACCGCCGCCAACGACTGGAGAGTAGAGGGCGGCAACTACCATATCGAAGCCGGCGCTTCCTCCACTGATATCCGCCAGGACGAAGAAATCCAGCTTGTTTCCCAGCATCAAGCCAGGCCTCTCGATCCAGACCTGGCTCCCTACTTCGAACCCGCACAGCTTGCATTCGGTGAACCCGCATTCCGTTCACTGCTAGGTCGACCGATCCCCGCCGTCCCACCCCCACGCCCCTACCACAGGAACTCGACAATCGGCGAAGCCAGTTCGACCCTGCTGGGAGCAATGTTGCATCGAATCATCCTTCGCTCAGTGCAGAAAATGATTCCCGGGGGAGGGGATGAAAAAACCGAGCGCTTGATGGCAGCAATGCTGAAGGAAATGCCGCTGCGAAACCTGGTGGTGTTCTCCGGAGGAAAGTTTACTCCACAGGCGTTGCAGCTCTGCATACACCTGATGAATCGCCGGTATCTGAGAGCTTTGCAAGTCCTGATCAGCGGGGTGAAAAGCTGAGCCCAACACAATAAGAACTGTTCGCGAGGAATCCATAATGAAAAAGCAGATCCGACATCGCAACGCACTGTTCACCGCCGCCACTGCCGCACTATTTACTACCAGTGCCGGTATCCAGGCCCAGAACCCGGTGATCGAGGAAGTTATCGTTACCGCGCAGAAACGCGCGCAAAGCGCCCAGGACATCCCGGTCGCTCTCACCGCGATCGACGCACAAACCATCGAGGACGCCGGAATACAATCGACCCAGGATGTGGTGCGCCTGGCGCCGTCGCTTACGGTCAACGAAGCCAACCATAAGCAGACCAGTTCCTTCAGCATCCGTGGTATCGGTACCAGCGTGTATGGCATCGGCGTGGAGCAGGGTGTTGCGCTACTGGTCGATGACGTGGCGGCCGTTCAGCCCGGCCAGACCCTGGGCAGCCTTGTCGACATTGAACGCATCGAGATACTGCGCGGACCGCAGAGCACGCTGTTCGGCAAGAACGCCTCGGCAGGTGTGATCAACATCACCACGAAGGCCCCGTCGGAGGCGCTCGAAGCAACTATCGAAGTGATGGCGACCGATGATGAAGAAGCCGCTGTCCTGGGTTCGGTGTCAGGGCCGATAAACGACGCACTGCGTTATCGACTTAGCGGAAAATGGAGTGACAGGAACGGGCATATCAATAGCCTCACCCCTGGGGTCGATGACAAGAACGGGGCGAAAGTCAAAAACCTCAGGGCTAAACTCGACTGGGACGCGAGCGATATTATCCGGGTGGAACTCGGCACCTACTACCTGTATGACAAGTCGGACTGCTGCGCGTTTACCTGGCACTCGATGCCCGCGGGCAACTCGATACTGGGTTTGCCCATCGGTTATCCCGCGGAGGGTATCAACCCCGGCGATGACAATTTTGATGTTCGTGGCGAGGATGGTCCCTACAGCAAATCCGAAACCACCGGAGGATACGTCAAACTCAGGGCCGCGCTGGGCGAGTTTGAGCTGATGTCCATCACGGCGCTGGACAACTGGAAATACAATGTTCAGGAAGATACCGACTTCAGCGATTTGGATGTGCTGGGTTTCTTTACCGGGGGGCGGGAGCACGGTGGCTGGTATTCCACCAGCGACATCGACACCGACTTCTTCTCCCAGGAACTGCGACTGCTATCGCCCTCCTACGACAAGTTCGAATACCTGACCGGGCTCTACTATGCGAAGGCAGAAACCGATCAGGATTTCTTCCGCAACCTGAGTCTGGCGCGCTCGGATTTCTATACGAGAGCGGAAACAGAGAGCTTCAGCGTGTTCGGCCAGTTTACCTGGCGTTTCAGTCAGGCCACCAGTGCCAATGCAGGACTGCGCTGGCTCACGGAACGGATTTCAGCTGACGGTATTAATTATCTGGAGGCCGTGCCCGAAACCCAGACCGGTAGTGATAGCGACAGCCCTGTAGTCGGCAACATCTCGGTCCAGCACTTCTTCAGTGATGCTGTGATGGCATATGCCAGCTATTCACGCGGCTACAAGGGCCAGGCTTTTGACCTGGTGGGTGGCAGGTTCGACCAGTTCAAGGCGGACAACCCTGCGGATGCAGAGACGTCCGACGCTTACGAAATCGGTGTCAAAAGCACGTTGTGGGAGAGTCGTCTGCAGCTGAACCTTAGCGCTTTTTATACCAACTATGACGATTTCCAGGTCCAGCGCAGTGAGCTGATCGATGGTGCAGTCAGTTTCAGGCTGGACAACGTCGGGGAATTGAATACTCAGGGAGTTGAGCTGGAATCCCTGGCACTGCTTGGCGAGAATTTTGCGCTGACACTTAACGCTTCCTATATCGATGCATCAATAAACGATTACTCCGGCGCTGCCTGCTACGCCGGACAGACCGTAGCGGAGGGCTGTGAAGGCGGACTTCAGGATATCGACAACGGCGAATTGCCGGTTTCCCCCCGCTGGAAATATACGGCAATGCTGGAATATAGCCTCGGTTTCGAATCACTGCCTTTCAATGGTTTCGCGAATATGGTCTACACCTGGCAGGACGATGTCATCTTCAACATCAATCAGGACCCCAGGGCGACTCTGGAAAGCTACGGGCTGGCAAACCTGCGGATTGGATTGAACGACAAGAAGGAGCGCTATCGGATCAGTTTCTTCGTCAACAACCTGTTTGACGAGACTTACGCAGGTAGCCGGTTCAACCTTACAGGACTGTTTGGCCCCAACCCGGCCATTGGACAGGTGCTGCCTCGCAACGCTTCCCGCTATGCAGGCGTCCAGGCCAGGTACAGCTTCTGAAAAACTTAGCTGACGGCGCCCATCAAAGGCCACAGTCCACAGGAACTCTACGACTATGAAACTCCTGCACTTCCTGCTGAACAGCCTGAGGGCAATTGCGCACACCTTGTTATTGTTGCTGCTGCTCCTCGCAGTCTTTATTGCATTGCGAATACTGCAGTCTGAGCAAGTCGATTCGACGGAACAGCTCGCGAGCAAATCTGCTTATCTGGAAGGAATCGCCAGCCAGCAGAAAGACCGCAGCAAGCGGCCGAACGTCATATTCATCCTCTTCGATGACATGGGCTATGGTGATATCGGTCCCGGCGCCAGCGACAACCAACTTGTCAACACTCCGAACATCGATCAACTGGCGGCGGACGGCATTGTGTTGACTGATTTCTACTCCCCCGCCTCGACCTGTACCGCCTCGCGCGCAGGCTTTCTCACGGGACGCCTGCCCGCCCGGGCTGGCATGCCCTATGTTATTTTTCCGAGCCACACTGCCCGGGGCGTTGTACTCGGCAAGATCCTGAACCCCGAAGCCAACAACCGCTTGCCGTCCGAGGAGATAATCCTGGCTGATCTGTTCAGGGCGGCGGGGTATGCCACCGGCATGGTCGGCAAATGGCACCTCGGGGATGCCAGCCCTTCCCTTCCCAACGACATGGGTTTCGACAGTTTCTACGGTTCCCTATACAGCAACGACATGAAACCGTTTGCACTTTACCGCGACGAGGCAATCGCCGTGGAAGCGCCGGTGGACCAGCGCAGACTCACCGAGCTTTATACAGCGGAAGCAACCCGCTTTATCGAGACCCACTCGACAGAGAACTTCTTTCTGTACTTTGCCCACAACTTTCCCCACGACCCGCTTGCTGTGCGCACCGAACTCAGCGGCAAGTCCGACGCCGGCCTGTATGGTGATGTGCTGGAGGAAATCGACGGCAGTATCGGCGCCATCGTGGCCACGCTGGAGCACACCGGCAACCTCAATAACACACTGATCATAATAAGTTCCGATAACGGTCCCTGGTTTTTGGGCAACGCTGGCGATCACCGCGGCCGCAAAGGCAATACCTTTGAGGGCGGCATGAGGGTACCCTTTATCGCCCACTGGCCTGCCGCCATTTCCGGTGGTCAGGTCTCACCGGCCATGGCGATGGGCATCGATCTGATGCCCACCATGCTGGACATCCTGGGGTTCCCCGCGCCCAGCGATCGTATACTGGACGGGCGCAGTATCCTCGACGTGCTGACCCGGGGTGCGGAGTCCCCCCACGACTATATCTACTACTACGACGGCGAAACCCTGTTCGCCGTACGCGACCAGCGCTTCAAATACCGTGGTCCGGCGGGCGTCTTCTACTCGACGGACGAGCTACCCTTCGCTCCAGCCATGCCACAGAAAGAGTGGCTTTTCGACCTGCAGGAAGATCGGCGCGAATCCTATGACACTTCGGACCGGCACCCGGAAGACCTGAAGCGACTGCGTGCGGCGTTTGCAGCGAAAGTAACCGAAATGGAGGCGAACAAACGCGGCTGGCGCTGACCGGTGCCGGGTCGCCTCCCGACCGGGACACGGCGGGCAACCTTTTGCAGTCGCAACAGTAATCGCCACGGCACGAAAACCACCGTCCTCAAGATCTATCCAAGGAGAGACCAATGTTCAAGCTCAACCCTCAAGGCATGCTCTGCCTGGCACTGGTGTTTCTGGCTATGAGTTGGCGAAGCTCTGCCGGCGACACCGATCGCCCCAATATTGTCTTCATCTTCTCCGATGACCATGCCGTGCGCGCGGTCAGTGCATACGGCGACAGCCTGGTGGCAACACCGAATATCGACCGCATCGCCGCCAGCGGCATACGTTTTGATCGCGCCTATGTCGGCAACGCAATCTGTGGTCCCAGCCGCGCAACACTGCTCACCGGCCTGCACAGCCACGCCAACGGCTTCTACAGCAACGAGTGGTCGGGGCCATTCAACGGCGGACAACAAACTCTGCCCGGCTTGCTGCAGGGCGCCGGCTACCAAACCGCGGTGATCGGCAAATGGCATTTGTACAGCGACCCCGTGAACTTTGATCACTGGGACGTCATTGATAACCTGATGGAACAGGGTACCTACTACAACCCGTCGTTCCGGAGCCCCACTGGTATTGAGGAAACTACAGGCTACGTCGCGGACCTGGTCACCGACAAGTCCATCGCCTGGCTGGAGCAGGCAAACCGGGAGAACAAACCATTTTTCCTCCTGTATAGCCACAAGACGCCGCACCGAGACTGGCTGCCGGTACCAGAAGAGTTGCGCAACTGGGATGAAGACGCCAGGGAGGAAG
>NZ_JAVKCQ010000023.1:0-12153 GCF_040222615.1 Haliea sp.
GTCCCCAGCATCATGCCAACCTGGGTAGTCTCTTGCCCCGCACCCCCTTCCATTCGGGCAATCCCGAAATCGGTAACCTTCACCGACTCCCCGTCGGCCCCCAGGATGATGTTGTCGGGTTTGAGATCCCGGTGCACGACACCTCTGCCGTGGGCATAGTCCATGGCCCCGGCGAGCTGGGTCGCGATATTGATAATGGTCTTGACCGGCAGTCGCCGGCCCTGCTGCAGGATGTCACCGAGGGACTCGCCCTCCAGCAACTCCATCATGATGTAGGGGGCCCCCTCGAAACTGCCGACATCGTGCACAGTCACGATATTGGGATGGGTCAGGGCGCCTGCGGCCTTGCCCTCGCGAAGGAAGCGGTTGTTGTGCTCCTCATCGCCGCAGTGCTCCGCTTTCAGCACCTTCAGGGCAACGGTACGGTGGATGCCGGGGTCATAGGCGCGGTAGACGTGAGCCATGCCGCCCTCGCCGATCAGCTCCTGAATTTCGTATCGCCCCAAAGTCTTGCCGACGATGCTCATCGTCTCGTTTCCCCCTTTGCGTGCGAGCCGCCGAGGTTGCCCGTCCTGCTATCCGGATGCTATCACCCGGTGGAGCCCCTGTCGCGGTGCCGCTGCAGGGCCCAGGCGACGTGTTCGCGCACCAGCGGCGAGGGATGGTCCCGGCGCTGACCCAGGGCGGCAACTACTGCTGGCGCGGTTTGAGCATTGCCAAGGGCCACGGCGATGTTGCGCAGCCAGCGCTCGTGACCGATGCGGCGGATGGCTGAGCCCTCGGTACGGGCGAGAAAAGTGGCCTCGTCCCACAGGAACAGGTCGACCAGGTCGGCGCTGCCGAGGCCGTGGCGGGGCTGGAAGTCGGGTTCATCGGTGTGGCGTGCAAACTTGTTCCAGGGGCAGACCAGCTGGCAGTCGTCACAGCCAAAAATGCGGTTGCCCATCAGCGGCCGCAGGGCTTCGTCGATGCTGCCCTTGTGCTCAATGGTCAGGTAGGAGATACAGCGCCGCGCGTCCAGCTGGAACGGACCGACGAAAGCACTGGTAGGGCAGACTGTCAGGCACGCGGTACAACTGCCGCAGTGTTTGGTCGCTTGCGGCGGGTCTGCCGTCAGCGGCAGATCGGTGTATATTTCGCCGAGGAAAAACCAGGAACCGGCGCGGTCATTGATCAGCATGGTGTTCTTGGCGATCCAGCCCATGCCTGCGCGCTCCGCCAGGGCCCGCTCCAGCACGGGGGCACTGTCGACAAACGCGCGGTACTGGCCACCGCCCGCAGCGTCCTGCAAGCGCGCCGCCAACTGCGCCAGGCGCTTGCGGATCAACTTGTGATAGTCACGGCCCAGGGCGTAGCGGGAAACGTAGGCCTTTTCCGGCGCCTCCAGCACCGCTTCCGGACGGGTATCCGCAGCCAGGTAATCCATGCGCAGAGTGATGACCCGGCAGGTGTCCGGAATGAGCTCCGCCGGGCGCGCCCGTTTCTCGCCGTGGCGTTCCATGTAGTCCATGCCGCCGTGGTAGCCCGCCTCAAGCCATTTCTGCAGGTAGGCTTCGTGCTCGCCCAGCTGAATGTCGCTGACCGCGAGCTGGGCAAAGCCGAGTTCAGTGGCCCAGCTCTCGAGCTGATGCCGCAGCTGCGACTGCTGTTCCTGAGTCAATGTCGTTGCCATGGGGCTGGGCCGGGGCAGTGAACCTGCCTATAATCCGCGGGTTTGCGAAGATTTTCGGAAATGGCAGTGTAGCAGCGTGGGGTCACGATTGGCGATGGCAGGCAAGCAGGGATTCACCTGGATGGATCACGAGCCGCTCTACAGCGCGGCGGAGACCCGGGCGCTGGACCGCTGGGCAATCGACCATGCGGGTATCAGCGGCGCCCTGCTGATGTCGCGCGCCGCCGCGGCCACGCTGGAACAGCTGCTGCTGCGCTGGCCGCAACCGCCGCTGCTGCAGGTGCTGTGCGGAACCGGCAACAACGGCGGGGACGGTTACCTGATTGCGGATCGGGCCCATCGCCGCGGGATAGCTGTGCAGGTATTGCAGGTCGGAGATCCAGGGCGAATCGCCGGTGATGCGCTGCTGGCGCGGGAGCAGGCGCAGGCCAATGGCGTAACGGTCGCACCGTTCAGCCCCGCCAGCTTGCAACCCTCTGCCATCCTCGTCGATGCCATGCTAGGCACTGGCCTTGGTGGCGAGGTCCGCGCGCCGTTTGCCGCGGCCATTGACGCCTGCAACGGCGGTGGGCAGCCGGTTGTCGCGGTAGATATTCCCTCCGGCCTGTGCAGTGATACCGGGCGCATTCTGGGGCGTGCGGTGCGCGCCGAACTCACCGTGACCTTCATCGGCTACAAGCGGGGCCTGTTTACCCTGGACGGTCCCGATTGCTGTGGAGTACTGGAGTTCTCCGACCTGGCGCTCCCTCTCGAGGCCTGCGGGGCGGTGGCGCCCGGCTGGCGCAGGCTGTTGCTGGACCGGATGCTGGCGCAGTGGCCGGGGCGCCCGGCGAATGCCCACAAAGGGGATTGTGGCCGTGTGCTGGTGGTGGGGGGTGACGTCGGCATGCCCGGCGCCGTGGCGCTCGCGGCGGAAGCAGCCTTGCGCAGCGGCGCGGGCCTGGTACGCGTGGCCACCCGGCAGGAGCACCTGTCGGCTCTGGTCGCCCGCACGCCCGAGGCCATGGTCACCGGGGTGCGTTCGGGCCAGGACCTGCAGCCGCTGCTGGCCGCTGCGGACGTGCTGGTGGTGGGTCCCGGCCTGGGGCGCAGCAGCTGGTCGCAGCAACTGCTGCAGGCGGTGGCAGCAAGCGATTTGCCCTGTGTCCTGGATGCGGACGGGCTCAACCTGCTGGGCGAGGGGCGCGTGCTGGCGCGGCAGCCCAGGGAGCACTGGATTTATACTCCCCACCCGGGCGAGGCCGCCCGCCTGCTGGGAGTGACAACCGGCATTGTGCAGGGGGACCGGTTTGCTGCTGCAGTACAACTGCAGGAGCAGCTGGGTGGTACGGTTGTGCTCAAGGGCAATGGCAGCCTGGTCGTGGCGGACGCCCTGCGGCTGTTGTCCGATTACGGCAATCCGGGCATGGCATCGGGCGGTATGGGCGATGTGCTGAGCGGTATTGTCGGCGGTCTGCTGGCCCAGGGCCTGGACGGCGCCGCGGCTGCAGCCCTGGCTGTCTGCCTGCACGGCGCCGCTGCCGATAGCGCTGCGGAGCAGGGGCAGCGCGGCTTGCTGGCCAGCGACCTGATGGCGCCGCTGCGGCGTCTGCTGGGATGAGCGTTGGCGAGGTCCGCTGGCAGGCCGCCGACGAGGACGCCATGGTGGCCTTGGGCGGGGGGCTGGCCGCCGCCTGCGAGCCGGCCCTGGTTATCTACCTGCACGGCGACCTGGGTGTGGGCAAGACCACGTTCTGCCGGGGTTTCATCCGGGCGCTGGGTCACGCCGGGGCGGTGAAGAGTCCGACTTATACGCTGGTGGAGCCCTATCGGCAGGGTGAGCTGGATATCTATCACTTCGATCTCTATCGCCTGGGCGATCCGGCTGAACTTGAGTTTATCGGCATTCGCGATTACTTCGGGCCGGACACTATCTGCCTGATCGAATGGCCCGAGCGTGGCGCGGGCGCTTTACCCCCTGCGGATATAGCGATTACTATAGTGGCAGTCGGCAGCGGCCGTAGTGTCAGGGTGCGAGCCGGGTCGGTGCTGGGAAGTGCAGTTCTGGCGCGCTGGCAGTCTGGCGCCTGAACTAGACGACCGATAATCGGCTGGAGTGAGATGAGCAGGGCTTTCTGGATCAGGCTGGTCCTCGGTTGGGCGATGGTATCGCCCGCGCTGGCGGTGGATGTGCATGATGTGCGCCTGTGGCGTGCGCCGGACCACACCCGCGTCGTGTTTGACCTGACTGGTCCCGCGGAGCACCGCCTGCTGACCCTGGAAAATCCCGACCGCATTGTGCTGGACCTGTCCGGTGCGACACTCAAGGCCAGCCTCGCTGCGCTGGACCTGACCAGTACCCCGATTTCCCTGGTGCGCTCCGGTGTCCGCGACGGGCGTGACCTGCGCGTGGTATTCGATATCAGCGAGGGTGTCGATCCCCGCAGTTTCGCCCTCAAGGCCAATGCCCAGGCGGGCGACAGGCTGGTGCTGGATCTCTATGACCGCAACCCGGGCAGGAAGCCGGCAGTGGCGGAGGTGCGCAAGAGCGCAGCCAGCGAAACCGGCCGCCGGGACATCATCATCGCGATTGATGCCGGCCACGGTGGTGAGGATCCCGGCGCCATCGGGCCCAACCGCCTGCGCGAAAAAGATGTGGTCATGGCCATCGCCCGGGAGCTGCATGCCCTGCTGGAGCGGGATGAAGGATTCAGCCCGACCATGGTGCGCACGGGCGACTACTACATTAGCCTCAAGGGGCGTCGCGACATAGCCCGCCAGCGGCAGGCGGATTTGTTCGTGTCGGTTCACGCCGATGCTTTTACCCGCCGCGAGGCCAACGGCGCTTCCGTGTACGCGCTTTCCACCCGCGGCGCCACCAGCACCACCGCGAGCTATCTCGCCCAGCGCGAGAATGAGGCGGACCTGGTGGGCGGGGTCCGGCTCTCGGACAAGGACGATGTGCTGGCCGGAGTGCTCACCGATCTCTCCATGACCAACACCCTGGACCACAGCCTCAGGGTTGGCGGCAAGGTCTTGCAGCGCATGGATACCGTGGCACGGCTGCACAAGCGCAATGTCGAACAGGCCGGTTTCGCGGTGCTGAAATCTCCGGATATTCCCTCGATCCTGGTGGAGACCGGGTTCATTTCCAATCCAGGCGAGGCGCAGAAACTGGGTACCCGGGAGTACCAGCGCAAGGTGGCGCAGGCCATCCACGCCGGTATCCGGGACTGGTTCATGGCCCAGCCGCCCCCCGGGACGCTGCTGGCCTCGCGCAAGCAGCAGGGCGACCAGGAGTATGTTATCGCCCGGGGTGATACACTGTCGGGCATTGCCCAGCGCTTCAACGTGCCCGTGAACCGCCTGCGGGATCACAACGGTCTCCGTGACTCACGCATCCTGGTGGGCCAGACGCTGAAAATTCCTACCACCTGAGCGCTGTCGCGCCCCCGGCCCATGTCAAGAATACACCGCCTCAGCCCCAGGCTTGCGAACCAGATTGCCGCCGGCGAGGTCGTCGAGCGCCCGGCATCCGTCGCCAAGGAAGTGCTGGAAAACAGCCTGGATGCGGGTGCCACCCGGGTGGAAATCGACGTCGAATCCGGCGGCACCCGGTTGATTCGTATCCGCGACAACGGCGCGGGCATGGAGCCGGAGGACCTGCCCCTGGCCCTGGCCCGCCACGCCACCAGCAAGATTTCCTCGCTCGAGGATCTGGAGTGTGTCGGCAGCCTGGGCTTTCGCGGCGAGGCTCTGGCGTCCATCGGCTCGGTGTCGCGGCTGACGCTGACCAGCAATCACCGCGACGACAGCAGCGAGGGCTGCAGCGCACTCTGTGAGGGGCGCGAGATGGAGGTACAGCTGCGGCCTGCCCCCCATCCCAGGGGCACCACGGTAGAGGTGCGCGACCTGTTCTTCAATACGCCGGCCCGGCGCAAGTTCCTGCGCACCGAAAAGACCGAGTTCAGCCACCTGGAGGAGGTCGTCAAACGGCTCGCCCTGTCCCGCTTCGAGGTGGCCTTCAGCCTGCGCCACAATGGCAAGCTTATCCACAATCTGGGCAGCGCGGCGAGCACCGCAGAACAGCAGCGGCGAGTCGCGGCGGTGTGCGGGCCGGCCTTCATGGAGCAGGCCCTTTACCTGGAAACAGAGCGCAGCGACATGCGTCTGCGGGGCTGGTTGGCCCTTCCCACCTTTTCCCGCAGCCAGGCCGACCTGCAGTACTTCTTCGTCAACGGCAGGGTGATCCGCGACAAGCTGGTTGCGCACGCCGTCAAGCAGGCGTACCGCGATGTCCTCTATCATGGCCGTCACCCGGCTTTCGTGCTGTATCTGGATCTGGACCCGGCACAGGTTGATGTCAATGTGCATCCAGGCAAGCACGAAGTGCGTTTCCGCGACAGCCGCGCTGTGCACCAGTGCATTTTCAGCGGCCTGCACCGGGCGCTGGCGGAAGTTCGCCCGGACTCGGCGCCGGCACCACAGGCCACGCCGGAAGGGCTTGCAGTGGATACCCACACGGGCGAGATTGCGCGCCAGCCAGGCCTCGGCTGGGGCGGGAGTGGCTCTGCCTACCGCTCGCCCCCGGCGCCGGCACCCGGCCGGGCGATGGAACAGGTGCGCAGTTATGCCGGCCTGCATCCCGGGCGCCTGCCCGAACAGGAAACGCCGGAAGAGGTGCCTCCCCTGGGCTATGCCCTGGCCCAGCTCAAGGGTATCTACATTCTGGCGGAGAACGCCGAGGGGCTGGTGCTGGTCGATATGCACGCAGCCCATGAACGCATCACCTATGAGCGCCTGAAGGCGGCCCGGGCGCTGGATGCCATTCCCGCCCAGCCCCTGCTGGTGCCTCAGGTGATCGCGGTGAGCCAGCGCGAGGTGCTGCTGGCCCAGGAGCACGCGGAACTGTTTCAGGCCCTCGGCCTGACCGTGGATGTGGCGGGCGAGGAGTCCCTGCTGGTGCGGCAGATCCCGGTCAGCCTGCGTGACTCCGACGTCGAGGCCCTGGTGCGCGATGTGCTGTCCGACCTGGTGGAGTTCGGCAGTTCCGACCGCATCGAAGCCCATATGGATGAAATACTCTCCACCATGGCCTGCCACGGTTCAGTGCGCGCCAATCGCAGGCTGACCATTCCCGAGATGAACGCCCTGTTGCGGGACATGGAGGAGACCGAGCGCGCCGGGCAATGCAATCACGGACGCCCGACCTGGACCCGGCTGGCACTGGAGGAACTCGACAAGCTGTTCCTGCGGGGACGCTAGTGTCCCCGCAGGCGGGAAAGCCACTGCTGTTGTGCATTATGGGTCCCACCGCGGCGGGCAAGACCGAGCTGGCCATCGCCCTGGCACAAGCGCTGGACGGGGAGCTGGTCAGCGTCGACTCCGCCCTGGTCTACCGCGGCCTGGACATTGGCAGCGCCAAGCCTGACTACCCGCATCACCTGCTGGACATTCGCGATCCGTCCGAAAGCTATTCGGCTGCGGACTTTGTCGCTGACGCCGGCCATGCTGTTGCAGACATTGTCGGCCGTGGCCGCACACCGATTCTGGTCGGCGGCACCATGCTCTATTTTCGGGCTTTTCTTCAGGGTCTTGCGGCCATGCCCGCTGCCGATCCCGCGATCCGCGCCGAGCTGGCGGAGGCGGCCGGGCGCGATGGCTGGCCGGCCCTGCACACCCGGCTGGCGGAGGTTGATCCGGTTGCCGCGGCGGCGATCCACCCGCACCATTCCCAGCGTATAAGCAGAGCTCTGGAAGTATTTATCAGTAGCGGCATCCCCCTGAGCGAGTGGCATCAACACGCCGCAGCCAGCCCTGCCGCCGAGTACCGGGTGGTGCAACTGGCAATCTGTCCGCAGCAGCGCGGGGAACTGCACCGACGGATCGCGCTGCGTTTCCAGTCCATGCTGGCGCAGGGGTTCCTGGATGAGGTGGCGGCGCTGCATCGTCGGGGCGATTTGCATCCCGGTCTGCCGGCAATTCGGGCGGTAGGGTATCGCCAGCTGTGGCGCCATCTCGACGGGGAGTGCAGTCTTGAGGACGCGGTGGAGCGGGGCGTGGCAGCCACCCGGCAGCTGGCGAAGCGCCAGTTGACCTGGCTGCGGAAGTGGCCGGATTTGTATTGGCTGCTGACGGATGCTGCCGGGAACGTTTGTGCGGTCGGAGAGTCAGAGCAGGGGGGGAAGGGAATGGACGAAGTTCCGCTACAGGTAGCCTTGAAGTATCTTCAAGGCGCCCCCATGTAAGTCGGTAAACCTGTTCTATACTGTGACAGGGGCAATCACTTAACGTCCGCGATCCTCCTCGCTTGTCGGATTCATGTCGGCAGCGGGGGCGAGCAGAGACAGCCAACAATCCATCATATTTGGCTCGTGTTGAGCCGACCAAGGAGAGAACTATGTCAAAAGGGCACACGCTACAAGACCCTTACCTGAATATACTGCGGAAGGAACGCGTCCCCGTTTCCATTTACCTGGTCAACGGTATCAAGTTGCAGGGTCAGATTGAGTCTTTCGACCAGTTTGTCGTCCTGTTGAAGAACACTGTCAGCCAAATGGTCTACAAACATGCCATCTCGACTGTGGTTCCCTCCCGTGTGGTGCGCATGCCCATGCAGAACCCCCCGGAAGACGATGAAGGCGACAGCTAGTCACGGAATGCGGCGCCGCGGCGCCGCAACCTCTACGTGCTGCGTTCGAGGTAGCCTTGTTCTTTGAGCGTCCGGCGTCCGGCGAGCGCGCAGTTCTTGTTCACCTAACCATAGCCAGCGAAGACGAGCGGGAAGACCCCCGCGAGTTCGAGGAACTGGTGTTGTCGGCGGGTGGCGACCCCGTGGCGTTTGTCATGGGCAGTCGCAGTGTGCCCGATTCCCGCACCTTTGTCGGGTCCGGGAAGCTGGAAGAAATTGCGGCGGAGGTGCTGCTGCACGAGGCTGAGATCGTGATGTTCAATCACGCCCTCAGCCCCAGCCAGGAGCGGAACCTGGAGCGCGAACTCAAGTGCCGGGTACTGGATCGTACTGGTCTGATCCTGGACATCTTTGCCCAGCGTGCGCGTACCCATGAAGGCAAGCTCCAGGTGGAGTTGGCGCAATTGCAGCACATGAGCACGCGCCTGGTTCGCGGCTGGACCCACCTTGAACGCCAGAAGGGTGGTATCGGCCTGCGCGGCCCGGGGGAAACCCAGCTCGAGACCGACCGCCGCTTGCTGCGGGCGAGGATCAAGTCCATCCAGTCCAGACTGGAGCGGGTGCAGCGGCAGCGGGATCAGGGGCGGCGCTCACGGCGCCGTGCCGAGGTGCCGACAATCGCGCTGGTGGGCTACACCAATGCCGGCAAGTCGACGCTGTTCAATCGTCTCACCGGCTCCGAGGTCTATGCCGCTGACCAGCTGTTTGCCACCCTGGACCCTACCTTGCGGCGCCTGGAGCTGGATGAGGCGGGCCCCGTCATCCTGGCCGACACCGTGGGTTTCATTGCGCACCTTCCCCACAAACTGGTGGAGGCCTTCAAGGCAACCCTGGAGGAGACCGTCAGCGCCGATCTCCTGTTACATGTGATTGACGTTGCCGCCGGGGCTCGCGAGGACAATATTCATCAGGTGGAAGCGGTGCTGGAGGAAATCGGGGCTGTCGATATGCCGCGATTGCAGGTCTTTAATAAACTGGATCTGTTGGAGCAGGACCCGCGGATTGATTACGATGAGGCGGGGAAGCCCGAGCGCGTGTGGCTGAGTGCGTCAACCGGTGCCGGCTGCGAGCTGCTGGTAAAGGCAGTTGCTGAACTGGTGGGCGAGGACATGGTAGAGGAAGAGCTGCGGCTGGAGCCGGAGCAGGGCAGCTTGCGCGCGGCACTGTATCGACTCGGTGCGGTAGCGGCCGAGCGCTACAGCGATGACGGGGTCGCGCATCTGAACGTAAGGATGCCCCGGGCTGACTGGAACAGGCTGATGAAACAGCCGAGGGAAGCGGCGCCCTGGGAGTAAACCCCCAGCGCTGCTCAAATTTTGATAGACTGCGTCGACTTTGCTAACAGGAGTTCGGTATGGCCTGGAATGAACCGGGTGGTGGTGGTAACAAACCCAAGGATCCCTGGGGTGGCGGTGAACAGGGGCCACCCGACCTCGATGAGGCGCTGAAAAAACTGCAGGAGAAGCTGGGCGGCATATTCGGTGGGCGCAGCGGTGGCGGCAGTGGCAAATCCGGCGGTAGCCGGGGTATCCCGAGCAGCCTGTTTGTGGTCGCCGCGCTGGTCGCGGTGGTGGTCTGGGCCCTCATGGGGCTCTACCAGGTGGACGAGCAGGAGCGCGCCGTCGTGCTGCGATTCGGCAAGTACTACGATACTGTCCAGCCGGGCCTGCAGTGGAACCCGCCGCTGATCGACGAGGTGATCAAGGTCAATACCACCAAGGTCCGCGCGGCAACATTTCGCGAGGTTATGCTGACCCAGGACGAGAACATCGTCGAGGTTCGCATGTCGGTCCAGTATGTGATTCTCGATCCCACCAGTTTCGTGCTGAAGGTGCGGGACCCGGAGAATTCGCTGCAACACGCCGCCCAGAGCGCGCTGCGCCACGTGGTGGGCGATACCCGGATGGATTCGACCCTGACCGAGGGGCGTGCGCAGATCGGTGTTGACGTGCAGGCCCGCCTGCAGCGCTATGTCGATATGTATGAGACTGGCATCCGGGTCGTCAAAGTCAACATCGACGAGTCCAAGCCGCCGAGCCAGGTCCAGGCCGCCTTCGACGATGTAATCAAGGCCCGTGAGGACGAGGAGCGGCTGAAGAACGAGGCCCAGGCCTATGCCAATGGCATCGTCCCGGAAGCCCGCGGTCGTGCCCAGCGCGTGATCGAGGAGGCCAGCGCCTACCGCGAACAGGTGGTGGCTGAGGCCGAGGGTGAGGCGGAGCGTTTCAAGGCCCTTCTGGTGGAATATGCCAAGGCGCCCGAGGTGACGCGTGAGCGCCTGTACCTGGATGCGGTGCAGAGGGTGTTTCGCAACACCAGCAAAGTCATGGTGGATGTCGAGGGCGGTAACAACGTCATGTACCTGCCCCTGGACAAGATGACGGAGTCCGCCGGCGCGTCAGTGCCGCGCGTCGGGGGCCGTCTGGATTCCAACACGATTCGCGAACTCACCAACGCCGTGACGGAGCAGCTGCGCCAGGACGCGGCATCGGCCAGTAACCGCAGAGGAGGTCGCTAAGATGGGCGGAAGAGGTATGACCTGGATGTTGGTCGCAGTGCTGTCGCTGTTTGTGCTCAGCAATACGATCTATGTGGTCAAGGAAACCGAGCGCGGGGTGATGCTGCAGTTTGGTGAGGTGGTCAATCCCGACATCAAGCCGGGTCTGCATGTGAAGATTCCCTTCGTCAACAATGTGCGCAAGTTCGAGGCCCGCCTGCTCACGGTGGATTCTACCGCGGAGCGGTTCTTCACCCAGGAGAAGAAAGCCCTGATCGTGGATTCCTATGCCAAGTTCCGGGTTTCGGATACCGCAAAGTTCTATACCGCCACCAACGGCGAAGAGGCGCGCGCCAGCGCCCTGCTGGGGCAGCGGATCAACGACGGGCTGCGCAACCAGGTGGCGATCCGGACCATTCAGGAGGTGGTGTCGGGTCAACGTGACCAGCTGATGGAGGCGCTGACCGCAGAGCTTTCCGAAGTGGCGCGCGAAGAGTACGGGGTCGAGGTCCTGGATGTTCGGGTCAAGCAGATTGATCTGCCGCCTGACGTCTCCGAATCGGTGTACCGGCGTATGAACGCCGAGCGCGAAAAGGAAGCTCGCGAGCACCGCGCCCAGGGCCAGGAGCTGGCCGAGGGTATTCGGGCGGCCGCGGACCGTGAGGTGACGGTCATTGAGGCCAATGCCTATCGCGACGCGGAGCTGATCCGCGGTGAAGGTGACGCCCAGGCCACGGGTATCTATGCCAATGCCTTCAATATCGACCGTGAGTTCTATTCCTTTACCCGCAGCCTGCGGGCCTATCAGGACGCATTCCAGAACAGCGGCGACCTGCTGCTGATCCAGCCCGACAGTGAGTTCTTCCGCTATCTGAAGGACTCTGCCGGCGGCAAATAGGGGAGAAAAAACGCAGGTACCTTCCGTGGTGCCTGTGGTAGAATTCTGCAACCGTGGGATCCGGCGTTTTACCCACAAACGCCGGGCTCGCGGTTTTTTTATGACCAGGGCAACGGGGGGTTGATGTGGAGTTCTGGCAGGTACTGCCGGTGGCCCTGGCGCTGGTACTGATTATCGAGGGCATTGTGCCGTTCCTGAACCCCAGGGCCTGGCGGCAAATGGTGCTCGGGGTGGCCCAGCAGCAGGACCGGGTCATCCGCAACGTCGGCCTGGGCAGCATGCTGTTCGGGCTGGCGTTATTGTATTGGGTGCATTAAGGCTGGTTATGAAGACAGTGGATCGCTGGCAATTGCCCGACGGGGTGGAAGAAGTGCTGCCCGAGCAGGCGCTGGTGGTAGAGCGGTTGCGGCGTGAGC
>NZ_JAVKCQ010000024.1:0-30370 GCF_040222615.1 Haliea sp.
CTTGGAGAACAGGTGGTGGTGGGCGGTCTCGACCCTGGCATCGCGGTTCAGCGCATCCAGCCAGGGGCCGGCAGCATTCACCAGCGCTTTCGCCGCCACGGTAAAGGTCTCTCCGCTAATGGCGTCCCGGGCCTCCACCAGCCAGCGCCCCTGCTCCCGGCGCATGGCCGTGGCGGCGACGTAGTTGGCGGCCACGCAGCCGTAGTCCAGGGCCTTGCGCACGAAGCCGAAGACGAAGCGGGCGTCGTTGTCGTAGAGGTAGCAGTCGGAGTATTCCAGGCCGCCGGCGGCGTTTTCGGTATTGATCACCGGCTCGGTAGCTTCCAGTTGGCGTGCACTTACATATCGTGGAGGCCTCGTCTTGAAACGCCCCATGATCCAGTACAGGACGCTGCCCAGGAAAATGAACAGCGGCGGCCAGCGGAAGCCCTTCTGGATGGTGGTGAAGAAGCGGATCTCCTTCACCGTGGAGGGATAGGCGCGCATCAGTTCGTTGCGCGAGCGGCACAGCTTGTTGACCAGCAGGAACTCCCAGCTCTCCAGGTACTTGATGCCGCCCCAGGCCAGGTTGGAAGACTGGGAGCTGACCCCGCTGGCGAAGTCCTCCCGTTCAATCAGCGCCACCTTCACGCCGCGCCCGGCCAGGGCCGCGGCGGAGACGGCGCCGTTGATGCCGCCGCCAATAACAAGCACATCGAATTCCTGCCCCGCGAGGCGGGCGAGATTGGTCTGGCGCAGTGTGGTCATGGGGAGGTCAGGCGCTCCGTATGGGTCCCTGATATTGCAGTATGGTCGCATCCATTGTCAGCAGCAGGAAACCTTCAACCTCTGCCTGGGCGATCAGAATGCGATCGAAGGGGCCGCGATGGATCGGGGGTAAATGTGCCAGCGCCAGCGTATGGGCGCTGGTCACAGGGAGTTCTGAATAACCATTCTCGATGAGGCCTCGCCGCAGCAAGTGCGGGTCCACGTGGAAGTCTTCCCGGCCCAGTCCGTTCTTGATCACGACTTCCCAGATGCTGGCGGCGCTGAAGTAAACCCGATGTACGGGGTCCTGGATGAGGTCGCGGGCGTCCTGTGACAGGCGTTCAGGCTCGCTTGCGGCCCACAGGAGGATGTGGGTATCCAGTAGCAGGTTCATAGTTAGCTGGCAAAGAGCTCGCTGATTTCTCCTTCCGCCATGCGGTCGAAATCATCCGGCACCCTCGTCTGGCCCTTGAGAAAGCCGAGCCGCCGCGCACTGCCAGGGTCTGGCGCATCAATCGCCGACACCCGGGCAACTGGTTTGCCAGCCCGGGCGATAATGAACGGCTCTCCCTTGGAGGCCTTGTCCACCAGCTGGGAAAGCCGGGTCTTGGCCTCATGCATATTCACGATTTCCATACCAACCTCGATTAGCTAAGCAAAGTTAGTCTATCAGAGCTTGTGGAGGTGTCAAACCATAGCGACAGCAGGACCCATGCCCGGCCACCACCCGGATTGGACAGGGGCCGTCACGGCGGGTAATACTTCTGCCACGCACAAGGCTAACAACCGATAGGACACGCAACCATGACCGCCACTACCTGGCAGCACATCCAGCTCACCGCCCTCGGGGGCCCGGAGATGCTGCAACTGGTGACCGAGCCCACCCTGCCCGAACCCGGCCCCGGCCAGGTGCGGGTAAAGGTGCTGACGGCGGGCACCGGCTTTACCGACACCATCATCCGCCGGGGCCAGTATCCCGGCGTGAAGGAGAAACCCCCGTTCACCCCGGGCTATGACTGGTTCGGGGTGGTGGATGCCCTCGGCAGCGGCGTAAGCACCCTGCAGCCGGGCGATTGCGTCGCCGACATGCCGGTCATCGGCGGCTACGCCCAGTACTTGTTGGCGGACGCCGGGCGGGTAATACCCTGCCCCGCGGGCCTGAATGCGGCGGAGGCGGTGTGCATGATCCTCTCCTATACCACCGCCTGGCAGATGCTGACCCGCGAGTGCAGCCTCAAGCCCGGTGACAGTATCCTGGTCCACGCCGCCGGGGGCGCGGTGGGCACCGCGCTGCTGGAGCTGGCGCGGGAGCTGGGACTCACGGTGTACGGCACCGCCTCCAGCGGCAAGCACGAACTGGTGCGCGGGTTTGGCGCCACGCCCATCGACTATCACACCACGGATTTCGTCGCCGAGATCAACCGGCTGACCGGCGGCCGCGGGGTGCAGGCGGTGTTCGACACCATAGGCGGCCACAACTGGGCACGCTCCTACCGCTGCGTCGCCAGGGGCGGCAAGCTGGTGGGCTTCGGCGCCCTGCAGGTGACCACCGGGGAGGAATCCGTCGCCGGTCTGTTGTGGGGCTTCGCCAAACTACTGGGGCTCTGGCGCTGCCTGCCGGACGGGCGCCAGACCGGCTTCTACAACATCCAGTCACGGCGCGAGAAACACCCGGAGGAATTCCGGGAGGATGTGATGACCCTGATGCAGTGGCTCAAGGAGGGGCGGCTGCACCCGGCGGTAGCCGAGCTGCGGCCGCTGGCGGAGGCGGCGGAGGTGCACCGCCTGATCGATGCCGGCGCGGTGCCGGGCAAGATCGTGCTGGATTGCCAGGCTTAGGTCGCGGCGCCGGTTTCGATCACCACCTTGCCGTGGGTACGCCTGGGCTCCTTCAGGTAGCGGCAGGCGTCGATATACCCTTCCAGCGGATACACACGGTCGATGGTGGGTGATATTTCGCCTGCAGCCAGGGCCCTGTTCACCCAGGCGATGCCCTTGGCGCACATCTCGTCGTCTTCGATGTAATTAAACACCGAGTAGGCCTGGAACAGCGCATTGGACTGGAACAGTGCGGCGTAGGGGATTTGCGGGAAGTCCTTGTCCAGCATGCCGTAGAAAAAGATCCGCGCATTCTTCGCCAGGGCGCCGACGTACTGGTTCATCAGCCCGCCGCCAATCGAGTCGTAGGCCGCATCGATACCGCGGCCACCGGTCAGAGCTTTCAGCTCATCCGCGAAGCCGTCATTGGCGGCGCCGGTGACGATAACATGGTCGGCACCCGCCTCCATGAGGTAGTCCCGGTTGTACTCGTAGCGGGTGGTACCAATCATCGTGGCGCCGCACTTGCGCCCGATCTCCAGGGCGGCAGTGCCCGCGGTGCTGGTTGCGGCGGTAACGAGGATCACTCGCCCGGGCGCCGCCTGGGCCAGCTCCACCACCGGGTAGTAGGCGGTGAGATACTGCATCCAGATGGAGGCACTTTCGACCGCACTCAGATTCGCGGGCGCCGGGGTCAGGTAGCGCGCGCTGACAATGAGTGATTCGGCACTGGCACCGCGATTGTCGTAGAAGTGTGGCAGGGTGCTGTAGCGCGCACCGATTTCAATGTCGTCGACCCCCGGGCCTGTCGCCTCGACGATGCCGGCGGCTTCCATGCCAATCCGCGCAGGAAAACTGGAGAAGCTGTAGGAGTAGCGGTCTTCCATCAGGTCCATGTCGCCCCAGTTGAGGGCGAAGGCTTCGATGCGTAACCGGACCTCGCCCGGACCGGGTTCGGCATCGGGGAACTGTTCCAGGCGCAGCCCTTCGAAACCGCTGTAGTCGTTCATTACCCAGGCTTTATGCATAGGTTTTATCTCCCGTGAATGGCAAGGCTATGCGGCGGTGATTGAGCAACAGGAAAATCGCCGCCGACGCCAGAATGGCATCAATGGATGAGACGCCGGTGATTGCCAGCAGCTCGTTCTGCACCCCAAAACCGAAGCCGGTGGCGAGCGCCCAGGCGAGCACCGCCCGCCACTGCGTGATTCGCGGCTGCGCAGGGCTGGCGTCGGCTGCCGGCGCCTTAAGCGACCGCCTCAATAGCAGCGCTTCCACCAGATAGATGGCACCCACGGGCGGAATGGTTATGCCCAGCAGCACCAGGAAGTTCACCAGGTAGGTCTGTGCATCCACCAACGCCAGCAAGGTGCCCAACACGCCAATGGTGACTACCACTTTCCAGTAGGTCGCCCGCCGGATCACCGTGGACATGGACAGGCTGGAGGAGTACAGGCACAGCACATTCGATGACCAGGCTCCCAGGAACAGCAGGGTGAAGGCGGGCAGGCCGACGCCCATGGCCAGCAGCAGGCCGCGCAGGTCGACCTGGCTGAGCGCGGAGCCGGGAATGGCGGCGAGGAACATGACGGTGGGAAAACACAGCCCCAGCGCAACAAAGGCCGCGCCCACCGCGTGGCGCGCGTTGCGGGCGAAGCGGCTGTAGTCAGGCTGGATAATCACCCCGGCAATATAGGAGCCCACCACGGCGGAGACCGCGGCGGAGAAGCTCATCGGCGTGGCACCTTCGACCGGTCGATTCCAGTGCGGCACCTGGTCCACGCTGCCGAGGGCCGCATACACAACCAGCAGCAGCATGGCCGGGGTCATCCACAGCGCAATCCTGTCGATGCCGCGAAACCCGGTGATGGTCACCACCACGATCGCCGCACTGCTGGCGACGATGTAGACCGGGACCGGCAGCTCCCAGCCGTACAACCGGGAAAAGACGAAATCCGACAGTGATCCCAGGGTGTTGCTGATCACCGCAAACCAGCCGATCAACGACAGTGCAATCACCGTATTGACCAGCTGGGCGCCCGCACCACCAAAGGCCTGCGCGCAGAGCTGGTAGGTGGTGAGCCGGGTAGTGGCGCCCACATGGGAGGTCAGCGAGCCCATGACCGCGAGAATCAGGCAGCCGGCGACAAAGGCCCAGGCCGCACGCTGCAGGCCCAGGGATCCGCCGATCTGCGCGGACACCAGGAACACGGCCATGCCGATGGTGCCGCCGATGATCACCAGCGCGATATGCACCCCCGACAGCGTTTCCCCCGCACTCACCCCCGGTGCGGCCATGACTACAGGTCCACCGCCTCCGCGTCGACCCCGTAGACCGCGCTGGCATGCTCGGGGGAGATGAAGCCGTCGAGCAGGTCCTCGCGCACCTGGCGGGGGTCCCGCTCCCGCGGATTACCGTAGCCTCCACCGCCGCCGGTCATGGACTTGATCACCGTGCCGGGAGGCATCTTGATGTCGTTGGCCTTGAGTCGCTCCAGCGCTTCCTGGCCGGGACGCTGGATCAGGACCTTGGGCGGCGCGCCGGAGCCACCGTCAAACAGGCCCCAGGCCGGTGTATCGAAACGTTCGAACCAGAGCCAGAGCGAGGCGTCGGACTCCACCAGGTACTCCCGGTAGGTGCCGTTGCCGCCGCGATACTTGCCGGCGCCGCCGGAATCCTGGCGAATGCCGTAGCTGAGAATCCGCAGCGGATACTTGCTCTCGAAAATCTCGATCGGCAGATCCTTGAAACTGCCGTTGACGTTGTTGATCAGGGAGTTGGCGCCATCCCCGCCGTTGAAGGCGCCCCAGCCACCGGTGGTGGGCTCAATCATGAGGAAGAAGTCATCGTCGTTGCGCGGGTCCTGCCCGGCGATGGTGATGACCATGGAATCGCCGTAGTGGGCGCCCGCGGCCTTGTCCGGCAGCACCGGGGCCAGCGCTTTCACGATCAGGTCGATCAGCAGGCCCAGCGGGGTGAAATACCAGCCGCAGGGGGCCGGCTCCTGGGCGTGGAAGATCGAGCGCGGCGGCGCCAGCACATCCAGCGCGCGAAACGAGCCACCGTTGGGCGACACCTCGGAACAGATCAGCAGCTTGTAGGCTACGCGCGCCGCGGCCACGGTCTGGGTCAGCCCGCAGTTGACCGGGCCGGCGGCCTGGGGTGCCGATCCGGCGAGGTCGACGGTCATGCCATCGCCCTCGATGCGCACCGTCAGCTTCACACCCAGCGGCCCGTTGCCCAGCCCGTCGTCGTCGATGGTGCCCTCCGCGCTGTACTCGCCATCGGGGAGGGCGACAATGGCCTCGCGCTCCTTGGCTTCGGTCTGCTTGTAGATTTCATCGCGGGCTGCGCAAATGGTTTCGGTGCCGAAGCGGTCATACAGCGCCTGCAGCCGTTGCTCACCGGTGCGACCAGCGGCAATCTGCGCGTTGAGATCGCCGATAGTGGCATCGCCGAAGCGGCTGTTGAGGCGCAGCAGCTCAATGACGTCATGCCGCGGCTTGCCGGCATCGTAGAGCCGGGTCGGGCCCCAGCGGGTGCCTTCCTGGTAGATTTCGTGGGAGTCCACCGGGGTGCCCGGATCCTTGGCCCCCACATCCAGCCAGTGCGCGCGCGAGGCGGCGAAACCCACGCGGGTGCCGCGCCAGAAGATCGGCATGATGATGGTGGAATCGTTCAGGTGGGTGCCGGTCATGTAGGAGTCGTTCATATAGAACACGTCCCCTTCCTGGAAATAGTCCCAGCCATAGCGCTCGGCCATGATCTTGACGCAGATCTCCAGGTTGCCCAGGAACAGCGGCAACCCCAGGGACTGGCCCAGGACTTCACCGTTCTCGTCAATCAGCGCCACCGAGCAGTCCTTGCCCTCGTAGATCACCGGAGTGAACGCGCTGCGAATCAGGGTCGCGTTCATGTCGCTGGCGATGGAAATGAAGGCATTGCGGATGATTTCCGTGGTAATCGGATCTACCTGGCTCATGCTGCGGTTCCTCGCGTCAGTATCAGGTTGCTCTCCTCGTCGACTCGCAGCTGCCAGCCATCGGGCAGCACCGTCGTCGCGCTCTGTTCCTCGACGATCGCCGGGCCGGTGGCCTGGTAGCCGACCGGCAGACGGTCGCGCCGCAGCACCTGCGTGGCCAGGGTTTCACCGCGAAAGACCGCCTCGCGCTGACCGATCACGGCATCGCTGCCATCACCGGTGACCTGGTGTGGATGCTCGTCGTACTTGCTGATTGCGCCGATCGCCGCCAGCCGCAGATTGACGAATTCAATCGGCGCTTCGGGGCTGGAGTGGCCGTGACGCTGCTTGTGGGCATCGTGAAACCGCGCGCTGAGAGCGGCGATATCCAGCGCGTCGGGCAAGGGTATGTTGATGGTGTATTCCTGGCCCGAGTAACGCATGTCCGCGGAGCGCAGAAAGGAAATGCGGTCGGCGGGAATACCTTCCTGCATGACGGCTTCCCGGCCCTCGGTTTCCAGTTCGGCAAACAGGCCCTGCAGCTCCTCTGGCGCCACTGCCGCGGCGGGCCGGAAGAAGCTCAGGGTGAGATCGTGGCGCAGATCAGTCTGCAGCATGCCCCAGGCGGAGAACGTACCCGGGAAACGCGGAATCAGCACCTCGCGGATATCGAGTTCCTCCGCCAGGAACACTGCCGCCATTGGCCCGGCGCCGCCGAATGCCACCAGGGTGAAATCGCGCGGGTCCACACCCTCGCTGACGGTGATGGTACGCATGGCATCGGCCATGGCCGCGTTGGAAATTGCCAGAATGCCCTCGGCAAAGGCCACCGGCTGCATTCCCGCCCGCTCTGCCAATGACTCGATTGCCGCGCTGGTGGCCGCGCCATCCAGCGACATCTCGCCGCTGAGCAGGGACCTGGCGCCAAGACGCCCGAGGTAGAGGTTGGCGTCGGTTACTGTAGGCTCCGTGCCGCCGTTGCCGTAACAGGCGGGACCGGGCACGGAACCGGCGCTGCGGGGGCCTACCCGGACAGCGTCATTGTCCAGCCAGGCCACTGAGCCGCCGCCGGTGCCGATGGTCTGGATATCGACGATCGACATCAGCAGGGGCAGGCCCTCCAGCTCGGTCTCCAGGGTGGTGCTGGCCTCGCCATCGACCACCAGGCTGAGGTCAAAGGAGGTGCCGCCCATGTCGACGCACAGCAGGTTGGGACGCCTGGCGCGCTTGGCGAGCGAGGCGCCGGCAATAGTACCGCCCACCGGGCCGGAGAGCAGGGTGAACACAGGCTTTTCGCGCGCGGTGTCGGCCGTGGTGACGCCGCCGCTGGACTGCATGATATGCACGCCCGAGCGCATGCCGCGCTCCAGCAATTGCTCCTGCAGGCTGAGCAGGTAGCGCTCGACCACCGGCGCCACGTAGGCGTTCATGACCGCCGAGGAAGCGCGCTCGTATTCGCGCCATTCCCGCGCCACGTCGTGGGAGAGGGAGATGGACACCCCCGGCAACGCCGCCTTGAGGATTTCGCGGGCACGCACTTCATGCGCGGGATAGGCGTAGCTGTGGAGCAGGCACACGGCCACCGCGTTAATGTTTTCCGCCTTGACCTTGTCGATGATCGGCTGGAAATCGGCCTCGTTCAGTGGCTCGATTTCCCTGCCGTCCCAGGCCAGGCGACCGCGAACCTCGTGCACATCCCGGCGTGGCACCAGCTGCGCCGGCTTGCTGTAGCGCAGGTCGTAGAGCGCATCGCGATTGCCGCGGGCAATGACGTAGCTGTCGCCGGCACCTGCGGTGGCAACCAGCAGGACACGTTCGCCGCGCCGCTCCAGAAAAGCATTGAGCCCGACGGTAGTGCCGTGCACGAAGTATTCGATGTCGGCCAGATCCGGCACCACATCCTTGATGCCGTTGATCACACCCAGCGCAGGGTTCTCCCGCGTCGTGGGCACCTTGTTGACAAAGACCGGGCCATCCGATGGTTCGATCACGATGTCGGTGAAAGTACCACCGATGTCAGCTGAAACATGATATTTGGTCATAATTAGAAGTTATACCTGAGTCGAAGGTTCCAGATTTTTCCCGGCGCCCGGGCGGAGAACCCCCCCGCCACCCACTCCGAGTTGTATTCCTCGTCCAGCGCGTTCTGTACCTGCCAGATCACTGACCACTTGTCATCCGTATCGGTGACCCCCAGACGAAGACTGAGGAAATCCAGCGGATCGCGCTCAGTTGAATTCTGCACATCCCAGTACTGGGCACCGCGGCGCTCGTAGTCCACCCGGGCAAACAGGTTCAAGTTGGCAAAATTCAGCGGCACCTCATACTGGGCGCCGATGTTGGTCGTGGTGTCGGCAATATAGGGCGCATCGTTGCCTTCCACGGTCGGATCCACCAGGTACTCCTTGATCTCACTGTCGGTGTAGCCCACGGAGGCGTAGAGATCGAGGTTCTCGGTCGCCCGCAGGTTCAACTCCAGTTCCCCGCCGTACAGCTGCACTTCATCGACATTGGTGAGGATCTGGGCACTGATGGCGCCGATAAAGGAGAAGAATTGCTGCCCTTCCACTTTGGTGGCAAAGCCCGCCCCGATCAGGCGCAGGCGATCGTTGAAGTAGAGGCCCTTGTAGCCCACTTCAAAGGACTCGGACTCCTCCTGGTCCACCACGTCATTGATGCCGACCAGGCCGACGGAGGCCGCCACGTCGGAAATCCCGTTCTGGTTGAACTGGCCGCTGCGGAAGCCCCGACCCCAGGTTGCGTACCAGTTGTGCTGGTCCGACGGCTGGTAGCGCAGGGTGATCTTCGGCTGCACCATGTCGAAGGTTTCCTTGTTGCGTGCTCCTGGCACACCGGCGGGAAACTGCAGGGGCGAGACGTCCTGTACCCGCTCTTCTTCGTCGTAGCGCAGCGCCAGCGACAGCTCGAAATCTGTGCCGATGTCAACACTGGCCTGACCGAACACCGCCATCGCGGTGTTGCTGTTGTCATCGGCCAGGAACGATGTGGTGGGATTGCGCGGGTCCGTCGTCGGCTCGCGCTCCAGGCGCAGGATCCCGGCGCCGGTGTCCACCCCGGTGGACAGGGACACAAAGCGGTCCCACTCCAGATAATACGTACCCACTTCCCAGCGCACCGGCTGGTCGTCAGGTGAGCGGAAGCGGAACTCCTGGCTCCAGGCGTCGATCTCGAAGAATCCGGTCTGGGTGCCGTCAAAGCCGAACAAGCCCGGCGCGCTCATCGCCGCGGTGTAGGGGAACTGGTCCGAGTCAGACCATTCCTCCAGATCGGTATAGCTGGTGGTGGAGATAAACGTTCCCAGTTCGGTAATCCAGTCCACCTTGAGGGCGAAGTCGTTCATGTCCCGCTCGCCGTAGTCGACGTTGTTGTCCCGGACAGGCAGGACGTTGTTGGCGTCGATCGGCCCGGTGTCGGTGCCGAAGGCAATGGCGGTGATGCCATCCGGCGCCAGGTCCACGGCCTGGTACTGGAAACCGATGCCGCGGCCCTTGTGGCGGGCGATGTTCGCACGCAGGTCAAAGGACAGATTCGCCGTTGGCTCATAGATCAGACGCCCCCGCAGAGTGCTGTCCTCGAAGCGGTCAGCTTCTTCGTTGCGGGTGATATTGGTCAGGTAGCCGTCGCGATCAATGTGCTTGCCGGACACCTGGGCGAACAACTGGTTTTCGATCAGCGCGCCACCGTAGGAACCCTCGACCATGTACTCGTCCCCGGCGCCTGCGCCGGCACTAACGTAACCCTCGGCCTCATTGGTGGGGCGCCGGGTATTGATGATGATCGCGCCTCCCGTGGCGTTGCGGCCGTAGATCGCGCCCTGGGGACCTTTCACCACCTCGACACTTTCGACATCGAACAGCTCCTGCCGGAACTGGATACCGCTGAACTGCAGAACGCCATCAATGATGGTGGCCACCGGCGCCTCGCCGTTGCGCACCTGGGTCAGGCCGCGAATACTGAGAAAGCTGGTGCCGATGCCCTGCGAGGTCGCGAGGGTCACGTTCGGCGTCAGGGCGATGAAATCTTCCATGCGCTGCACATTGGCATCCTGGAGTGCTTGCGCCGTGAAAGCAGTCACCGCGTAGGGCGCCTCCTGGAGGCTTTCGTCGCGACGCCGCGCCGTCACCGTCACTTCCTCCAGCACCATTGCGCCGGCCGGCTTGTCGGCCTGGGCCAGCGCCAGCGGGGCGACTGGCAATGCAGCCAGCAGCGCCAGCGTACCCGTCAAACCATTGCTCGAAATTGTCTTCATCTATCCCTCTCCCCGGATTCCATGCCCGAAACGTATAGCCCACAACAGGCGGTTGGCACAGCGGCCTGCAAGCTTCCACAGGAAAACCACTGCCATTAAAAATGGGTTAAAAATTTAAGTATGTCAATAATTTTTGACAAAATGTTTCCGTCGGGTACACTCCTCACATAACGTTTGAGGGGATCCAGTGTGGAGAAGAAAAAGAAATCGATGATGAAGCGGTCGCTGGGCGGCCTGCTCAAGGCGAGGCGCCTGGAGCAGAAGCTCACCCTGCAGGAGCTGGCCGAGAAGGCGGAGCTGTCCGCCGCCTTCCTGTCCCAGGCGGAACGCGGCAAGGCCACACCGTCCATCGTTTCCCTGATCAACATTGCCCGCGCCCTGGGCACGGACATCCACTATTTCATCTCTCCGCCGGTGCCCGCAGAACTCGTCAGCAAGGCCAGCGACCCGCAGTACCTGAACATTGACTCCCCCATCACCTATCGGGTGCTGAACGCCTCCATCCCAAACCAGCAGATGAGTGCACTGCTGATGGATATCCCCCCCGGCGTGGAATTGCCGACGGTCCACCGGGATGAAGGCGAGGATATCTTCTACATCATCAAGGGCAGGGTGGAGCAAATGATCGACGACAAGGTGTTCAGTCTGCAGGCGGGAGACTGTGTGCACATGAACACCCAGCTCGGCCACAATATCGTCAACAAGAGCAGGGGTACGGCGACGATTCTCTGGGTCGGTACGCCGGTCCTCCTGCCCGCCGGTTAACTGGAACCACCATGGCATTTCTGGACGTCGCGACCGAACTGGGCAGCTTCAGCGTTATGCTGCGACCGGATGCGGCGCCGGTGACCTGCGACTACTTCGCGAGGCTTGCCCGCAGCGGGGCATTTCGCGACGGCAGCATCTTTCGCATTGTCTCGGCCAGCAAGCACGGTGGCGTCGAGGCGAGCCCGATTGACGTGGTGCAGGTCGGTACGCCGGCCGGGATGGATGAGCAACGGTCCCGCATCCGGCATGAGCATACCGGGCTGACCGGCCTGCAGCATGAGCGTTGGATGGTATCCACCGCCCGGTTTGAACCGGGTGAGGTTTACGGCAGCTTCTTTATCTGCCTGCAACGCGAGCCGGCTCTCGATTTCGGCGGCAACAGGCACGCGGACGGTCAGGGCTTCGCAGCTTTCGGCAGCGTGGTCAGTGGTCACGAGGTGATTGAGCAGGCGCACATCCGGGCCGAGGAGCATCCCTGCCTGAGCACCCGAATCGCGGTCGCCAACATCCTTTACCGGGACTGATACCTCGGGCCGCAACGTACGCTGTTGCCTGGCGCTCTCCCGCAGGCCACCGGAGCTTGCTGTCAGCCCTGCTCTCGCTCCCGCGCCAGGATATCGGCGATGGGCACCGGCTTGACCGGCGAGCGAGCGCTGAATGGGCCCACCTCGGCTTCACTGATGTCACCGTGCCGGGCCAGCAGCCGGGTCACAAAATAGCCGCAGTAGCGGCCCTGGCACAGCCCCATGCCGGTGCGCGAGCGCAGCTTGGCGGAGTTGGCGGTAGCGATCGAACTGTGCTCCTGCAACAAGTCGCCGAACTGGCCGACGCTGATCCCCTGGCATTTGCACAGGGTGGTGCTGTCAGTCAGCAGCTGCTCGAAAACACGCCAGGGCGGCAGTGAGATCTGCGCCAGCACAGCGGCAAACTCCCGCAGGCTGGCGAGCCGGCGGCGGACCGGAGCGGCCATCTTTTCCGCCCGGGCGGCGTCGAGTACGCCCTGGTCCAGCAGTACTGCCAGCGCCGCCAGTTCACCCTCTTCCCTGGCAACGTCCGCCCCGGCCACACCCGTGGTTTCGCCGGCTGCGTAGAGCCCGGCAACGGAACTGCGCTGCCAGCCATCGACATCCACTATCCAGCCGCCGCGTTCCGCGGACCAGCTGACGGCGGCCCCCGCCTGGCGCGGCAGCTCGGAGGCGACAAGGAAGGAATAGCAGACGCCGAGGTGATCGCAGGCTATCTCCTCCCGGGTTTGCTGCGGCTCGAACACCCCGTCCCGCAGCCTGGCCACGCGCACCGCCGCCAGCTGCCGCTCGCCCTCCGCCGCCACCACGGTGCTGCCGAAGCGCACCGGAATCCCGGCTCGCCACAGCCGCCACATGACCCCGCCGATATGCAGCAGCTTGCTCAGGTGACGAAGCATCAGCAGCGGCCGCTTGCGCACGCCCAGCATCGCGCCAAGGGGCTGCGCGAACAGTACCGCGGCTACCTCGCCACCGCCCCGGTGGATCTGGTCCGCGACAATCAGCTGCAGGGGATGGCTGCCCGCGAGCACGAATCGCTTCCCGGGCACCAGCTGCTGGCTCTTGACCATGGCCTGCAGGCCACCGGTGGCCATGACGCCGGGCAGGTTCCAGCCCGGGAACGGCACCGCCAGGTCGTGACAGCCCGCGGCGACCAGCACACTGCGCGCAGCCAGTTCTCTGGTGCCCTCGGGACCGTGCAACCACAGACGCTGGCTCGTCGGGTCGTGAGGATCACGGTCGAGGAAGCCCAGCACCGTGGTCTGCCAGCACCACTCGATGCGGCTGTCCTGCTGCGCCCGTTGCAGCAACTGCTGTTGGCGACGGTACACCCGGTCGCGCAGCCAGTTGCGCACCCGGATTGCGGCCGGTGGTTGCCGCAGGATCTGGCCACCCGCCTGCTGCTGCTCATCGATCACCACCACCCGCAGACCGTGTGCAACCGCGGTCAGCGCCGCCGCCATCCCGGCGGGGCCTGCGCCCACGATGGCGAGGTCCACCGGCCTCACAGGGTCTCCTGCAGGCATTTGCCGGTACGCACTCGCATCCCTTCACTGACCGGTGTCATGCAGGCACGGCGCCAGCGGGGCTCCCGCTCCTCGCCCGCTACGCTGATCGCAACCAGGCACTCGAAGCAGCTGCCCATATTGCAGAACAGGCTGCGGGGCTCGCCTTCGCGGGTGGTGTAGCAGTGTTCCCTGCCCGCAAGCAGCAGCGCGGCGGCGACGGTTTCGCCCGGATGAACGCTGACGGCGACGCCGTCGATCTCGATCTGCAGGGACGGCTGGCGCTCCACGCCGGCCTCGATACGGTGTGCCATCAGTGACCGGCCTCGCGCATGAACATGTTGATATGGCTGAATCGCGCCGGCGAAAACGGGGCTATCGGGTAGGCGGTCTCGCCGGCGGCGATCAACTGGCTGATCAACTCGGCGTAGGTCGGGCCAAAGGTAAACCCGGAGCCGCCCGCGGCAACGAAATAGCGCGGCAGCTGGGGAACTTCACCCAGCAGGGGCAGCTGATCGGCGGTGACGCCGGTGACACCGGTCCAGGTGCGCAGCAGATGCAGCTCGCGCAGGGCCGGCACCACTTCCGCCGCCGTGGCGAGATTGCCGCAGACCGAGCGGTACAGGGGCCGCGCAGCCGCAGAGCCCGTACCTGTCAGCTCGGGTAGCCGGGCGGACCAGCCGCCACCGATGAGCAGATTGCCCTCGCGCACCTGCTTCATCGACAGCCGCCTGCCCACGTGCTGTACCAGATGCCCGACCAGCGGTGGCGCCTCCTCGGTGACATTCATCGTCAGGCCCACCGGAAAGATGGGCAGGTGCACCCCCGCCAGGCGCCCCACATCGGCGGCCCAGGCGCCGGCCGCGTTGAGGATGGCATCGCAGCGGTAGTCCGCGCGGCCACCGTGCTCGGCGTCACCGGCGACGGAGGCAACGGTTTCCAGCGCCCATTCGTGGCGCAGGCGCTGTACGCTGCGGACCCGCGTGCCGGTGTGAAAAACCGCACCCAGCCGCTGCGCGGCACGCGCATAGGCCAGGGTGAGATAGCGGGGATTGCAGTGGCCCTCGTCGGCGCAGTACAGCGCGCCCTGTACCCGTTCGTCGAGATAGGGCGCGCGGGCGCGCAACTCGCTGCGGGACAGCAGCTCCAGCTCCATGCCGTGCCGGGTTTCAAATTCGTATTTCTGTTGCAGCCGCTGCAGCTGGTCGGCGGTCTCCGCCACCATGATGCCGCCGTGCATCACCAGTTCCAGATCCTCTCCCAGCAGCGTCTCCAGCCCCCGCCACTGCTCGATGGCGCGGCGGGTAAACGGGACGAGGTGGGCAATGTGGTCCTGCAGCTGCTCCTGGTATTCCAGCAGACGGTACTCCAGCTGGAAGTGCAGGGAGCCGGCGTTGCGGCCGGAGGCTCCGCCATTGAGGGCATCGCTTTCCAGCACGATAACCCGCTTGCCCAGCCTGGTCAGGTAGAAGGCCGCGGCGCAGCCGATCAGGCCCCCTCCAATTATCGCCACATCACAGCTGTGCAACCTTGCTCCCCGCTTTTCAGCCTCGGTCAGTGTGCCGGCCCTAATCCTGCACCGTGCGTCCCAGCGCCACCAGCGTCGCGCGGATCTGGCTGGCGCCCTCGGCATCCAGCGGCTGCAGGGGCAGACGCGGAAAGCCCCCGTGCAGTCCCTGCTGGTTCAGGGCTTCCTTGAAGATTGCCTGGGAAGAACCGAACTTGCCGGTCAGGTCCGGGTTGAACCAGCTTTTCATTATAGTGTAATCGCGGGCCGCGTATTCCAGGGCCCGGGCTTCGTTGCCCGCCCACAGCTCGTTGAAGAAATCCGGCTGTTCGTGGCCCAGCACGGCCCCGGCGCCCATGGTACCGTCTGCATCGTGCTGCATGACCATGGTCGCGCCGGTCTCGTTCATGGGAATTCCAAATACTCTCACCTCGCGGCGCAGGCGGAAAAAGACATCGAGGAAACGGCGCAGGTCCGGGGTTGAGTTCTTGATCGCGACTACCTGCTTCAACTGCGCCAGCGCCACCAGCAGGTCCGGCGACATGTCCACGTGGGTACCAGGAGGCCAGTTGTAGACACAGATGGGCATCCTGATCGCCGCGTCCACGGAGCGGTAAAACGCCAGAATATCGGTCTCGGAGGGCACCATGTAGGGTGGCGGCGTCAGCAGGACACCGTCGAAACCGGCCTTTTCCGCCAGTTCCACCTGAGTCAGGACATCGGCCAGGGTATAGCCGCTGCAGCCCGCTATCAGCGGTATGCGACCCTGTACCCGCCCGGCGACTTCCGCCAGTAAAACCGCCTTCTCTTCCAGATTCAGCGTAAACCACTCTCCCTGTGTCCCCGCCACCACCAGGCCGTGCATGCCCTCTGCGAGCAGCCAGTCGACGTGCTTGCGCAGCGCCTCGACGTCGAGCTCGCCGCTGCGGCTGAAGGGGGTTGTCATGGCCGGTATATAGCCGCGCCAGTTCACCGAATCTCTGTTCATAAATTCCTCTACATTTTCCCAGCCGCAGGGTTATCGTTCCCCGATCGACTGCTTATTTTACTGCCCCCCACGGGCAATTTATGTTTTAGTTCGTTGTCTTAACCGCAAACCACATGAGCCACACCAATGAACGTCAGCCAACGTCGCCTGCACTATCTCTACGAGTCCGCACGCCTCGGCACCATGCGCGCCGCGGGCGAGAAACTCGATGTTGCCCCCTCCTCCATCAGCCGCCAGATCGCGGAACTGGAAAGTGAGCTGGGCACCCCGCTGGTGGAGCGCGGCCGGCGGCGCCTGAAACTGACCGAGGCCGGTGAGCTTGCCTTCCAGTTCTACCAGGACCGCTGCGCCCAGCAGGAAGCCTTTCTCTCGCATATCAGGGAGCTGCAGTCCCTGAATACCGGCAAGATATCGATTGCGGTTGGCGAAGCCTTTATCTCCGAACGCTTCAGCGACACCCTGCAGAGCTACATGCAGCGTTATCCCGGCATCTCTGTGGGCGTCAGTGTTTCCAGTACCAATGAAGTGGTGCGCATGATCAGTGACGATGACGCCCATTTCGGGATGATCTTCGACACGTCCCGAGATCCGAAGGTCAGTTCGCGCGTGCACCTGCCGCAGCCGATGAAAGTCGTGGTACACCGCAGCCATCCACTGGCCGGCAAGAAGCTGGTAGAACTGGCGGAGCTGGGGCAGTACACCGTGGGCCTGCTCGACGGGGCCTACCGTATCCGCCAGATCATCGAGCAGAGTGAGCAGGAGCAGGGCATTTTCTTTACCCCACACCTCGCCACCAGCTCGCTGGCGCTGCTTCGCGGCTTCATCAACTCGGGCTCCGGCGTATCCCTGTTACCCGACCTGGTGGTCGGCGAGGAACTGGCCGCAGGGCGCTTTGTCGCCATCCCTACCGACAGTGCCACGCTCAACAGCACCCAGATCAGCCTGGTCACCCGAAGCGGCCGGCAGCTGCCGATCGCCGCGTTCAAGTTCATGCAATATATCGAGGACTATTTCCGCAACCTGGCGCCCGAGCCCTGACCCGCAGAGCGCCTGCGCTACAGGTTCCAGTCGTTGCGCACCACGGCGCCGCCCTTCATCACCAGGCCAATACTGCGCAGGGCGGAAATGTCAGCGATGGGGTTTGACTCCAGCAGCAGCAGGTCGGCGTACTTGCCTGCGCTGATGGTACCGACCTCCTCTTCCACGCCCAGCAATCGCGCGGTCTCGACAGTCGCAGAGCGCAGGGCCCGCAGGGGCGTCATGCCGGCATCGACGTAGAGCTCGATCTCACGTACAGAGGCAACGGTGCCTTCATTGGGCTCGAAGGGGAACTGGTCGCTGCCCATGGCGATATTGACGCCCTCATCGATAGCGGTTTGCAGCGCCTTCCAGTGCACCTTGCCCACCGAGGCGGCGCGGTCCAGGTACCACTGCGGGGAACCGATTTTCTGGAAGAACTCCAACGCCCCCGCCTGACTGACCACGATGGTCGGCACATACCAGGCGCCGGCGCGCTTCATCTTGCGAAAGACTTCCTGGTTCAGGTAGTAGCCGTGCTCGAAGCAGTCCACGCCAGCTTCCAGCGCCTCCAGGGTCGCCTCGGGCGAACCGGAGTGGGCCGTGACCTTGAACCCCGCCCGGTGAGCCACGTCCACCGCCGCGCTCATTTCCTCCAGCGTCATGTCGGAGGCCGCAATCGACCCCGCCGGTGAGGCGATGCCCTTGCTGATCATCAGCTTGAGCCAGGTGGCGCCAGCGCGGATCTGTTCCCGCGCTTTGCGGGTAACGTCGTCGGGACCGTCCACACCCACCTCGCCGTGACTGGTGCCGTGACCGCCGGTTGGCGCCAGTGCAACTCCCGCACTGTGGATGCGAGGTCCGGGGATCTCACCGCGGCGAATTGCCTTGTCTACTGCAAAAATGGCGTGGCCCTCGTCACCGGGAGCGCGAATCGTGGTAGTGCCGGCCTGCAGGCTGAGCCTGGCATTCTCTGCCATTCTCAGCGCCAGCTCCGCCTCGGATTCGTTCAGCAGCGCCATGGAGGCGGCGCCCGGCAGCTTGAGCCCAAGGTGCACGTGCATGTTCATCAGGCCCGGCACTATCCACTTGCCGCTGGCATCAATGACTTTCGCGTCCGCGGGTATGGCGACATCGCCGCGGCTGCCCACCGCCGCGATCCGCTCCCCGTCCACCAGCACCACCGCGTTGTCCAGCGCCGCACCGTTATCGAGGTTTACCACCGAGCCACCGACCAGCGCAGTGAGCTGGGCACTGGCGGGCAGTGCCAGACCGGCGAGCGCCAGCCCGGTGGCGGCCAATAGCTGTTTCATCATTCCCGTTTTCATAAGCAATATTTCCACAATGGGTCGACCTTTGCAGGTCGGTAAAAAAATGGATCGGGTGCTGCCTGGTACCGGCGGGCCACGGAACAAAGAGACTCCGGTTCCCGCCGGTGCAGGTCAGGCACCGGCGCCGACCTTGAGCACCCGGCCCCCCGGCAAGCGCAGGGTCTGGCCGTCGAAAGTTGCGGTAATGACAGCATCTCGAGCACTGATGGTTTCCGCACCGTCGGTTTCGGCCCAGCGAATCACCTCAATGAAGTAGCGCTCGCCCTGCTGGCGGTAGCGACCGTAGCCGGTGACCGCGTAGGAGTCATCGCCGCTGACGACAATAAAGTGGCCATCCACCATCGCCAGCATGCCGTGTTCCAGCTGCACAATCTTCGCGTCGGCGGCAGCACCGATTCGGCGCAGGGTCTGCACGGTACCACTGCCGAATACCAGGGTCAGGCCGTCATCATCGCGGGTGACGACCAGATCGTGCTCCGTCACACCGTGGGACGCCAACGGGTCTGCGGGCGACAGGCTGAGCGTCTGCTGCGCGACCAGGTGGACGCCGCCTTCAATGGCGGAATAGGGACCGGAGTGCGCCATGGCGCTCTGCTTGTAGTAGGGCTCGCCGTTGAACACAGCCTGCTGGATGAAGGAGCCATCCTTGAACAGGAACACGCCGGTCAGCGGCATGGACTTGCCGCCGGACGAGGTCAGCCCGGTGTAGGCCCACAAGCCCTCGACCTGCTGCATTGACGTTTCCGCGCGCGCCAGCAGAGGTGCTGCCAGCAGTGCCAGCATCAGGCAAGCGGCGCCAAAGGTGACGCGGACGGGTGTACCCGGTGATCTGTTCATTGCTGTTCTCCTTTACTGATCTGCGCCGTGGCTTCTATTTCAATCAGGAAATCGGGCAGGGCCAGGGCCTGCACTCCGATCCAGGTATTGGCCGCCGGCATGACATCACCGTAGAACTCGGCCAGGGCCGCGCCTACGGGACCCAGGCAGTCAGGGTTGTGGTTTACCACGTAGGTGCGCAGGCGCACGATATCTTCCACGCCGGCGCCGGCCTCAGCGAGCACCGTCTTGAGGTTGGCAAGCGCCTGCCGGGCCTGCGCGCCCAGATCGCTACCACCGACCACCTGGTAGTCCTTGTCCCAGGCCACCTGACCGGCACAGTGCACGAGGGTCGCGTCGCTGGACGCCACCGCGTGGGAGAACCCGTAGGCCGTGCTTTCATACAACTCGGCGGGATTTATGACTTTGCGGGACATCTGATCACTCTCCTTTCAATACGTCGGGCCGCGGTCCGCGGCCATGGATAATCGTTGAGGCAGCGGTTCGCCGGCCCGGTTCAGGTGTACTGCACCAGCTCAAGCTGGTGCCCGAAAGGGTCGAGAACATACCAGGACAGCGAGTCCGGCGCGGGGCCGCCATCGGCAACAATGGGGCCGGCCATTGGGCGACAGCCATTGGCCTGGAGGTAGTCCACAGCCGCCTGCACGTCATCGACTTGCAGACAGATATGCCGGCTGCCAACATCGCAATTGCGCGGCGGCGTGGTTGCCGCATCCGCGGGTCGCTCATACTGGAACAGCTCCATGCCCAGGTTGTCGCACAGCTGCAGCATAGCGATCTGCAGACAGGCATCAGGGACGTTCACATGCGCCTCGGTCCAGTCCCTGCCATCTTCCATGGGTGGAATTTCACGGGCATCGAACGGGCCCATGCGGTACTTGAGCGTGGCCCCCATGACCCCGGTGTAGAACGCGATCGCCTGTTCGATGTCCGCAACCGTCAGTGATACGTGGTCAGCGCGCCGGAATGTTGGTTTGCCAGTCATGGTGATCTCCTGCAGAGCCTGTGTTGTTGGATACGCCTGCACTGCTACGAGAACAGCGCCGCCATATAGTCGGGGAATTTCTGTGCCGCCAGCACCAGCGACAGCAGCAGACCCACCCCGAGGATTGCATTGCGCCACCACTCGGTGGCTACGTCGTGCATGACCTTCCGGCTGTTGGCCAGGTACAGCAATATGACGAAGACCAACGGGATCACCAGCACGTTGATGCCCATCAGCAACACGACCTTGAGCAACGCCGGGAAACTCCAGTGCGGCGCCAGGACCGCAGCCCCCAGTACCAGGATCACCACGATCGCGTGGTAGGCCTTGTTGTCGGCGGCGAAACGCCACTGCCGACCCACGGTGTCCAGCATGAAGTAGGCGGTTACCTGGGCCGCAACCACCAGGGTAGTGAGCGCGGCCATAAACACGCCCACGGAAAACACAATAGGACCGAGGAATGCCAGGCGCTCGGGAAACACGCCATGCAGGACCCGGGAGGCCTCGGACACATCTGCCAGCGAGGCGTGGTGAGCCAGCGGGTAGAGGGCGAAGCCACCCGCGATGACTACAAAGATGGCGTAGGCGCCAAAGATCAGGCCCAGATTCACCACCGCGCGGCGAAACGCCTTCTTCAGGCCGTGGGGATCGACACCCGAGTCCGCTGCCAGGTACGGCATGCCGAGCAGTGCCGCGGGGGCGATCGCGCTGCCCACCATCGCGGTAATGGAAGCGACCGAGGAGCGCGCTGTCTCCGTGCCTGGCACCGGCAGGTCCTGCGGCACGGCGGGCACCATCCCGGCGAGGATATCCCGCCACTCGGAGAAGCCGCGGAAGGCCACCAGCAGGAAGCAGAAGAACATCAGCACCATCATCACGGTCATGACGTTCTGCATGCGGTCGAAGCCACGGGAGAACACCAGCCAGAGGATCGCCGCGGCGATCACCAGGGACAGCGCCATGTCCGTGAGCAGGGCTCCGCTGGCGCCAGACCCCGCCGCCGGCAAGCCCAGCGTCGAAGCGACCACGGAGCTCATCACGGACAGCTGGCCCATGACGATCAACAGGTGGACGGGCACATTGACCAGCAGGAGCGCCCAGGCCAGCCCGGGCGTGATGCGCTTGCAGATCAGTGCGAACATGCCCTCGTTGGGGTTGCAGGCACCGATCCGCGATGCGGTATCGACCGACACCACGAACACCGGCAGCATGCACAGCACTACCCACAGCAGTTCGTAGCGGAACCAGGCACCGGCCAGCAGAAAGGAAGCGACGGCCCCGGCACCCATGGTTCCCGCAGCGATGACCGCGGTGGGCCCGACGATATCGCGAACCAGGCGTACCGGTGCCGCAGCGACAGCCCTAAGCACGCGACAAAACTCCTGCACGCCCGCTGGCGGCCACAAGTTGTTCTCTGCTGTCCATTGTCATAGGCACTACTTCCAGGATCAGTCGACTGTAACAGGTCTAGAAATTGACGGGCTGGTTGGCGGCGAGCCCGGCCACCCGGGCGGCAAGGCTGCTCTCTAGCCAGCGATCTATACTGCTGTCCATCACGTCCAGCGGCAGATAGCCGTTCTCCAGCACCGCCCGGTGAAAGGCGCGAATATCAAACTGCTCGCCCAGCGCTGCCCGCGCCCGCTCCCGGGCTTCGAGAATTCGTCGCATGCCTACCTTGAACGAGGTCGCCTGCCCCGGTACCGCAATATAGCGATTCACCGCGCGCACATTGGCCGCGTGGGGACTGGGCGTTGTCTCATCCAGGTAGCGAATGGCCTCTTCCCGGGACCAGCGCCTGGCGTGCAGGCCAGTGTCCACCACCAGCCGGCAGGCGCGCCACAACTCCGCCGCCAGGCGCCCGAAATCCGCATAGGGGTCCCGGTAGAACCCAATGTCCGCTGCCAACTGCTCTGCATACAGGGCCCAACCCTCGACAAAGGCGGTGTTGAGCCACCAGACATTCTGCTGACGCAGGGCCGGAATGCCCGGATCCGCACTGATTGCCGAGATCTGCAGATGGTGCCCCGGCAGGGTCTCGTGATACACCAGCGCATCGAGGTCGTAGACAGGCACCGCGGCCATGTCATGCAGGTTCAGGTAAAAGCGCGCCGCACGCCCGGCGGAGCCCGCCTGGTAGAAAGCTCCCGGTGCCGACTCTTCCCGATAGGCCTCGAACCGCAGGATCTCCAGCTCCTGCGCGGGCGGGTCAAACACCAGTTCCGGCAGGCGCGCCTGCATCGCCCCGTACAGGGACTGCGCCCGGGCCAGGAATTGCGCCCGGCCTTCAGCATCGTTACTCAGGTAAAACTGCGGCGAGCTGCGCATGTGTTCGAAAAACTCGGGCAGGTCGCCGTCAAACTCAACCTGCTCGACGATCGCCCGCATTGCACCGTGAATCCGCTCGACCTCGGCCAGCCCATAGGCATGCAGCTCATCTGCGCTCAGCCGGGTGGTCGTGAACTGGCGCAACAGGAACGCGTAAAATGCATCGCCCTCCGGCATCTGCCAGACACCGCCATCGGGGCCGGCACCGCTCTGGTGTTCCGCCAGTGTGGCTATCAGGGACTGGTAGGCCTCCCGGTAGGGCCCCAGCAGGGCCGCGCGGATACGTTCCAGGTAGGCGTCACTCGCGGCGCCCTCCAGGGCACCCTGCTGCAAACGCTGTCGCACCGAGGACCAGACCGGGTTGTCCGCACCATCGTCAAAGGGCGCCCCGCTGATGATCTGGCGGGACCCTTCGATCAGGAGAGGATAGAGGCTGGCCGGCAGGCCGCCCGCCACTTCGCGCTGGCGCTCCAGCTGGGCCTCCAGCTGGGCCAGCAGCAACGGCACGCCCGCCATGTCACTGAGCAGTGCGTCCACCTCGGCAGCCGAACTCAGCGGTCCGCCCTGGGCGAGACGCCCCGGAATCTCGAGATGGGTGCCCACGATCTGGTTGACCGGGTACCCGTGGCCGCGCCAGCGATGGCGCTCCAGCAACAACTCCAGTTCGTAGACCAGCGCGTCGTACTGGGTCCGCGCTCTTGGACCCAGTGCAGCGGGCTGGAACTCCTCACGCAGCGTTGCCAGCTGCTGGGTGACCACGGCGATGTCAGCGTCCTCCGCGGCAGGGGAGAGGTCGGGCCAGCCACCCCCCGCAGGCAGCGCCGCGGCGCCGCCTGCGAGTTCCGGCCTGTTGGCCTGGCGATACTCCAGGACTGACTCGATAAAGTCCGCCAGCCTCGCCTCCGGCCCCGGTTGCCCGGCGGCCAGGGCGGCGCCAGCGGAGGCGGCCAGCAACAGCGCGGTCGCGAACCTCCCCACGGCGCCAGCCGATACCGCCGGAGAGAAGCAGCCCACTTACAGCGTCCGCATGGTTACGCGCACGCCAAAGGTCTGGTAGGAAGGCTGAACATGCAGACCGCCCAGGAAGGCCTTCTGGTAGGCGTTGGTGTAGTACTCCTCATCGAAGAGATTCTCCACGTAGGCGGTCACGCTGAAACGGTCGGTCTCGACCCCGGCTCGGAGGTTGAAGTGATCATAGCTGGGCACCTGGAACGGGAAACCTTCATCCTGGCGCACCAGGGAAACCAGGTCGGGCAGGATATCGTCCCGGTGGAACCACTCGAGGCGGACAAAGCTGTCGTAGCGGTCGGCGAAGGTAAAGCGGTACTCAGCGTCAGCACCGAAAGTCCATTCAGGCGCATTAGGCATGGACTGGCCGCTGAGGTCGTAGAGAGCGCCGTCGACGAAAGCGTTGGTGAAATCATCAAACTCCGAGTCGACATAGCCCGCGGAGAAATTGACCGCGAAATTCTCGCTCACCGCCGCGGAAATCTCCAGTTCACCACCCAGGGAAGTGGCAGAGGCCGCGTTCTGGATGCCGGAGTTGAAGACAATGAGACCATCGTCATTGGTTGCGGCAACAGCGTAAGAGGCCTGCAGGTCATCCCACTCCAGGTAGAACAGCGAGCCGTTGACGCGCAGACGGTTGTCCAGCAACTCGGACTTGAAGCCCAGCTCGTAGTTCCACAGCTCTTCAGGGTCGTAGTCGGACTGTTCAAAGTCGCTGCCCAGCTGTACCCCGCCGGCCTTGAAGCCCTTGGACACCGTGGCAAACACGCTCATGTCCTCGCCGAGTGCATAGCGCAGCGACACCTTGGGCGAGAAGTCAGTGAAGTCCGCCTCGTCCTCGACAAAGCCGTTGATCACGCCGGATGACAGGTTGTACTGGGACACTTCCACTTCGTCCCTGGTATAGCGGCCGCCGAACACCAGGTCCAGCTCGTTGTTGAGGTGCCAGGTCAGCTCGCCGAAAATCGCCGCGCTGGTGCTCTCGTTTTCACCCACCGAAGCCGTAATCTGGAAGTCCTCCGGCAGGCCGAACAGGCCGCCGGCACCGGCGAAGGTTTGCTGGAAAATCTCACCTTCGTCCTTGCTGTAGATCACCCCCACCGTCCAGTCCAGGGTTTCGTTGCCAGCCGACTGCAGGCGGAATTCCTGGCTGAAGGATTCACGGCTGATCGGCTTTTCCTCGTAGACCAGATCCTGGCTGCTGCCGTCGATGTCGCCGAGAAGAAAGGTGTCAGATTCGATGTAGCCGGTGATGCCGACCACGCTGAAGGCGTCCAGCTCGTACTCGAATTTTGCAGTGTAGAGCTCCCACTTGGAGCCCACTTCCTGCGGCCGGTCGAAATTGACCCGGTCGGTATTTTCCGGGAAGAAGCCCACACCATCCGGATCCGCCACGTTGCCGTAAAGGCTGGCGGCAAACCTGGACATGACACCGGAGGGCACACCCTCGCGCATGCCGACAACCTCATCCGAGGTGGTGGCCATCACGTCCACGGTCAGGCGGTCCGTCGGCGTGTAGCGCGCGCTGAGTCGGCCGTATTCGTACTCGGAGTCGTTGCCGCCGCCGATAGCGTTGATGTTCTTGATGTAGCCGTCGCTTTCGGAGTACTTGTAGTTGGCCCGCACCGCCAGCACGTTGTCGATCAGCGGCATATTGATCACACCCTCGATGTCGCGGGTGTCGTAGCGAGCCAGCTCGCCCGATATCTGGGCGAAGAACTCATTGTCCGGCTTGGCCGTGGAGATGTTGACCGCGCCGCCGACCGCGTTGCGGCCGAAGTAGGTACCCTGCGGGCCGCGCAGCACTTCGATACGCTCCAGGTCCATGACACCCGGGTTTGCGGTCGCACTGACCACGTTGACGTCATCCAGGTAGAACGCAAAGGTGCTCGCGCGCACCAGTGCCTCGGTGGTGTCGAGCTGGTTGGTCACGCCGCGAATGCTCAGCTCCTTGCGGTCGCGGGAACCAGTGGAGATATAGCTGACATTGGGGGTGCGGGAAAAATAGCCCTCGATACCCTTGAACATGTTGCGCTCAATGGAGTCGGCGGAGAATGCGGTAATACTGACCGGCACGTCCTGCAGTGATTCCTCCCGACGGCGGGAAGTCACCACCACTTCCTCGATCATTACCCGATTGGCTTCCTCCTGCGCCGAGGCCGCGCCGGACCAGACCGCGGCGCCGCCTGACACGACCAGCCCGGGTATTAATGCCGCGGCACCAGTGATGCCGCTGCAGATCAATTTCCGTTGCCATTGCTTGCTCATGGTATTTCCCCTCATAGAAAGATAATTCCCTGGCCAATGCCGGCCATATTCGTGATGCCCCGAAACCCGAGGTACAGGCGCTGTGATCGACCCCTGAACCGTATACTTGTTAGCAGTGACATTTAAAGCCAGAAAGTGTTGCCTGCCAGGCAACAGACGATATCCGGGCCAGCATCCGCATCATGCCTGCCGTGCCAGCCAGCGCTCCACCACATTTTCCAGCACCGCCATCGGCACGCTGCCGGCCAACAGCACGGTGCGGTGAAACTCGCGCAGATCGAAGTCGTCACCCAGTTGCTGTTCGGCGCGGGCCCGCAATTCCTGGATCTTCAGCTCGCCAATCTTGTAAGCCAGCGCCTGCCCTGGATAGGAGGCATAGCGCTCCACTTCTGCCCGGGCCTCGGCCTCACTCAGCGAGGAGTGGTCGAGCATCCAGCGAACGCCGTCTTCCACCGACCAGCCCAGGGCGTGAATACCGGTATCGATCACCAGCCGGTTGGCCCGCATCATCTCGTAATTCAGGTAGCCATAACGCTGCCAGGGGTCTTCAAGCAGTCCCAGGTCCCGGGCCAGCGACTCGGCGTACAGGGCCCAGCCCTCGCCAAAGGCCGTGGTGGACTCGAAACGACGGAACGCAGGTACATTCTCCACTTCCCGGGCAATCGCCGTCTGGAAGTGATGTCCGGGGAGCCCCTCGTGCACCGACAGCGTGGTCAGGTTGAAACGACTGGTGATACCCGGGGAGTGGATGTTTATCCAGAGGATACCCGGCCGCGAGCCGTCGGCGGCCGCCGCCTGGAAATAGCCATTGCCCTGGAGTGAGCGCGAGGAATCCGGGAGCGCCCGGATCTCATAAGCGGCCTTCGGCATCAGGTCGAACATCTTCGGCAACAGGCCGTAGATATCGTCGCGCCGGGCATTGAAGTCGGGCACAATCTGATCGCGCTCATCGTCCGCATAGTAGAGGGCGGGATCATTTCTGGCGTGCTCGAACAGCGCCTGCACATCACCCTCGATACCAAGCTCGGCCTGCAGCGCGCGAAAGCCATCCATGATCCGGCTGACCTCGGCACGTCCCAGCCTGTGTACCTCCTCCGCTTGCATATCGGTGGTCGTGTGCGTGCGCACATAATGCTGGTACAGCTCACGCCCGCCGGGCAGCGCTACCAGGCCTACCGTGGCGCGAGCGTGCTGAAGATAGCTGTCCTGCAGATAGTCGTGCAGCCGCTGATAGGCCGGCTGGATCACTCCGGCGATACTGGCCTCGTGGCGCTGGCGCAGATCGGCTGCCGCAGCATCGTCGATGGTCGCTGGCAGCGAATCCAATGGCGTCCAGAACTGGGTCTCGCGGGGCCCCTTGCCAAGATGGATAGTCAGCTGCGGCAGGATCCTGTCAACCACCATCCGCGGCAGAACCACCCCCGCCTGAACACCTTCCTCCAGGCGCAGAATCGCCTGATCCACCCAGCGGGCAAAGCCCTCTGCCCGTACCAGAGCCTGTTCATAGTGATCTCGGGTCTGGAACGGATAAGTACCCGAGCCCGCCGCAGATTCCGCAAACCGGATGTGCTGGCCCCGGAACTGGTCCAGCGGCAGCATTCTTGCCCGCGCAAACAAGTCACTGCCATAGAAGCGGCGGTCCTGCTGCAGGCGCCAGGCCAGGAAATCGTAGCTGATTTGCTCGCCGTCACTCAGTTCCTCTGCGTCCACAGCCTGCAGGCGGGCCTGATAGGTGTCGACCAGGGCCAGCATGGCCTTGTGCCAGTCGCTCTCCAGCGAGCGATCAAAGCGTCCGGGGTGCCGGTAATCTCCCTGGGACAGGGCCCTGTCTGGTTGCAGCACCAGGAGCTCCTCCCAGTACTCGTCGAACAGACTGCCGCCGGCCTCAGCCTTGTCGGCGGCCGCCGTCCGCGGGGTCTGCGCAAGCGCCAACACAGCCAGGGCCAGTGATAACGCCATCCACTTACCAGTCGAAACACTCCAGCGCGCCACTTGTCGCCCCTCCCCTGCTGGCACCCCTCTGGATAAGGAGCCGCCCGTTACAAAGTCCACAGTTTTAGCAGGCGAACCGGGACATTGGTAATCCATTGTTGTTGCCTTCAAGGCAACAAAGGACGGGTTGCCGGACGACAACACGGGCGGCACGGCAACCCACACCCCGGCTTGCAGGTAATATAAAGCGGCGGCAGAGGGATGACTGGTCCGAAGTATCGATATTTGTACCCGAAATGCTGTGGCCGGACTAACACTTCCCGCCCCGCGGGCCGACAATAGAAACCGACATCTATAACAGGAACAACCCCACCATGAAATACAACATCGACCCCGAACTGCGCCCCATCCTCGACCTGCTGCCGCCCTTCGATCTCAAGGAGCCGCAGGTGATGCGTGCGACCATGGACGCGATGGTGGCCCCGGCCAATGCGGAGCTGGATACCAGCGGCCTCGACATCACCGACCACAAGGCTCCCGGCGCAGCCGGCGACCCCGAGGTACCGGTGCGCGTGTACCGGCCCGCCAATGCCGCCGGGGCGCTGCCCGGACTGGTCTATCTGCATGGAGGCGGTTTCGTCTTCGGCAATCTGGAGAGCGAGCACGCGACCTGTGTGGCCCTGTGCCGCAACCTGGGCATCGTGGTGGTGTCGGTGGACTACCGGCTGTCGCCCGAGACTGCTTTCCCGGGCCCGCTGGAAGACTGCTACGCTGCCCTCTGCTGGACCCATGCCCAGCGCGACAGCCTGGGCATTGACCCCCGCCGCCTCGGCATCATGGGCCAGAGCGCCGGCGGCTGCCTGGCTGCAGCCACGGCGCTGGCGACCCGGGAGCGCAGCGGTCCAACCCTGTGCTATCAGTTCCTGTCCATCCCGGTGCTGGACGACCGGCTGGACACCCCCAGCATGATCACCTTCACGGACACCCCCATCTGGCACCGGCCCAATGCCGAGCACAGCTGGGACTTTTACCTGGGTGATAATTACCAGCGCGGCGCCGACAATGTCCCGGCCCTCGCCGCTCCGGCCCGGGAACAGAACCTGGCCGGCCTGCCCCCCACCTGCATCACGGTCATGGAGTTCGACCCGCTGCGGGATGAGGCCCTGATCTACGGCCAGCGCCTGCTGGCGGCGGGTGTCTCCACGGAGATCCACTGCTACCCGGGCACCTACCACGGCTCCAGCATGGTGGTGGACGCCGCCCTGAGCAAACGCGGTGTGGCGGACATGTTCACCGCGCTGGCCCGCGGTCTCTGCGTCGACCCGCAATAATCATCACCACCAGGAGCTGCAGCAACGATGAATAACTCTTCGCTCTACCACCCTCCCCTGATGCCACACCTGCTCATCGAGGGCCTGAACCGCTACCACGACCAGCCCTGTCTGTTCCTCGGCGACAAGGTCGCCACCTATCGCGAGGTGCGCGAGCGGACCAGCCAGCTGGTACAGGCCCTGCAGTCCCTGGGCCTGGGCCGCGGCAGCCGGGTGGCGGTGATTTCCGGTAACCGCCCCGAAGTGCTGTCCAATATCGCCGCCATGCAACTGGCGGGCTGTATCGGTACGCCTCTGCACCCGCTGGGTTCCCTGGAGGACCACGCCTACGTGCTGGAAGCGGCGGAAATCGACGCCCTGGTCTTCGACCCCACGGCGTTCGACGCCCATGCCGGCGCCCTGCAGCAGCGGGTGCCCGGAGTGAAGCACCTGCTGTCCTTTGGCCCCAGCGACAGCGGCACAGACTACCTGGCCCTGGCGGATAGTTTTACTCCCCAGCCCCTGGTGGCGCCCGACGTCACCCCGGAGGATATCTCCTCGGTCAACTTCACCGGCGGCACCACCGGCAAGCCCAAGGGGGTGATGAGCAGCTACCGGGTCACCAGCTACATGACCCAGATCCAGCTGGCGGAATGGGAATTCCCCGAAGACCTGCGGATGCTGATCGCCACGCCCCTGTCCCACGCGGCGGCGGCATTTTTCATCCCTGTACTGCAGAAGGGCGGCGCCTTCTATGTGATGCAGGGTTTCAGCCCCGACGGTTTCTTCGACATGGTGGAAAAGCACCGGATCACCGCCACCATGCTGGTACCGGTCATGCTCTACTTCCTGCTGGATTCGCCCCGCGCCAAGACCGCCGACATGTCCAGCATGGAATCCATCTTCTACGGCGCCTCGCCGATGAGCCCGGCGCGCCTAACACAGGCCATCGAAATGTGGGGGCCGGTGTTCTACCAGTTCTTCGGCCAGTCCGAGGCGCCCATGGTGATCGCCAACATGCGCCGCGGCGATCACGACCTGAACAAGCCCGAGCGCCTGGCCGCCTGCGGCCGGCCCTCGCCCTGGGTGCACCTGGCGCTGCTGGACGGCGAAGGCGACCCCGCGCCCGCCGGTGAGCCCGGCGAGATCTGCGTGCGCGGACCGCTGGTGATGAGCGGCTACAAGGACATGCCCGAGGCAACCGCCGAGGCCTTTGCCGGCGGCTGGCTGCACACCGGCGACGTAGGCCGGCTGGACGAGGACGGCTT
>NZ_JAVKCQ010000025.1:0-26788 GCF_040222615.1 Haliea sp.
CCATCAGCGAGGACGGTCTGTGGCGAGCTGCTGACTTCCGGGCGGCGGTGCAGTTGTACCGCGACGGCGAGCTGCTTGTCGAAGGGCCCCTGGAGTTCAGCGGCACGGAAAACGAGTTCGCCGGAAAACTGGATCTGCCCGGCCCCGGCGACTTCGAGATGCTGGTCTACGCGTATCAGCTGAGCACCGGCAATGCGGGTGTTTATGAGCGCTCGCTGCGCGTTGAATAGGCAGTCCGGTGGCCGGTGAATGGGCGGTGATCGGTGGCGCCCACTGGGTTTTCGGGTACGGTTCGCTGATCTACAAAGTCGACTTTCCGTTCCTGCAGCGGGAGGTTGCAGCGGTAACCGGCTGGGAGCGCCGTTTCTGGCAGGGCTCCCATGATCACCGGGGTACTGCGGAAGCGCCCGGACGAGTGGTGACCCTCGTGCCTTCGCCCGGCACGGTCTGCAAGGGTGTGGCCTACCTGATAGACGAATCGGTGTTCGAGCACCTGGACCACCGGGAAAAGAACGGTTACCGGCGCCACGAAGTGGAAATTTCCCTTGCCGGGGGTGGGGACAGCGTGGCCGGAGTGCTATATGTTGCCGACGAAGACAACCACGCATTCCTGGGACCGGCTCCCGCGGCCGAGATCGCGGCCCATATTGCGGCTGCCTCAGGGCCCAGTGGCAGTAATCGCGAGTACCTGTTACGGCTGGCCCAGGCTTTGCGGAATCTCGATGCGCCCGATCCGCATGTGCACGAACTGGCGGTGCTGGTAGAACAGATGACGGGCCCTGGCCCATGACAACGAAGCTGTCCGATGCCTTAGCCGGGCATGGGCAGCCACGGAGGACTGCAGTATATGGATCACAGCAACAACTACACACCACCGCAGGTCTGGAGCCCGGACACCGAGACTGGCGGCCGTTTCGCCAGTATCAATCGCCCGGTGGCCGGTGCAACGCATGACAAGACACTGCCGGTGGGCAACCACTCACTGCAGCTTTACTCGCTGGCGACGCCAAATGGTATCAAGGTTACGGTACTGCTGGAGGAGCTGCTCGCGCTGGGCATTACCGACGCTGAATACGATGCCTGGCCGATCAATATCCTGGAAGGCGAGCAGTTCGGCTCCGGCTTTGTAGCCATCAATCCCAATTCCAAGATTCCCGCCTTGCTGGATCACAGCACCTCGCCCCCGACCCGGTTATTCGAGTCCGGCGCCATCCTGGTATACCTGGCGGAAAAGTTTGCCGCATTCCTGCCTGCCGAGCCGTCTGCGCGCGCCGAGTGTCTGTCCTGGCTCTTCTGGCAGATGGGCAGCGCGCCCTATCTGGGTGGTGGCTTTGGCCACTTCTACGCGTACGCGCCCGAAAAATGGGAATACCCGATCAATCGCTTCACCATGGAGGTCAAGCGCCAGCTGGATGTCCTCGATCGCAACCTGGCGGAGCGTCGCTTCCTGTGTGGCGACGACTACACCATTGCCGATATGGCGGTCTGGCCCTGGTATGGCGGCCTGGTACTGGAGACGCTGTACGACGCCCAGGAGTTCCTCGACGTGGGGTCCTACCAGCACCTCAACCGCTGGGCGCGGGAAATCCACGCCCGCCCCGCGGTCCAGCGCGGGCGGCGGGTAAACCGGATTTGGGGGCCGGAAGAGGAACAGTTGCCGGAACGGCACTCAGCCAGCGATTTCGGGGAGTAACAGTCATGGCAGGCTCACTGCAGGACCAACTGCTCAAGGCCGGATTGGCTGACAGCGACAAGGCCAGGAAGCTGGAAAAGGAAAAGCGCAAGCAGGCCAAGGTGGCCCGGCGCTCGGGCGAGGAACTCGGGGCCGAGACCAAGGCCGCGGCCCGTGAGGCGCTGGCCGAAAAGGCCAGGCGCGACCGCGAGCTGAACGGGGCTCGCAATGCCGAGGCCCTGCGCAAGGCCATCAACGCCCAGATCAAGCAGCTGATCGACAACCACAAGCTGCCGCGGGGGCGCGGTGACGTCGGATTCAATTTCAGCGATGGCAAGAAGGTCAAGAAACTCTACGTCCTGGCTGTTGAGCAAAAACAGCTTGCCGCCGGCAACCTGGCCATCGTCAAGCAGGGGGACCAGTACGAACTGTTGCCCTGGCCCATTGCCGCCAAGATTGCCGAACGTGACAGCAGCCGGGTGATCGTCTGCAGTGAAGCGGGAGACCCGGGCCTGACGGCGGAAGAGCAGGAGTGGTACAAGGACTACGAAGTACCCGATGACCTGATGTGGTGAGATGACTGTTTGGACTTCCCCACAACGCCGCCGCCGCGCGCACTCCGCAGCCGGTTCGTGACTCGAATCGCGAGTCCGCCACCGGTCATCACCATTGCCCTGACGCGCCACGCGGAGGATGACCAGTTGCTGGAGGGCGCCCTCCTTTGCCTGGCCGGCCAGCGCAACATAACAGCCACTGTGCTGGTGCTGGATCAGCGTCCCGCGGCAGCCATAGAGCAGTTCTGCCGGGATCGCGCCGACGGCGCCGTCAGTTTTCACTATCACCGGGAGCCGAGTTGCGGAATTTCCCGCGCTCGCAATCGAGCGCTGGCCTTGTGCAGGACCGATCTGCTGCTGTTCACGGAACCTGATGCCCGCCCCGAAGTCGGCTGGGCACGGACACTGGCGGACACGCTCGCTGCGGGCGCCGCCATTGCCGGCGGTCGTATTCTTCCCGACTGGCAGGATCGGCCACCGCTGGTTGCCCGCAGCGGCCTGATCATGGATCTCTACTCTCTGCTCGATCTTGGACCCGGGCGTCATGCCGCCGACAAAGTCATCGGCTGCAATTTTGGCATCAATCTGCCGCTCCTGGGGCGCGAACTGGCCTGCTTCGATGAGGGCTATGGTCGTATGCCGGGGAATCTCATGGGTGGCGAGGAGACCGAGCTCTGCCGGCGGGCACGGGAGCAGGGGCTGCAGATCCAGTATGACGGCCAGGCCATCGTCTGGCACCACATCGCCAGGGAGCGGACCCGCTATCGTTGGCTGCTGCGACGCATCTATGCCGCGGGCATGTCGCGAGCCATGCAGGGTGGGGTGCCGGCCCCCGCCAACCCGTCAGCTGTGCACTGGGCGACGCTGTTGGCATTGCCCCTGTATGCCGCTTATCTGCTGGGCTTTTGCAGGTGGAGGTGTCGGGGTTCAGGTCAGGCGAGGGCAGGGGTGAACAGGGGGTGACTGCCATGAACAAACTGTTTGTCATTGGCCTCGACGGCTATGACCCGGTCTATGCCGGGCAATTGATCGCGCAGGGGGGCTTGCCGGCGCTGGCGCGCCTGCACGAGAGGAGCGCGCGCTTCCAGCTCGACCATGGCAGCGCCAAACGCACCGGCCTCGCCTTTGAGCACTTCAGCGCGGGTCTGGCACCCGGGGACGCCAAGCGCTGGTCGGCGCTTTATTTCGACAAGGACCGCTACCAGATCTGGCAGGAAGGAGTGCGTCTGCCGCCGTTTACACGGCATATGCAGGCGAGGACGGTGGTGTTCGATGTACCGTACTTTGACCTCAATGCCGACCCGCGGGTGCAGGGGGTGGTCTCCTGGGGCGCTCACGATCCGGGGACGCCCCTGGCAGGACAACCGTCGACGCTGCTGCAGGAAATGTTGGAGCGCTTTGGTCCATACCCGGCTCCGGAATGGATCTACGGCTTCGCCTGGCCGTCGGCGGAGAAGTGCCGCGCCATGGGCGAAAAGCTGGCGCAGGCGGTGAACACTCGCGCCGGGATACTCGACTGGCTGTTCTGCCAGCGTCTGCCGGATTGGGATCTCGGCATCGCAGTGGTCAGTGAGCTCCACTCTGTCGCGGAGGGCCTGTGGCACGGTGTTGACCCCGCCCACCCGCTCCACGGCGACAGCTCTGCAGCGGCCGCCGAAGCCGGTATGCGAGCTGTGTACGAGGCGGTCGACGCCCTGGTAGACGGCGTGCAGCGTGCGCACCCGGACGTTACGCTCATGCTCTTCTCGATGCATGGTATGGGGCCCAATGAGTCCGATGTCAGCAGCATGGCGCTGCTTCCCGAGTTGCTGCTGCGCAAGTACCTGGGGCGCAAGCTGCTGGAACCCAAACCCGAGTGGCTCGCTGCTGCAGATGGCGTGCCGCGACTCGAAGCATCGGCGCGCTGGCAGATACCACTGTCCGCGCAGGGGCCCCGGCGCAGGTCCCGCAGCGCGCTGCTGGATGCAGTCAGGCCGATAGCCAGGCAGCTGTTGCACCGGTTTCAACTGCCGCTGCCTGACCTGGCCCGAGGTTCGCGCCTCAGCTGGATGCCCGCCGCGCACTATCAGCCCTATTGGCGGCAGATGACAGCCTTTGCGCTTCCCTCATTCTACGATGGCCGAATTCGCATCAACCTGCAGGGCCGCGAGCGTTACGGCAAGGTCACTCCAGCCGACTACCGGGCCGTCTGCAACGAGATCGCTGCCATGCTGATGGCGACCACCAATGCCCGCACCGGTCGTCCCGCCGTGCGCAGTATCGAGATCAATGAGACCAAAGATCCGCTGTCTCTCGAGGCCTCGGATGCGGATATTATCGTCGATTGGGACGGGGCGTCCCTGGCGCTGGCGCACCCGCAGCTGGGGGTGATCGGTCCGCTGCCCTATCGCCGCCCGGGGGGGCACTCCGGTGGCACCGGCATGTCCTATATCGTGGGGCCGGGCATCGAGCCCGGCGACTGCGGGTTGAGAAGCGCGTTCGACCTGGTGCCAACGGTGTTTGCCCTCGCCGGCGAGGCATTGCCGGAGCATCTGTCCGGCGCGAGCCTGCTCTGACTTCGGCGTCGCCAGGGGAACGACTTATCCCGTGGACTCTGCGGCGCGGTTTTGCATGGCCTTCAGCACGTCCTCTGCCCTGATCGGCAAGTGTCTCAAGCGGGCGCCGACCGCGGCGTAGATCGCATTGCCGATCGCGGGCGCCACGACGGTCGTGCCGGGTTCGCCCAGTCCCACCGCCTGCTCGGTGCTGTCCATGAATTCGATGGAGATCTCCGGAACGTCCGCCATGCGCATCGGCGTGTAGCTGTTCAGGTTGCGGTCCTTGACCTGGCCGTCGACGAATTCCGTGCCCTCGTGCAGGGCCATGCTGGCGCCCCACAGGGCTGCGCCCTCGGTCTGCGCCAGCGCGCCATCGGGGTGGACGATGGTACCGGCGTCGAGAACCAGGTCCAGCCTGTCCAGGGTCACCTTGCCACTGTCAGGGGCCACGCTGACCGTTGCCACGCAGGCCGTCCAGGTGGGCATATCACGCTCCTGGCCAAAGGTCGCGGCGACACCCATGCCGCTGTTCTTCGGCAGTTTCCGGCCCCAGTCGGCATTCGCGGCAACGCGCTCCAGCACGGCGGCGAGACGCCTGGCGCCGCCGACCGAGTTCGGTGATTCCCCTGCGTTTCGCCCCTCGCCAGTGAGAAGCTGCAGGCGGAATCTCACCGGGTCGACTCCCAGCTCCCGTGCCATTTCGTCGATGAAGGACTCCAGCGCCCAGTTGGTCCAGCCGGGCCCGACGGAGCGCAGCCAGCCCGGGCGGAAGGTGCGATTGGCGAGATCGTTGGAGATGGCGCGTACCCGGTGGGCGCCGACCTCGTACCAGTGGTTGGCGCCGCTGATGGAAAAGGAGTCGAACTTCACGCCATTCTCGCCGGGACCCATAAAGAAAGGCGCCATGACCTCCGTTGGCCAGCCGGCGGCGGCGTGATGCTGCATGCCGAGAATACGCTTGTCGGCGCCCAGTGCCATACTGACGCGCTGTACTGAGGGCGAGCGCACGGAATCAAAGCGTGAATCGTCTTCCCGGGTCAGTACCAGTTTTACCGGCCGTCCCAGGGCCTTGGCGGCGAGCAGTGCCGGCACTCCGTAATCGCCGTTGAGACGGCGCCCGAAGCCCCCACCGAGCAGGTAGGTCTTCATCAGGATACGGTCTTCCGGGACATCGAGTGCCCTGGCATACCAGGGCAGGGCGAGGGACTGCCACTGGTTGCCGGTGTGTAGCTCCCAGATACCGTCCTCGCGCTGCAGTGCCAGGGCGTTCACCGGCTCCAACTGGAAGTGCAGGACGGTGCTGGTGGTGTACTCCCGCTCCACCACCCGGTCGGCGCTGGCGTAGGCTTCCTCGACCCCCGGGTCGGCCACCACGAGGGAGCCCGAGTCACCTGCAATAAGCTGGCGCGCCCGGTCCTGCAGATCGGATTCACTGACGCCTGCGGTGTCCCCGGCCTCGAATTCGACGTCCACGACCTTTGCCGCGCGCAGCGCCGCGTGGAAAGAGTCCGCGACCACCACCACCCAGCCGCTGGCGTGTCCGGAGGGGTCATCCAGGGCTATGCTCTGGCGATAGCCGCCAATGCCTTGCGCCTTACTGTCATCTATGCTCCTGACGCTGGCACCGTTGCGCGTCGGCGGCAGTATCGGTGCCGCGTAGACCATTCCTTCAATAACGGCATCAATCCCGTAGACTGCTTCGCCACGGGTCTTCTCCGGAATGTCCAGGGCGTCAAACCGGCCGCCGATGAGGCGGCGTTGGTCCGCCGGCTTGATGGGCATGGCGGCGAGCTCGTCCTCGCTGTAGCGCCGGGAGATATCTCCGCGCTGGATGATTTCTGCGTAGGTTATCCCCGCATTGCCACAGAGCACCCGGCTGGACTCAGCCCGGCAGTCGGTGGCGGGCTTGCCGAGCAACTTCGCGCCCTCTTCCAGCAGCGCGGTACGCCCGGCGGCACCGGCGCGGGACAGCAGGTCAAAATTCTGGAACACCGACCAGCTGGCACCAGTAATCCGATAGCCCCAGGTGTCCTCGCTGTCGACATGGTGGAGGCGAACATCGCTCCAGTCGGCTTCCAGTTCGTCCGCGACGATACGCGCCAGTGCCGTGCCGACATGCTGGCCCATCTCCGCTTCAGCCACGTTGACGGTGACAATACCGTCGCGGTCGATGCTGTACCAGACACTGGGTTCAAACCGGCCTTCGCTGACCGCGACAGCGGCTGAGCTGTACATTAAACCGGCGGGCACGAAAGCCAGGGTAAAGCCCGCAGCGCTGGCGCCGATCATAAAGCCGCGGCGCGTAATACCCTTTCTCTGCCCGCGGCCAGCTTTCTCCATCAGGTGCTGTAACTTACCCATGCTGGCGCTCCTCCGTGGCCTTGTACGCCAGCTTGTCTGCGGTCTGCCTGATGGCCTTGTGGATGCGCAGGTACGCCATGCAGCGGCAGAGGTTGCCATTCATGGCCTGCCGGATCTGCTCGTCGTCGGGATTCGGGTTGCGCGCCAGCAGGCTCGCGGCCTGCATGATCTGCCCCGACTGGCAGTAGCCGCACTGCGGCGCCTGGGCGTCTATCCAGGCCTGTTGCAGAGGGTGGTCCAGCCCCTCAATGGTGGTGATTGACTTGCCAGCTGCTTCGGACGCCGGAGTCACGCAGGAGCGTACGGCAACGCCGTCGATGTGCACGGTGCAGGCGCCACACAGGCCGATACCGCAGCCGAATTTGGTCCCCTTGAGGCCTGTTTCATCACGAATCACCCACAGCAGAGCTGTATCCTCCGGGACCTCGGTCTCGATAGCCCGGTCGTTGATGGTTATTGTCATGGCCACGGCGCACTCCTCGAATCGGTCGAATAGTGCTAACAGCATAGACCAGGTTGGCAGGTGGTACCCGGCCTGGCCGCTTCTGTGCTTTGGTTAGCAGAAGCCGTCCCCGCCATCATTGATCGCCCTGACCGGCACTCTTGCAGCCCGGGCCGAGCCTGTAGAGCGCGAGGCATTCCCCAAGCGTGTACCGGTGCTGACCGGGTTCCCAGTGGAGGGATTCACCATTGGCAGTGGCACAACGGCCTGTGTGGAAAGCAGAGCTGTCAGCCGGGCTGGAAGCGGTCGATCCGTATCACCGGTCGCTGTTTTATCTCGGTTCGGGTCTCCTCACAGCCATTGAAGGGGACTCCGGGGAGGCCGTTGAATGGCCCCTCCGGTAAAGCAGGCACTTGCGCGATGCTGTGTTCAATCCGGGGGACGGGTCTGCTCCCAGATACCCAGTTTCTTTTCTGCGTCGATGTTAGAGGGCCAACAACACAGCGTCTGTCTGGATTGGAGGAAAAGCGGTTATCCAGTGTTCGCTGTCGGATTGCCCATGCTGCGCTACATATGTATCAATCGGTTGATTGCCGTCTGAAGTGATGGTTTGGGTGCTGATCGGAATACCCTTAAACCAGCTCTAACCAGTCCTTGAGGCTACGCCCGATATCCTGGATCTCCTCCATGCACACCTCGTGTTGCATCGGGTAGCTGCGGTACACCGGTGCAAAGCCCATGCCCTGCAATATCTGGTTCGCCGTATGGCCCATTGTCTCAGGAACCATGGGATCTCGAGTGCCGTGGAAAATATGAATTGGCAGCCCTTTATTTGCCTCCGAGAGACTGACTTCCCTGGCCGTCGCGAAGTAGGTCGACAGCGCCATCAATCCGGCCAGGGCCTTTGGGTAGGATAGTGCCGTATGGTAGGCAACAGCGCCTCCCTGACTGAACCCGGCGAGCACAATCCGCTCACTCGGTATGCCTGCGTCCAATTCACGCTGGATCAATTCCCTGATGGCGGCAGATGAAGATTGTATCTGCTCCAGGTCAATCTCGCGCTCCAACGACATCGCGAATATGTCGTACCACGCTGGCATCACCATGCCGCCGTTAATTGTCACGGGTATCTGCGGGGCATGGGGAAAGACGAAACGCACACCGTGATCTGCCGGCAAGCCCAGATGGGGCACCACCGGGACGAAATCGTGACCGCTGGCTCCCAGGCCATGCAGCCAAATCACCGCAGCATCTGCCGGACGGCCGGGCTCCAGTACTTCACAATTGAGCAAGATTTGATACTCCTGTATGTGAAAATTTCGCACAGGATATCATGGGAGCGAAATGGTGGGCCCAGAAGGACTTGAACCTTCGACCTGCCGATTATGAGTCGGATGCTCTAACCAACTGAGCTATGGGCCCGCAGCGGGAGAGGGGGATTATAGAGAAGAAGACACCGCAGGCACAGCCCCAGGCAACCCGCTCCCCACTATCGGGTCAACTGCTGGCAGTCGAGGCTGAGCCTGTCAGTTGTGCTACCTTATTCAGCCGCTGGCGCCGCTAGAATCTGCTGGGCGTCGTACATATTGGGGCTCTTGCAGGTGGACACGCCCTCGTAGATCTGCGCCGCTTTCGCCATGCCGCCGCCATTGACGTAGGCTTCCCAGGCATTGGCAAACGCCGGGTAGGAGGGCCAGGCGGCAACGTAGTAGTAATCGAAGTCTGCCTCGCCGGAGCCGAGTCCGGGCACGAACATCCAGCTGGATCCATCTGCCCCCATCTCCTGCATCATGGACGTGACTTGGGCATGGCTGGCTGCCGCATCGGCAAAGCTGGCATCATCTTCAAGCGAGCAACGGGAGAACCAGACCACGCCGTCGCCCGGCTCTGCTTCCTGTCCACCCGTGGCATAGGCTGACATCATGGCGTGGCTGCATTCCACAGTATCGGCATAGGCCTGGGACACAGTCCCCGAAGCATTGACCCATTTGTCGATACTGGCCCCGAAGTCAGCGGCAGACTGGTAGGCGCCGATCCAGCCCACATGGAATTCGGTCTCCATGGAGCGAAATTGTGGGGTGATCATCCAGGCTGAGTGGCCACTTGTATTCGTGGCGGCCCATTTTTTGAAGTTGGCGTTGGCTTTTTCCAGGTCTTTCATGCCCTTGCCGTCGCGAAACGTGCAGGCATAGAGCTCGACCGGTTGGGCGGTCATGTGATTATCGGCGTAGGCGGGTGCCGTGGTGAGGGTGGCAAATAGCACTGCCCCCATCGTCATGCGAAAGGTATTTTTCATGACAGTGATTCCTGTTATGGGTTAGAAGAGAGCCGGCGGAACCGCAGTCGGCGTCTCTTCAGCCTAGACCACAGGCAGGAATCTGCAATACGGGCGCGAGGACGAGGCCCTGCTATTCGTCCAGGAAGCTGCGCAGGTAATCCGAGCGGGTCGGGTGGCGCAGCTTGCGCAGGGCCTTGGCTTCTATCTGGCGGATACGCTCGCGGGTGACGTCGAACTGCTTGCCCACTTCCTCGAGGGTGTGGTCGGTGTTCATGTCGATGCCGAAGCGCATGCGCAGCACTTTGGCCTCGCGGGCAGTGAGGCCGGCCAGCACTTCCTTGGTGGCTTCCTGCAGGCCCTGGCCAGTGGCGGCTTCTATCGGGGAGCTGATAGTGCCGTCCTCAATGAAGTCGCCGAGATGCGAATCTTCGTCGTCGCCGATGGGCGTCTCCATGGAGATCGGCTCCTTGGCGATCTTCAGCACCTTGCGGACCTTGTCTTCCGGCATGTCCATGCGTTCGCCCAGCTCTTCCGGGGTGGGCTCCCGGCCCATTTCCTGCAGCATCTGGCGCGAGATGCGATTGAGCTTGTTGATGGTCTCGATCATGTGCACCGGGATGCGGATGGTGCGCGCCTGGTCGGCGATGGAGCGGGTGATCGCCTGGCGAATCCACCAGGTGGCGTAGGTGGAGAATTTGTAGCCGCGGCGGTATTCGAACTTGTCTACGGCCTTCATCAGGCCGATGTTGCCCTCCTGGATCAGATCCAGGAACTGCAGGACGCGGTTGGTGTATTTCTTGGCAATGGAGATCACCAGGCGCAGGTTGGCCTCGACCATTTCCTTCTTCGCGCGACGGGCACGGGCCTCGCCCATGGACATGCGACGGTTGATTTCCTTGATCTCGTTCACCGTCAGGCCGCACTGCTCTTCCACCGCGATGATGCGGCGCTGGAGGCGGGTGATGGTGTCTTTCTGCGCGGTCAGTTTGGCAACGTAGTCCTTCTTGCCTTTGGTCTGGCGCAGGATCCACTTGACGTCGGACTCCGAGCCCTGGAACGAGGTCACGAAATCCTTGCGCGGCATGCCGCAGTCGCGAATCGCGATGGTCATGATCTGGCGTTCCTGGTCCCTTACGGCGGAGAGGACCTGGCGGGGTTTCTCCATCAGCGGATCGAACACGCGCGGGGTCAACTTGAAGAACTTGAACAGTTCTCCCAGCTTCTCCATTTCCTTGATCGCGGTCTTGTCGTTGCGGCCTTTGGCGGCAAGGGCCTTCTCGGTCTTGCTGAACTGGCGCTTGAGTGCGGTGAAGCGCTTCTTGGCCTCAACCGGATCGGGGCCGGACTCGGTTTCCTCGTCGGAATTGTCGGGATCGGCGGCTTCGGCGACTTCGGCGGCGGAGGGCACATGTTCGGCGGGGTCCAGGTAGCCGATCATCACATCGCCCAGGCGGCGCTCTTCCTTCACCACCTGCTCGTATTCGTCCAGCACCTGCTTGACTGCGCCGGGGTAGTGGGCGAGGGCGGCCATCAGCTCGCGGATACCTTCCTCGATGCGCTTGGCGATAACGATCTCGCCTTCGCGGGTCAACAATTCAACGGTGCCCATTTCCCGCATGTACATGCGCACCGGGTCGGTGGTGCGCCCGGCTTCGGTCTCCACCGCGGCGAGAGCTGCGGCGGCTTCGGCGGCGGCGATATCGTCGGCGGCGCTGTCGCCCTCGGTCATCAGCAGCTCATCGGCGTCGGGGGCAACCTCGAACACCTGGATGCCCATGTCGTTGATCATCTGGATGATGTCTTCGACCTGATCCGGATCGGAGATGTCTTCAGGCAGGTGATCGTTGACCTCGGAATAGGTCAGGTAACCCTGGTCCTTGCCGCGGGCGATCAGATCCTTGAGCCGGGACTGTTGTTGGGCGACGTTGGTCATTCAGCAGACACCTTCAAATTCAATGCAAAAAAAAATTAGCCGGAGATTATAACCGGAAAATCAGTGACTTAACCAGCAAAAACCTTGGCAATTAACAACTCCTGGCCCTGTTGAAGCCCGGTTTCGATCGGTTCCTTCTCTACCTACATGGGGCCGTGGGCGCCCATTGCAAGCTGAGTGTCGTGATCGGGTGCCGCCTGTCGGGTGTTGTGGGGGTCGCTCAGGGTTTGCGCTTGCTGCGGGCTTCGTCCATGCGCTGTTTTTGCTGTAGTAAGTCTCTGAGCCTCTGCTTCTCCGCTTCGCTCATGTCAGCGTAGTTCGTGACTTTCAGTTTGTCGACTTGCGCAGACAATTGGCTGCGCTGGGGCAGCTGGGCCAGCGTGGACAGGGTGTCGGTGAACTGTTGCTCGATTCCCGACCGCGGAATCAACCGCTCCTGGCCCGCCAGCCGTCCCAGCAGTTCTCCCTCCGGTGTCCCGTACCAGTGGCCCAGCAGCATTGCGGTGTTGGAGTCCGGGCGCCGTTGCAACAGGGCCAGCAGATCCCGCAGCAGGGCGACGTCGTCGCCTTCCAGCGCGGCAAGCGGCTCCGGGTCCACCCGGGTAGACATCTCCGGCTTGTGCAGGAGCAGCGCAATGGCGGCCTGCGCCAGGTTTGAATACCCGGCCTGCGCCCGATCACTGGCTGCCCGCTGCCTCGGGGAGGGCTGGTCGGATGGGGGGGCATTTTCCCGGTTGGGCGCCGGCTCTGGCGTAGGCGGGGGCAGCGGCGGCGCTTCGAGGTGCATCAGCTCGGCCACGGTGAGCCCTGTGCGCTCGGCCAGGGCGCGGAACATGAGTTGGCGGAAGACCCCCTCCGGCAGCTGGCGGATATAGGGCAGGGCCAGCTTGCTGAGGCGGGCGCGGCCCTCCAGGGTGCTGGTGTCCAGGCCTTCGCCGGCCACCTCGAAAAGGAAAGTTTCCAGCGGTGTGGCGCTGGTGACCAGCTCGCGGAAGCGCTCCGCCCCCAGCTTGCGCACCAGGGTGTCCGGGTCTTCGCCCTCGGCGAGGAACAGGAAGCGGGCCTGGCGCCCGTCCTCCATGCAGGCCAGGGCGGCCTCCAGGGCGCGGACCGCGGCCTTGCGTCCCGCGGCGTCGCCATCGAAACAGAACACCACCTCCGGGGTCAGCCGGTACAGGCGCTCCAGGTGGGTCTGGCTGGTGGCGGTGCCCAGGGTGGCGGTGGCGTTGGTGATCCCGTGCTGTGCCAGGGCGATGACGTCCATGTAGCCTTCCACCACCAGCGCCCGCTCCAGCTTGCGGTTGGCCTGGCGTGCCTGGTACAGGCCATAGAGTTCGCGCCCCTTGGAGAACACGGGGGTTTCCGGCGAATTGAGGTACTTTGGCTTGTCGTCCCCCAGCACCCGGCCGCCGAAGGCTATGATACGCCCGCGCTGGTCGCGGATCGGGAATACCACCCGGTCCCGGAACCGGTCGTAGCTGCGGCCAGCGTCGTTTTGCACCAGCATGCCGGACGCCAGCAGCAGCTTGCGCTGGTTCTCATCCTGGCCCAGCGCCTGCAGCAGGTTGTCCCAGCCCGGGGGGGCGAAGCCGAGGTCGAAATCCTTTGCGATCTGTCCGGTCAGGCCCCGCTGCTTGAGATAGCTGACGGCGCGCTGGGCCTCCGGGTGCGAGCGCAGCTGTTGTTGGTAGTAACGGGCTGCCTGCTCCAGCAGGGCATAGAGCGCCTTGTTGCTGTCTTCCCGTTGCGGCTGAGCGGGGCCGCCCGGGGTCTGCTCCCGCGGGACTTCCAGCCCCAGGCTGCCGGCGAGCGTCGCCACCGCCTGGGGGAAATCCACGTTCTCGTAGTCCATGACAAAGCCGAGGGCATTGCCACCGGCGCCGCAGCCAAAACAGTAGTAGAACTGCTTGTCCGGGTTGACGCTGAAGGAGGGGGTCTTCTCTTCGTGGAACGGACAGCGGGCGCTGTAGTTTTTGCCGGTTTTCTTGAGTTTTACCCGCCGGTCAATGACTTCCACGATGTCGACCCGGTCGAGCAGGTCATCGAGGAACTTTTGAGGGATTCGTCCGGCCATCGGGGGTGTCGGCAGCGCTCTGTGAGGAACCGCTTATTGAAGCACGGCGCAGGGGTGTTGTCAGGGGGCGGGCGGAGCTGCCGGAGGTCAGGCGGTGAGGCGGGCCTTGACCAGCTTGCTGACGGCGCCAATGTCGGCCCGGCCCTGCAGTTTGGGTTTGAGCTCGGCCATGACGGCGCCCATTGCCTGCATGCCGGTACCGCCGGATGCTGCCACAGCGGCATCGATCATGGCCTCGAGTTCAGCGTCGCTGAGCTGGGCCGGGAGGAATTCCTGGATAACAGCGATTTCCTGCTCTTCGCGGGCGGCGAGTTCTTCGCGACCGGCGGCATGGTACTGCTGGGCAGAGTCCCGGCGCTGTTTGATCATCTTGTCGAGCACGACAAGGACCCGCGCATCATCGAGTTCGATGCGCTCGTCTACTTCGATCCGTTTGAACTCCGACTGGATCAGCCGGATGGTGCCCAGGCGTTCTTTGTCGCGCGCTTTCATGGCCGCCTTCATGGCAGCCCTGATGGTTTCGGTCAGCGGCAAATCGCTCATGGTGGGGACGCCTGGTCGGGAACGCCTGATGGGGAATGCCTAGTACAGGCGGACGCGCTTGCGGTTTTCCCGGGACAGCTTCTTCAGGTGGCGCTTGACTGCGGCAGCGGCGGCGCGCTTGCGTGTGGTGGTGGGCTTCTCGTAGTGCTCGCGCTTGCGCACTTCAGCCAGTACGCCGGCTTTTTCACAGGAGCGCTTGAAGCGGCGCAGAGCGACGTCAAAGGGCTCGTTTTCTTTAACCTTGATATGCGGCATTAATTCTTTACCCGTTCCAGTAAGTAACGCACCAGCCACCCTCTGCGGCGACCAGAGCTTTAAAAGGTCGCGCATTCTATACCCAGTTGGCGGTATTTGCAAAGCCCTGTCGACCCTCCAGTTCTCGCCGCGACCGCCTGAAGCCGGTATCATGCGGTGCTTTTCATTAGCATTGATGATTATGTTGATTCTGGGCCTGGAAACATCCTGCGACGAGACCGGCGTGGCGCTCTATGACACCGGCCGCGGCCTGCTGGCGCACGCCCTGTTCAGCCAGGTCGATATCCATGTTGAATATGGGGGCGTGGTACCTGAACTCGCCTCCCGGGACCACATCCGCAAGGCCCTGCCGCTGCTGCAGCAGGTGCTGGAAGAGGCCGGCGTCGCCGCCGCGGCGCTCGACGGGGTAGCCTATACCGCGGGCCCCGGGTTGATCGGCGCCCTGATGGTCGGGGCCACCCTTGCCCGGTCCCTGGCCTGGGCATGGGGCATTCCGGCCCTGGGCGTTCACCATATGGAGGGTCATCTGCTGGCGCCCATGCTGGAGACCGAGCACCCGGAGTTTCCCTTTGTAGCCCTGCTGGTGTCGGGGGGGCACACCCAGCTGGTCCGGGTGGACGGTATCGGGCAGTACCAGTTGTTGGGCGAATCCCTGGACGACGCCGCCGGCGAGGCCTTCGACAAGGCAGCCAAGATGCTCGGGCTGCCCTATCCCGGCGGCCCCCACATCGCCCGGTTGGCGGAATCCGGTGACCCGGGGCGCTTTGATTTCCCGCGGCCCATGATCAACCGTCCCGGGCTGGATTTCAGCTTCAGCGGCCTGAAGACCTTTACCTTGAATACGGTCAACGCCTGCCGCGAGGCCAGCGGGCTCACTGAGCAGGACAAATGTGACATTGCCCGTGCCTTCGAGGAGGCGGTGGTGGCTACCCTGGTGATCAAGTGTCGCCGGGCCCTGGAGCAGGAGGGTCTGCACACGCTGGTGATGGCGGGGGGGGTCAGCGCCAACCGCAACCTGCGGGCCCGGCTGCAGCAAGACCTGGCCAGGGTGGGTGCCAGGGTATTCTACCCGGCGCCTGAATTTTGTACCGACAACGGCGCCATGATCGCCTATGCGGGAGCCCAGCGCCTGTTGGCGGGGCAACATGATGGCCCGGAAACGACCGTGCGCCCGCGCTGGCCCATGACCGAACTGCCGCCGCTGCAGACTGTAAACGCGGCCTGAGCGTGGATATCGTCTTTATTCGGGAGCTGCGCGCCGACGCGATCATCGGAGTGTATGACTGGGAGCGCAGTGTTCGGCAGACTCTGGTGCTGGACCTGGAGATGGCCTGGGACAACCGCCCCGCTGCGGCAGGTGACGCTATCGACGCGGCGCTGGACTACGCAACGGTCTCCAGCCGCGTTACCGAGCACATAGAAAACAGCAGCCGCCAGTTGCTGGAAACCCTTGCCGAGGAGCTGGCCGCCCTGGTGCTCGCGGAGTTTGGAGTGCCCTGGCTGCGGCTGCGTCTGTGCAAGCCCGGTGCGGTGCAACAGGCGCGGGACGTGGGTGTCCTGATAGAGCGCGGAGTGCGGCCGGCGTGAACACAGTTTACCTGGGCCTGGGCAGCAATATTGAACGCGAGCGGTATCTGGCCGCCGGGCTGGATGCCTTGCAGATGCTGCTCGGTGAGTTGGCGCTGTCGCCGGTTTACGACAGTCCCGCAATCGGCTTTGACGGCCAGCCGTTCCTTAACATGGTGGTCGGTACCAGCACCGACATGCCTCTGGCTGAGATGGCCGCGAGACTGCGACACATCGAAACCGAACACGGACGCCCGGCCAGGGCTACCCGCTTTTCGGCGCGCCAGCTGGACATCGATATCCTGACCTTTGGCGACCTGGCAGGCCAATTTGCCGGGGTGACCCTGCCGCGGGGGGAAATCCTGGAGAACGCCTTCGTGCTGCGGCCACTGGCGGAACTGGCGCCCGGGGCGCGCCACCCGGTGGACGGGCGCAGCTACGCAGAACTCTGGGCGGCCTTTGACCAAGACAGCCAGACGTTGACGCGGGTGGACTTCAGCTGGCGCGGACGGTTCATCTCCCGGGCGGGATAGGGTACAGGGGTAGAGGCCCGGTGCTCAGTCGCCGGGTTCGTTCCGCAGCGCCTCCAGCAGTCGGATCTGCTCCGCCGCAATCGCCTCACCCAGAGCCTTGCCATTGACTCCCTGGGCCACGAAGGGTGCCGCGGTGACTGCTTGCGCCAGTGCCAGCGCCCGTTGCAGGTACGCCACCTGTGGATAGGGCCTGTCCTCCATCCCTGTGCGGCCACGGGCGTCGGCCTCGCAGGCCAGCAGGAAGGCCTGGAACCGCTCCGGCTGGCGCAGGGCGCCGGTGGCGCGGAGCAGTTTCAGCAGTGTCTTGCCACGCAACTCCCGGGCGCGATGCACCAGCAGGTGAAATTCGCAAACATGCAGGGCCAGGTCCCGATGCTGGTTCGGCGCCCGCAGACGGTCACAGACCCGGCGCACCAGGGCCAGGCCGCGACGTTCGTGGGCGATATGCCGCGGCCATTCGCCCTCCGGGGTCAGGCCCTTGCCGAGGTCGTGCAGCAGTGCCGCAAAACGCACGTCCGTTGCCGGGCTGAGGCGAGCTGCCTGCTGCAGCGCCAGCAGGGTGTGCAGGCCGGTGTCGATCTCCGGGTGGTGCTCCGGGCTCTGCGGTACCCCGAACAGGCACTCCACCTCCGGCAGCAGTGCCCGCAGGGCGCCGCAGGCGCGGAGCACCGCAATGAAAACATCCGGATCGCGCTCGCCCAGCGCGCGCTGCAGTTCGGTCCAGACCCTTTCCGGGGGCAGATGGGCCAGTTCGCCCTGGGCCACGATCTCCGCCATCAGGGCGATGGTCTCCGCCGCCACGGTGAAGCCCAGGTGGGCGTAGCGCGCGGCGAAGCGGGCGGTGCGCAGCACCCGCAGCGGGTCCTCCACAAAGGCCGCCGAGACATGGCGCAGTACCCGCCGGGCGAGATCCCCCTGACCGCCATAGGGGTCGATGATGCTGCCGTCGGCGTCCTGTGCCATGGCGTTGACCGTCAGGTCCCGCCGCAGCAGGTCTTCCTCCAGGGTGACAGCCGGATCGCAATGGACCGTGAAACCTGTGTAGCCGTGGCCCTGCTTGCGCTCGGTGCGGGCCAGGGCGTATTCCTCTTTGCTCTGTGGGTGCAGGAATACCGGAAAGTCCTTCCCTACCTGCTGGTAGCCCTGCTCGAGCAGTGCCTCCGGGGTGGCGCCCACCACGACCCAGTCGCGCTCGGACACCGGGTATCCCAGCAGCGCATCCCGCACCGCGCCGCCAACCAGGTAGGTCTTCATTCCCTCGTGCGCCCGTTCTTGCAGCGACAGGCGGTCAACTCGCCGGTATCCAGGTTGTAGAGGGTCATGGCTCCGCCCCAGACACAGCCGGTGTCCAGGCCGATGGTATTGGGGCTATCGGTGTGGCCTTCTATGGAGGCCCAGTGGCCGAAGATGATTTTGTCGTTCGCGGTCTTGCGCTTTTTGTGGCTGAACCAGGGCGACACCTTCTTGCTGTCGCCTTCCGGCCTGGGGTTGGGGCTAGGGCCCTTGCTGACCAGATCCAGGACTCCCTTCTTGGTGCAGTAGCGCATCCGCGTCAGGTAATTGGTGATCACCCGCAGCCGGATCATGCCGCTGAGGTCGTCCGACCAGACCGCGGGTTCGTTGCCGTACATGGTGCGCAGGAATTCGACACAGTCCGGGCTCTGCAGGACCGCCTCCACTTCCCAGGCATAGCGCATGGCGTCCTCGACACTCCACTGGGGCGGGATGCCCGCGTGAACCATGGTGTAGCCGTGCTCGTAGTGCAGTAGCGGACGGTGGGTCAGCCAGTTGAGCAACTTGTCCCGGTCCGGTGCGGCCAGGATCTTGCCCAGGGTATCCGACGGTGATGGCGTCCTGACCCCCGCGGCGACAGCCAGCAGGTGCAGGTCGTGATTGCCCAGCACCATCACCAGGTTGTCCCGCATTTCGTATAAAAAGCGCAGGGTTTTCAGGCACTTGGGTCCGCGATTGACGATGTCGCCGACAGACCAGAGGACGTCCCGGTCGGGGCTGAAGCCGACCTGCTTGAGCAGGCATTTCAGGGGCTGCAGGCAGCCCTGGATGTCGCCCACGGCATAGGTCGCCATACGCCCGGCCTCAGTTCAGCGCCGTTGGAGTGTGCAGGGTGAAGGCGCGGATAGGCACCTCGAAGGCGGGCAGCGCCCCCGGGTCGGTATCCTCGCCATTCAGTACGATCATCGTATAGCTGCCCTCCATAAAGCCCACCGGGGTGGGCAGGGTCGCGCCGCTGGTGTAGCGGAAGAAGCTGCCGGGCTCGATGACCGGCTGTTCGCCGACCACGCCTTCGCCGCGGACCTCCTGCACCTCGCCCTCGGCATCGGTTATGACCCAGTGGCGGGAAAGCAGCTGCACCGGCACTTCGGCCTGGTTGCTGATCGTGATGGTGTAGGCAAACGCGTACTGGTTTTCCTCCGGGCGCGAGTGGCGGGCGAGCCAGGCGGTGAGTACGTCTACGCTCACCAGGTCGGGATCAAAAGAGTTCACTGCTTGGGTATCCATGCGTGTCAGTTGTTGCCCAGATAATTGGCCAGGCGAATAAAGTCCTCGAGTTGCAGGGTTTCCGCCCGGCAGCCGGGATCGATTCCCAGACCCGCGAGTGTGGTGTCGTCGAGTATACCCTTCAAATTGTTCCGCAGTGTCTTGCGGCGTTGGGCGAAGGCGGCCTGGACGATGGCGCGCAGGCCATGGACATCGCAGTCGGGCCAGGGAGACTGCTGGTAGGGTGTGAGGCGGACGATGGCGGACTGCACCTTGGGTGGCGGGAAAAAGGCTTCCGGGGGCACGTCAAACAGGTGTTCCACCGCGCAGTGATACTGGGCCATGATCCCCAGGCGACCCCAGTGCTTGCTGCCCGGGCTGGCGGCGAGCCGGTTGACGACCTCGAGCTGGAGCATGAAATGCATGTCCTCCACCAGGGGCGAGAACTCCAGCAACCGGAACAGCAGAGGCGTGGAAATGTTGTAGGGCAGGTTACCCACCACCCGCAGGGGCACCCCGTCCCGGGCCAGGCCCGCGAAATCGAAGGTCAGCGCGTCCGCGCCATGCAGTTTGAAGCCCGGATAGATGCTGAAGGCGGCCAACAGGCCCGTGACGAGGTCCCGGTCCAGCTCCACCACGTCGAGGCGGATCTCCCGGCTGATAAGTGCCGCGGTCAGCGCCCCCTGGCCCGGCCCGATTTCCACCAGGTGTTCACCCGGCCGGGGGTGGATGGCGTTGGCGATGTTGGCGATGACCCCCGCATCCTGGAGGAAATTCTGGCCAAAGCGCTTGCGGGGAGTATGGGTTCTGGGTGTCATGCGCGGCAGTGTACTTGCCCGCGCGCCCGTGCGCAGCTGTTGTGGCTGAAAAATCCCCGCGCTGCTAAACTCGCTCGCTGGTTTTCGAGGGCATCAGGCCTGCGCGAGTTTATGAATCTTACTCAATATTTCTCCCTGGTCGACACCATGGCGCGCATGTCGCTGAAGGCGGACGCCTCGCGCTACTTTTTTGGTTATATCTGGTGGCTGCTGGAGCCGTTGCTGTACGTCATCGTGTTTTACCTGGTGTTTGAACTGATTCTGGGAAGAGAGAAAGAGGACTTTCTGGTCTTCCTGATGGTCGGCAAACTGACTTTTATCTGGTTTTCCAAGTCGGTCAACCAGGCTGCCCGCAGTATCATCAACAGCGGTGGCCTGATCAGCAAGGCCGATATCAACAAGAGCCTGTTCCCCATCGCCACGGTCCAGGAGGGACTTTACAAACAGCTGAGCGTGTTCGTGCTGCTGTTTGTGGTGCTCATGCTCAATGGCTACTCCATTACCCCGGCCTGGTTGTGGCTGCCTCCCCTGATCCTGGTCAACTACATTGTAATCGTGGCGTCCTGCCTTGTTTGCGCCTTTCTGGTGTGCCTGGTGTTCGACTTTATCGTCATGGTGTCCCTGGGCACTATCTTCCTGCTGTTCGTGTCCGGGATATTCTGGGACCCGCGCGATCTCCCCGATCCGGCGGCCACGGATCTGGTTCTCCTGTTGAACCCCCTGGCCTTCGTCATTGACGCCTACCGGCAGATTTTCATGGCCGGGGTGGCGCCCGATGCCTGGCATTTACTCGGTATCGGTATCGGTTTCGGCTTGCTGACCCTGGGTATGGTGCTCCTCCTTCGCCGCACCAGCCAGTTTATCGCTCTCAAGGTGTTGACCTCATGACTGCTGACAACACCCCCGCCACGCCAGCGTCGGAGGAGGGCCGGCGGGTAATGCTGGAGCTGCGCAACGTGAGCCACAGCTTCCACGCGCGCAAGGAAAGTTTTGAACACGGCGTGCACAAGGTGCTGGATGGGGTCTCCCTCAAGCTCATGGAGGGCGAGACCCTCGGAATTATCGGTCGCAATGGAGCGGGCAAGACAACCATGCTCCGCCTCATGGCAGGCATTTTTGCCCCCACCTCGGGCAAGATCCTGCGCCAGCCAGGCTCCAGTTGTTCCCTCCTCAGTCTGGGCCTTGGTTTCCAGCCGCAGCTCTCGGGCAGAGACAATGCTCTTCTCTCTTCCATGTTGCAGGGTTACAGCAAGCGTGAGGCCGAGGCTCGCCTCGAGGAAATCAGGGAGTTCTCCGAACTGGGCCAGTCCTTTGATGAGCCGGTAAAAACCTATTCCGCAGGCATGAATGCGCGGCTGGGATTTACCACAGCGCTGCTGACCAAGGTCGATATCCTGTTGATTGACGAGGTTTTGAGCGTGGGCGACGCCGAATTCCGCCAGAAGGCCGAGCTGGCGATGCGCAACCGCATTGCCCGCGGCCGGACCGCAGTGTTTGTTTCCCACGCCGAAGCGCAGGTCAAGACCCTGTGCAGCCGGGTGGTCTGGATAGAAGAGGGTCTCGTCAGGGCCGAGGGTGATCCTGAGCAGGTGCTGCGCCAGTATCGGCCGCCGCCGCCGGCGCCAGCCCCCGGCGGCGGTTCTCCACCGCGCCCGTGATCAGAGCCGCCAGGGTCCCGAAGACGACGCCTGCCACGGCGGCAATGGCCAGGACCAGCGCTGTCTTCGGGTGGGCCGGCTTGCTGCGGGCGATGGCCGGTTGGTCCACTCTTGCCAGGCGCACATCCTCGTAGCTTGCCGCCAGTAGCTCCTGTAGCTGGCTGATTTCCGTCCGCAATGCATCCGCATTGTCCACCAGCGCAGCATAGTTCTCCCGTGCCTGCAGAATCTCTATCCTGCGATTGTGCTCCAGCAGTTGCAGTTGCTCCTGCAGGTCGCGCAGCTCCGGTACCATGTGGTCGTCCGAGCTGCGCTGCTTCAGCATTGACAGCTCCGCTTCCAGCATGCGGCTGCCGCGCAGGTACAGTGGGTCCCCGGGGCCCGTGGAGAGATCCGCGCTGACGGACACAGACTCGGTGCCATCATTCTCGCGCCGGGACAGCATCTGGATGGTGGCCGGTTCCGTGACGTTCAGGCTGCGGGCTATCGCCAGAGCCTCCTCCAGCTCGGCTATCTTGTCGGTCCGCAGCTGACCTGCCTTGGTCGTCAGGGCGGCTATCCGGTCCTTCAGCTGGCGCCGCTTCAGCTCGTCCTCTTCCTGCAGCTTTACTATCGTATCTTCATCCCTGCGCTGCAGAATCTCGGCGTTCCGGATGATCCTGGACTCCAGCATGCGGATACGGGTTGCCAGCAAGGTATGCAACTCGTCCATCACCCCACCCAGGGCGCGGCTTTGCGCCGTCGTCGCCAGGGCATTGGCAATTTCTGCCGCTAGCTGGGCATCAGTGTGCTGGAAGCGAATGGACATGGTGGTTTCGGCCAGTACATCTTTCTTACCCAGGCCATCAATGCTGATGGACAGCGCCGGGGCGAAGTCGCGCAGGAACAGTTGATCAACCTGCTCGCGATCGGCGATTTTCTCCTTGAGCAGGTGTTGGCTGTAGGCCAGGAATACCTGGCGCTGCGTGTCCAGGGAACGCGCCTCGAACACCACTCTGCCGAACGCGTCACCAGGTAACAGCTCCAGTTGCCCGGTTTCATTGACGGCGACCAGCTGGGATGCCAGCGGCGGGCGCAGCCGGGTGGCCGACTCGTATATCGGGGTGGTCAGGACAAGGTAAGCGGCGGCGAACGCCACGAACACCGCGGTGCTGCCAAGCACAGTCCACTTGCGACGCCAGATGCCGGCGCCAAGCTCGAACAGATCTATTTCGTCATCCGACCTCGCGGCCAGTGACGCTGGTGATTGTGGGAAGTTGGGTGGTCGATTCATGTTTTGTCCACGGAGCTGTCTTCAATGGTGGCCCGATTGGTCTCCGCTGGCGCTGTCCGCTTGCGGGCAATGTGCCAAGCCTGACTCATGAGGATACAGTACATGAGAAAGGCGCCGATCAGTATGCTGAACTGATAGGACTCTGGCGTGTTTGCCCGGGCGAGCATCAGGCCGAGAAAGGGAATGGATACGCCCGCGCTGCCGATGAGGAGGAGGGCGCGCTTGTCGGATAGCCCCAGTTCCCGCAATAGATGGTGAATGTGGGTGTTGTCAGCACGAACTGGTGACTTACCGCTGAATAGTCTGCGCAGTGTCGTAAAAGCCATATCAAACATCGGCAAACCGAGCAGATAAACCGCGGTAATCGGCTGGACGTAGCGAACCTGGCCCACCTGTTGGGAGGTGACGGACAGGGTCAGGGCGACCACAATGAAGCCCAGCAGCTTGGAGCCAGCATCGCCCAGGAACGTCTTGGGAATGGACGGGGCCAAGCCCAGATTGGAAATAAGGAAGGCCACGAGAGCAGCGCTGATAACGATGGTAATCAGGCCCGGTGGCAGGCCGGTGAGCAGGTGGAAGGCAAAAATAGTGATCAGGACGATTATGCCCAGCAGGCCATCCATGCCGTCCAGCATGTTGTAGGCGTTGATGACAACGAAGATGACCAGAACGGTGAACGGGTAGCTGAGCCAGTCGCTGAGCCTGACCTTGCCGACTCCCAGGAGGTCGCCAAGGCTGGCCAGGCGAAGGTCCAGACTTTCGATTAGAAACAATGCCACCGCTACTTCAGCGAGAACCCGGGTGAATACGCTCAGATGGAAGCGGTCATCAAGCACCCCCAGCAGTACCAGCATGCCACCGGCGGCCAAAAAAGTGTTGATCACATGGGTTTCGAGGCCCTGCGCTTTTCCTTGTGTCTGCCCCCAGACCAGAGCAGCCACTAGCAGCGCCACATAGATTGCAATACCACCTATGAGGGGAATGGAGCCTGCGTGTTGCTTGCGGTGGTTTGGAGCATCCACCAGGCCGCACCACATGGCCACAGGGGTCAAGGCCCAGATGCAGAACAGCGTCAGGCAGAAGGCGAGTGTGGCTTGGAGCAGCGCTGGAGACATAGCTGACGCCGTGTAACTGGACTTGGAAAGATACCGTTGCTGTCCTGAAAAGACTAGCGCAGAATGTTTGTAACTCACTCATCGATAAAGGAAAATGCGGGGTTTTGGCGAAATCACACCCCCACTTGCTGAACCTGGCGGCGCTGGCTGGTTTGCGACAACATTCGGAAGAGTCAAGGCGGCTTGTTGATGAGAATAGTGCATGTTTGCAACACCGACGGAGCACTTTCCGTGTTCAGAGGGCCGCTTATCAAGGCACTCAGCAAGGCAGGGCATGAAGTCTATACGATTAGCGCCCGGTCTGATTATTTCGACGAGCTTAGAAAGCTGGGGGCACACCCTATCGAGCTCCCAATGGACAGGCACGGTGTGGGTCTGTTCTCAAATCTCAAGTTATTCATCGGTTTATACAAATGTGTCAAGGGGCTGGCACCGGATATCGTCCATAACTTCACACATAAGCCAGCGATTTTTGGGACGCTGGCTGCGAAGTTGGCTGGTGTGAAAACTATAGTCATTACCGTTACGGGGCTCGGAACAGTATTTGTAAATGATGGTGCAAAGAACAAATTTGTGAGGGCCATTCTTTTATTGCACTATGCGGTTGTCACGAGACTTGCCATTACCACCTTCTTTCAGAACCCGGATGATCAACGCCTCTTTGAAAGCGCCGGAGTGACACCGCCGAACAAGTCTGTGTTGACCAATGGGTCAGGGATTGACTTGACGGAGACTATACTCCCGACAGGCGCTTGTTTGGAAAGAGCCAGAGAGGAGTTGTCGGCGGAACTGGGTACTCCGCTGGAGGACAAAAGAATTGTAATCTTTCCCGCGAGAGGAGTGAAAGAGAAGGGCTTTTTCGAATACTACCAGGCCGCTAAGAGGATACACCAACGGTATCCATCATCGTATGTATTCTTACATGTCGGGCTCATAGACAGCTCGCTGTCCAATTCAATAAGCGGTCGCGACCTCGGTGTTCATGCTTTGGATTGTGGGGTGACCTACCTGGGATTCAGGCGAGATATAATGAACATTGTCGCGGCCTCAGATATTGTGTGTCTACCGTCCTATAGAGAAGGCACTCCCAGATCCCTTATAGAGGCGCTCGCTCTCGGCAAGGTGATCGTGACTACAGACGCGCCAGGTTGTAGGGAAACAGTTATTCCTGGAGAGAATGGGTACTGGTGTTCTCCACGAGATGTGTCCGGTCTTGTAGACGCGCTACTGCGCGTTGATGACACGATGATTGATAGGTCGAAAACTATTTCGAGGACTCTCTGTGAGAAGAAATATGACGTTGACCATTTGATAGAGCTAACGGAAAAAGCTTATTTCGGTGCAGACCGCCACTCCGAGGAGCAATAAATGCTTCAGCCTACAAGGTCGTCAGAGTGCATTTGTGGCAATAATTGCGATGCAAAGCCGTTCTCACAGAACTTTTTGGTTCTCAAGTGTGCGAAGTGTGGAACGGAGCATTTTGAACCAGTTTCGATGGCGAGTAAGGTCGAGTTCGCCTACGAAGCCGAAAATGATAAGTATGGAGATGAGCGGTATTTAGATGGAGACGAGCTAAGATGGGCTCATCACCGGATAGGTGAAATGAGCTGGAAGTTCAAGAGAGTTTTGGAGATCGGGTGCTTTACCGGATTCTTTGTAAAACGCCTGGTTGAGATGGGTGCGGATGCATATGGGTTCGACAAGAACCTCAAGGCTGTGGACTTTGGGCGCAAGAAGTTTGGATTGAACGAAAGGCTCTCCATAAGACAGGCAGAAATCCACGACAATGCCCCCTATGACGCGGTTGTGCTGGTCGACGTCCTGGAGCATATGGACGATCCGGTCATGTTCTTGAGGGAGAGTACCAGGTTGATCGAGAGTGGCGGGCAAATAGTGATCTCGGGCCCGACTGTAGAGCGGCGCTTTTTCGATAAGTCTGATTTTCCTCCTCACCATATCTGGCGATTCTCGCGCGACGGAATGAAGACTATGCTTGAAAACAATGGATTCACTGTCGAGAAGGTTGTTGTTGAACGCGACGGGATGCTATTTCTCCGGAATTTATTGGGTAGAATTCTCAACGGGTATTGGAAAAAGGAGTTCTATGGTGATGTGAAATTCAGTGCGCCGGAAATCAGGGGTGGCGTTGCCAGCTTGTTGTACTCGTATGGCCAAGCGGCGTCAGATGCGCTGATGAAATTCCTTGGATTGTCCTATTGTTCAACCCTTGTGGTTGCCAGAAAAAATAACTCTTGAAATCTTGGTTCGGTGTGTCGCGCGGCGTGGTCGAAAGGCGGATCGATGGAGGCTTGCTAATTGAAGAGCTACGATATCTCCCGGTGTGATTTTTGATCAAACTGGTATCAGTTTTTCTAGTCCGCTCGTTGGGGGCTTTGGGTGCCGTAGCACTGTTGTTTACGGCGGGGCGGTTCGGAGGCGTTGCGCTAATAGGTACAGTCGCAACTTTGCAAGTAATAGCTTTGGGCGCTGCGATCTTTTCCTGTCTTGGTGCCGGACAGTACCTCAACAAAATCGCAGCTTACGAGAATGATTGTAGACACAGAATTCTGATATCTACACTATGCCTGACAACCTCAGTTTCAGCCGCGGTGACGGCCGTCTTCGCTGCGTGTCTTGAAGTTCCTGCCGTTCTGGAACTGTTCGACATAACTCCTGA
>NZ_JAVKCQ010000026.1:0-41267 GCF_040222615.1 Haliea sp.
CATGATCGACTGCTATTTCAAGGGCGAAGTCCAGCGCTCTGACGGCCACGGCTTCATCGGACTGGGCCGCAAGCGCATGCTGCAGATGCTGCACGAGCGCTGCCGTGAGCTCGGGGTGGAGCTGCACTTCGAAGCTGAATTTTCCCCCGAGGACGTCAACACCCGCTTCGCCGATGCAGACGTCATCGTTGCCGCCGACGGCCTGAACTCGAAAATTCGCAACAGTGACCTGGAGACATTCGAGTGCGAGATTGACATGCGCAGCAACAAGTTTGTCTGGCTGGGCACCAAGCAAACCTTCCGCGACGCGTTCACTTTTATTTTTGAAGAGACGGAGCACGGCTGGATCTGGGCCCACGCCTACCAGTTTGACCAGGACACCTCGACCTTTATTGTCGAATGCAACCCGGATGTCTACGACGCCTTTGGCTTCGAGCACATGAGCCATCAGGAGAGCGCAGAAACCTGCCGGCGTATTTTCGCCGCCTACCTGGACGGCCATGAGCTGCTGACCAATTCCGCCCATATTCGGGGCTCGGCGTGGATCAACTTTCCCGCGGTACTGTGCCGCAACTGGGTCAAGGATGACCGGATCGTACTGATCGGGGATGCCGCGCACACTGCCCACTTTTCGATTGGTTCGGGCACCAAGCTGGGGCTGGAGGACGCCATCTCGCTGGCGCAGCACCTGAACTCCGGCGTCTCCGTGCCGGAGGCCCTGCACGCCTATCAGGCGGAGCGCGAGGTCGACGCCCTGCGACTGCAGAGCAGTGCCCGCAATGCCATGGTGTGGTTTGAAAACGTGCCCCGCTACGCCCGCGCTTTCGAGCCCAGGCAGTTCTACTATTCCATGCTCACCCGCAGCCAGCGGGTCAGCCACGAAAACCTGCGCCTGCGTGACAAGGCATGGCTGGAGGGCATGGAAAAACACCTCGCCCGCCAGGTTCTGGGGGAACAGTGCGACGAGGCCGTTCCACCGATGTTCCTGCCCTGGAAGCTGCGCGACATGTCCCTGATCAACCGGGTGGTGGTATCGCCAATGTCCATGTACAGCGCTGTCGACGGCCTGCCCGACGACTGGCACCTCGTACACTACGGCAGCCTGGCCAAGGGCGGCGCCGGGCTTGTCTATACCGAGATGACCGATGTGTCCCCCGAGGGCCGCATCACCCCCGGATGCGCCGGTATCTGGAATGACGAGCAGGAAGCGGCCTGGACCCGGATTGTGGATTTCGTGCACCGGCATACCAAAGCCCGGTTTGCCTTGCAGCTGGGGCACGCCGGCGCCAAAGGCGCCACCAAGGAGCCCTGGAAATGGGATCCGGCCATCCTTGACGAACCGCTGCCAGCAGCGGAGCAGTGGCCGCTGCTGTCCGCCAGCGCCGTGCCCTACGACACCTACAGCCCGGTACCCCAGGCCATTACCCGGCAGCAAATGGATATGGTCAGGGACCAGTTTGTCGAGTCCACCCAGCGCGCCGCCCGCGCCGGATTCGACATGCTGGAACTGCACGCCGCCCACGGCTACCTGATCTCGGCGTTCATTACACCGGTCCAGAACAAGCGCACCGACGAGTACGGGGGCAGCCTGGAAAACCGCCTGCGCTATCCGCTGGAGGTGTTCCGCGCCATGCGCGAGGTGTGGCCCGCCGACCGGCCCATGTCCGTACGTATCTCCGCCCACGACTGGATGGGCGAAGACGGCAACACTGACGACGATGCCGTGGCCATTGCCCGGGCCTTCCGCGATGCCGGCGCAGACATTATCGACGTGTCCAGCGGCCAGGTCTCCCACGCCGCGAAACCCCTGCCCGGACGCATGTTCCAGACGCCGCTTTCCGACCGTATCCGCAACGAAGGTGGCATGGCCACCATGGCCGTGGGCAATATCTACGAGCTCGACCATGTCAACAGCATTATTGCCGCCGGCCGTGCCGACCTGGTCTGCCTCGCCCGGCCACACCTGGCAGACCCCAACTGGACCCTGCGCGCTGCGGCGGAAATGGGCTTCCGGGGCACCGGCGTCTCTGAACCCCACCAGTACTTCCTCGGCTACCGCCAGCTGCATCTCAATCTGGAGCGGGCCCGGGAAGCGGGCGCGCCTCTGTGAAACACGCACTGGTAACGGGCGCGGGCAGCGGCATCGGCGCCGCCATTGCCCGCAGCCTGCTGGACCAGGGCTTTCACGTCAGCCTCCTCGGCCGGCGCCTGGAAGCCCTGCAGGCAACGGTGGCGGAGCACACCGGAGGGCACCACTGCGCCAGCTGTGACGTCACCGATCCGGAGCAGGTCAGCGCGGCATTTGCCGGCGCCAGCGAGGCCCTCGGGCCCATCGACATCCTGGTCAACTGCGCCGGCGCCGCCCCCACCAGCCCCTTTCATAAAATGCCTGCCGGGCAATGGCAGCAGGTCATGGACGTCAACCTGAATGCGGTCTACCACTGCTGCGCCCAGGTGGTCGGGGACATGCGCAGCCGGGGCTGGGGGCGTATCATCAACATCGCCAGCACCGCCTCGCTGAAAGGCTACGCCTACGTCAGCGCCTACTGCGCCGCCAAACACGGCGTGCTCGGGCTGACCCGGGCCCTGGCGCTGGAACTGGCGAAGTCCGGGGTAACTGTAAATGCCATTTGCCCCGGGTACACCGATACCGACATCATTCGCACTGCCATCGCCGGGATAGTCGAGAAGACCGGTCGCACCGAAGCCGAGGCGCTGCGGACCTTTACCGACACCAACCCCCAGGGCCGCCTGATCGAACCCGGGGAAGTCGCCGCTACGGCACTCTGGCTGTGTACCGACTCGGCGCGTTCAATTACCGGCCAGGCGCTGTCCATCAGCGGTGGCGAAACCGGCTGAAGCCACAGACCCAATAACCAGACAGGAACCGACATGCAGACTTCGCAACTCGCTGACTACCAGGCCACCCATTTCCTGTGGCAGGCCGCCGACGGCGTCGCCACCATTACCCTCAACCGGCCGGAGCGCAAGAACCCGCTGACCTTCGACTCCTACGCCGAACTGCGCGACCTGTTCCGGGCCCTGGTCTACGCCGAGGACATCCACGCGGTGGTCATTCGCGGCGCCGGCGGCAATTTCTGCTCCGGCGGCGATGTCCACGAGATTATTGGCCCGCTGACAAAGATGAACATGCAACAGTTGCTGGCCTTTACCCGCATGACCGGGGACCTGGTCAAGGCGATGCGGGCCTGCCGGCAGCCGGTACTCAGCGCCATCGATGGCATCTGCGCCGGGGCCGGCGCCATCATCGCCATGAGCAGCGACCTGCGCTATGCGGCTCCCGACGCCAAGGTTGCCTTTCTGTTCAACCGCGTCGGCCTCGCGGGCTGCGACATGGGCGCCTGCGCTATCCTGCCGCGCATCATCGGCCAGGGCCGGGCCAGTGAACTGCTCTACTCCGGGCGCTCACTGAAAGCGGACGAGGGCGAGCGCTGGGGCTTTTTCAACAGCGTCAGCGACGACCCGTACGCCGCCGCCATGACCATGGCCCAGGCCATTACCCGCGGGCCGACCTTCGCCAACGGCATTACCAAGACCCAGCTGCAGCAGGAGTGGAACATGTCCGTGGACCAGGCCATTGAGGCGGAAGCCCAGGCCCAGGCCCTGTGCATGCAGACCGGCGACTTCGTTCGCGCCTACAACGCCTTTGTAGAGAAAAAGAGCCCGGTGTTCGAGGGCAACTGAGGAGGTTCCGCATGAGTGACAGCAGCTATCTGCAGTGGCCTTTCCTGGAGCCCGCGCACCGCGCGCTGGCAGCAGAGATTGACGCCTGGGCCAGCGCTCACGTTCCGGCGCTGGTAGCGCGAGAGCACGAGGATCTCGACGGGACCTGCATCGGTCTGGTGCGCGGCCTGGGCGAAGCGGGTTTCACCCGCTTCGCAGTGCCTGCCAGCGGCGGCGGCAACCTGGAGAAACTCGATGTTCGCAGCCTCTGCCTGATCCGCGAGACCCTCGGCCGCCATCACGCGCTGGCGGATTTCGCTTTCGCCATGCAGGGCCTGGGCAGCGGCCCCATATCCCTGTTCGGCACCCCGGACCAGCAACAGCGATTCCTGCAACCGGTGGCGGCTGGCCAGGCGCTGGCCGCCTTCGCCCTGTCCGAGGCGGAGGCAGGCTCCGATGTCGCGGCCATGAGCTGCAGCGCCCGTGAGGACGGCGACAGTTACGTCCTGAACGGCGAGAAAACCTGGATCTCCAACGGAGGCATAGCCGATTTCTATACGGTCTTTGCCCGCACCGGGGAGGCCCCCGGGGCCCGGGGCATCAGCTGTTTCGTGGTACCCGCGGACACGCCCGGATTCGAGGTGGTCGAGCGGATCGACCTGGTCGCCCCACACCCTCTCGCCACCCTGCGCTTCAGCGACTGCCGGGTGCCCGCGGAAAACAGGATAGGCGACCCGGGCCGCGGCTTCGGCATCGCCATGGCAACCCTGGATGTATTCCGCTCCACGGTGGCTGCCGCGGCCCTGGGCATGGCTCGCCGGGCCCTGGATGAGACCCTGGCCCATGTCACCAGCCGCAAACTGTTTGGCGGCACCCTGAGCGAGCTGCAACTGGTACAGGGCAAGCTGTCGGACATGGCGCTAGCCATCGACAGCAGCGCCCTGCTGGTCTACCGCTCGGCCTGGACCAAGGACTGCGTGGCCGACCGGGTGACCCGGGAAGCCGCCATGGCCAAGCTGCACGCTACCGAGTCCGCCCAGCTGGTGATCGACGCAGCGGTACAGCTGCACGGTGGCAAGGGCGTCACGCGGGGCAACATCGTCGAGTCGCTGTACCGGGACATACGCGCCCTGCGGATCTACGAGGGCGCCTCCGAAGTGCAACAGACCATCATCGCGCGCCAGGCACTGGCGGCGTTCATGGGTTCCTGAGCTGCCAGTAAGCGGATAATGGACGGCCGGCACAGGGATGGTTTAAGGTAGCGCCGCTGGTTCCTGCGCCGCGACCTCGCGGGACCCATCCCCGAGTCGCAGAGGAAGCCGCCGACATGACCCGATACTGGCAGGACATCCAGCCCGGTGAGCAGTTCGAAACCGGGCAGCTGAGCATCAGCAAGCAGGATATCCTGGAATTTGCCGCCGAGTTTGACCCCCAGCCCTACCACCTGGACAGCGATGCCGCGGCCGACTCGATTTTCGGCGGCCTGTGCGCCAGCGGCTGGCAGGTGGCGGCGTTGATGATGCGGCTGCTCACAGACTCCCTGCACCGGCAGGCACTACCGATAGCAGGCATATCCGCCGTGCCGGTGATGCGCTGGAAAATGCCGGTTTTCGCCGACGATACACTGTCTGCCCGGGTCACGGTCACCGGCCGCGAGGAAACATCGCGCCTGAGCGGCAGCGGCAGCCTGGATCTGGATGTGGTCGTTTTCAACCAGCACAGCAAAGCCGTCATCGAGCTCAGCGCCCGCCTGCTGGTTGCCATCGAGGAAACTGCCCATGCAGGCTAGGCCCTATATTCGCAGCCGCTGGTTCGAGGATATTCCCCTCGGTGAATTTCACGTTTTTGGTTCGCACACCTTCAGCGAACTGGAAATCATCGAGTTCGGGCGCAAATACAGTCCCGAGGCCTACCACACTGATCCGGAGGCCGCGCTGGAAACACCCTATCGCGGGCTGGTGGCCTCTGGCTGGCAGCTGACGGCCATGTGGATGAAGATGATGGTCGGCTATATGGAAAACTTTGCCCGCGGCGTCCAGGACGGACGGCGCAACGGTGCCGGCATGGGCCTGCAGGACCTGGAATGGTTCCTGCCGGTGCGGCCGGGGCACACCATCACCTTCACCTACGAGGTGATCGAGAAGCCGGACCGCGTGATTCGCGATCGCTGGGGTATCATCAAGAGCCGCAACGAAGCGTTCAACCAGTACAACGAGCGGGTGATGCGCTTTACGATCGATATCCTCGCAGAGCGCAACCCTGACAAGCTCAAGTAAGCGCTAGGCCGCCATGGCCTGGGCGAAGGCCCGCCCCTCATCATCCCCCAGCGCGGCTTCGCGCAGGGCCGCAATATCGCTGGCGGAGACATTGCCAGCGACAGCGCGAGCGAGGATAGCCTGCATTTGCGCGGTGGTCCGCGCCCGGGTGTCGCCGTAGCCCTTGACCAGCCGCCCGCACTCCACCAGCTCCAGCGCCAGGGCCCGATCGCTGCCCGCGGCAGCTCGCACCGCCTGCAGCCAGCTCTGGATCAGTGCATGCTCATGGCTGTAGCCCAGCGTCGACCGGCGCCAGCGGCGCAAACCCGCCAGGCCACGCAACAGCAGAAAGACGCTAATGGTGTTGGTGCGCAGGCGCTTGCCGCCGGTAAACCAGCCAAGAAACCGCCGGCAGCTTGGGGATGCCTGCACCCGGCGCCCCAGGGCAGCGGGCAACAGCGCACACATTTCCTCGACCCGGGGGCGGAAAAACTCGGTTACCGCGAACAGCTGCCCCGGCTCTGCCTGGACCTCGGTCCTGATTTTCGCCACGCGGTCGGGCCGGGTCTTGAGCTGGGCCACCCGTGGAATGTCCTCGTAGCACATCCACAGCGCCAGGTAGCGGCCACATTCCTTGACCAGGGCGTGGTGTTCAGCGCTGCCGGGATCGAGTGCGAGCAGGGCTTCAAGCTCTTCCAGGTACTGGTGGGCGTAGGGGTAGTCCTGGTAATCCACCAGCTTCTGCAAACCCAGATACAGTATCTCGTGACAGTCTTCGGGAAACGCCTGCAGGCGCTGCAGCAGGGCCTGCCCCTCGCTGGTGGTCGCAGTGGGCAGCTGGAACCCGACAGGCTCGAGTGCCGGCGCGGGCGGCTGGAACTGCTCCACGCCCCTTGCGCTGGCCCGTTCATAGCCGGCTTCGAAGGCGGCCAGATTGCTCGCCACCGCCTTGCCGGTGGCGCTGATGACCGCGCGATAACTGTCCTTGGCAAAAGGCAGCACACCGGCGCCGGCCAGGGCCCCGAGCAGCACCGACGAGATCACCGTGCCGTGTTCATTGGCCAGCGCCAGCATGTCGTAGTGGATATAGTTCCGGGCGTACTGGCTGGCCACGCTCTGCAGCACTGTTGCATCGACGATACCGTCGGCCAGATGCTCCTTTTCGGTGATCCCGTAGACCCGGTGGTCCGAGGCAATCAGGGTGGTGCGTTCGGGCGTGACGAAACCGCGCTGCACCATGCGCCCGGCCTCGGCGATCTCCGAGGCGATGGCAATGTCGATGTCGCCCTGGGCGGGAAACAGCGACATCACCGGCAGGGTATCACCCTGCAGGCGATCCCGCGGAAACAGCTCGAGATAGTAGATCGTGGCGCCGGTACGCTGGGCGACGCCCGCCAGAGAGGTGGACTGGCAGAGCCAGCCCTCGCGGTCGGCGACGTCGATGACCCAGTTGGTCAACACCCCGCCCCCTTCACCTCCAAGCGCCGCGAGGATCATGTTGATGGTTCCGGACGCGTTGGTCACAGCGCTGTCTCCTGTTGCCGGCGGGCGGTGCGGGCCTGCAGCCAGCCGATGACGGCGCCGCGCACCCTGGCCGCGAAGCGGTCGACCCGACCGGGGTTGTAGATGAGGTCGACCCGGGAAAATGACGGACAGAGGATTGCGGCGTGGGCGTTGCTGCCGCAAACGCCGCAGCCAACGCAGCTGTTGTCGACGTAGGACACGGGGTCCCGGCGCAGGGGGTCGGGATTGGGCTTTATGGTCAGCGAAGGACAACCGGAAATGCGGATGCAGGCATGGTCGCCGGTACAGGTGTCGCTGTCGACCATGAAACGTGCGCGCACTGTCCGCTTGCCACCACTGATAGCCTGCTTCATCAGCGGCTTGATCCGCCGCTGCCGGTTCAGCATGCACTCGCCTTCCGCCACGATCACCTTCAAGCCCGGCTCGCCGGTGGTCAGCGCTTCGCGCAGGGTGTCCATCATGGCGTCAATGCTGTAGGTGCTGACCGTGCGCAGCCAGCTCACCCCTGCGCCGCGGCAGGCCGCCTCGATGGACTGGGCATCCGTGCGGCTGGCGGAGGCGGCATCCAGGGTGGTGGCGATGATCTGGTTTGGCTCCACCATCGACGGGATATCCTGGCCACCGGTAGCCGCGGAGTAGCCGTTGTCGACAATCACCAGCACCCCATCGTGCTTGTTGAAGACTGCGCTGGTGACCCCGCTGGTCAGGCCGTTGTGCCAGAACCCGCCGTCACCCATGATGCTGATGGACTTGTGCGGCAGGCTGTGGCGAATGCCCGAGGAACTCGCCAGCGACAGGCCATAGCCCATGATGGTATTGCCCAGGTTGAAGGGCGCCAGGGTGGCAAAGGAGTGGCAACCGATATCAGAACTGATGTGGAACGGTCCAAGCTCTTTCTGCACCTGCTTGATGGCGGAAAACAGGGGCCGCTCGGGACAGCCGGTGCACAGTCCGGAGGGCCGCGGCGGCACATTGGCCAGCAGCGCCTGCTGGTCGTCCTCCGTCAGCGGATTGCGCAGCGCTTCCACCGCGGTTGCCGACAGGGCCAGGGTGATATCCGGCGCCGCCTGCTCAAGGAAACGGGTAATCCCCTCCAGAGTGACCTGGCCCGTGTACTCACCCGCCATGGGCATGATGTCCTTGCCACGTACCCGCGTGTCCACGTTTGCACGCCGCAACACGGTGTGGATGCCCTGCTCCACATACTCCGGCTGCCCTTCCTCCAGTACCAGCACCTGTTCGCGGTCGCGGCAGAACTCGACCAGTTCATCCGGCACCAGGGGATAGGCGACATTCATCACATAGAGCGGAATCTCGGTGTTGCCAAACGGGTCCGCGAGGCCCTGGCGCTGCAGGGCGCGGACGACCGTGTTGTAGACCCCGCCCTGGACAATGATCCCGACTTTGTCGTGCCGGCCGGGAAACACTTCATTGAGCTTGTGCTGCTGGATATAGGCCAGCGCAGCGGGCAGGCGCTGGCTGATTTTCTCCCGCTCCTGGGCGTAGACATGTGGTGGCAGGATGATTTTTTCCGGTTCCCGGTGGGGCTGTACCGGGTTGCGGTTGCTGAACCCGGGCGCGACATTGTCGCGGGCGACGAACTCCCCGGTCACGTGGCAACCGCGAATGCGCATCATGTAGAAGATCGGCGTGTTGCTGGCCTCCGACAGGCCAAAGCCCTGCTCCACCATGTCGACAATGCTGGGCAGGTTCGGCCGCGGGTCCAGCAGCCACATCTGCGCTTTCATGGCAAAAGCGTAGGTGCGCTCCTGCATGATGCTGGAGCCTTCACCGTAGTCCTCGCCGACGATCACCATGGCGCCGCCGGTGACGCCCGAGGAGGCAAGGTTGGACAGGGCGTCGGAGGCGACGTTGGTGCCCACCGTGGACTTCCAGGTGACCGCACCGCGCAGCGGATAATTGACCGACGCACTGAGCATGGCCGCAGCAGTGGCCTCGCTGCCGTTGGCCTCGAAGTGCACACCGAGCTCCCCGAGGATCTCGCGGGCATCGTTGAGCACATCCATCAGGTGGGAAATCGGTGAGCCCTGATAGCCGCCGACATAGGACACACCGGACTGCAGCAATGCCTTGGTGATGGCGAGTATGCCCTCCCCACGGAACACATCGCCGTCCCCGGCACGCAGCTTGAGGACTTCCTGGGCAAACGAACGCTCGGCCATCTGCTATCAGTTCCCGGGAACCAGAGCCAGCACCCGTACCGGACTGCCCGAACCCTCGCGGATCTTCAGTGGCGCGGCGATCAGGATTGCCCCTGTAGCCGGCAGCTGGTCCAGATTGCAGAGACTGGCCAGGCCACACTTGTTGGCCCCGTGCATCAGATTGTGGCAGGGAAACATGGGCTCCTGGGCCGAGGCCTGGCCGCAGTCGGTGCCGACCGTCTCCACTCCAACGCCGATGACATCGCGTTCTTCCGCCAGAAACGCCACGGTCGCGGGATCCCAGCCGGGCGTGTGGCAGCCGTCGCCGTGCTGGTTCAGGTAGCCTTCGGTTCCCACCTTTTTCGACCAGTCCGTCCGATAGAGTACCCAGGCGCCGGCGGGGATTTCGCCGTGACGTCCCTCCCACTCGCGGATGAAGTCGACGGTCATCAGGAAATCGGGATTCGCTTCCGCCTCGGCAACCGCGTCGATAACCACCGCCGGGGCGACAAAGCGCTCGGGAGGCAGGGTGTCGGTAGCGTGATTCTCGTGATCTTTCCCGGTAACCCAGTGGATCGGCGCGTCAAAGTGGGTACCGGTATGCTCCCCGCAGCGCAGGTTGTTCCAGTACCAGGCGGGCCCCTTCTCATCGTAGCGGGAGATGGTTTCCATGCTGAAAGGCCAGGACTCGCCCCAGCCAAATTCGGTGGGTAGCGGCAGTGTCGGGGTTTCAGGTGACAGTGTCGCGGTCAGGTCCACGATCTTTACGCCCCCGGTAAGCAATGCTGAAGCGAAATCCCTGAGCAGGTCTGCAGTCATACGTCTTCTCCCTGTTTCGACAGTGGTTGTGCACCAGCGGCAAAGATTCTTGCCCATGGCGCTGGATTATATTTTAGGCTTAAAATATAATCCAGCGCAACGTGGAATAAAATACGGAGCACCTGCCATGCACACCACCCTACTGCCCGAGGGCTGGCCAAGACCCAGCGGATACGCCAACGGTATACTCGCCAAGGGAACAGAAACAATCTATGTAGGGGGCCAGATCGGCTGGAACGCCCAGTGCGTTTTCGAAACCCGTGACTTTATCGCCCAGGTGAAGCAGACCCTGCAGAACGTCTGCGCTGTACTTCAGTCAGCGGGCGCTGGCCCGGAGCACATCACCCGCATGACCTGGTTCATCACCGACAAGCAGGCCTATGTGAGCCGTCTCGCCGAACTCGGCCCGGTATACCGCGAAGTGATTGGCAAGAATTTCCCGGCCATGAGCGTGGTCGAGGTCTCAGCCTTGATAGAGGACGAGGCAATGGTGGAGATCGAGGTGACCGCGGTCAAATGACTCGGGAACAGGAGCAGCCTGTGAACAGCGTCTATCAGATTTTTGCCGCAACCACCGCCAGGGCTGGTGAGAGACCTTTCCTGCATATCCCGCCGCAGGCCTCCAGAGCTTACGCCGATGGTCCCGTGGATCTCAGCTACCGGCAGGCGCTGGAGGCAATAGACCGCCTCGCGGCTTGCTACCGTGATGCCGGTTACGGTTTCCCGTTGCGGGTGGCAGTGATGCTCGACAACCGGGCCGACTTCTTCCTCCACTGGTTGGCACTCAACAGCCTTGGCTGCAGCGTCATTCCGGTGAGCAGGGAGATGCAGGACGATGAGATCGGCTACTTCCTCAGCCACGGCGAAGCCTGCCTGCTGGTGGCCCTGCCGGATCTGCTGCCGCGCCTGGAAAAACTCGGCGCTGGCCTTGCGACGCCGGTCCCCGTTGTCGACTGCAATCGACCCGAGTCGCTTCCCGCAGCCAGGGCCGCCGCCGACGCCGGCGAGGCGCCCGCTGATCCCGAGTGCGCCCTGCTGTATACCTCCGGCAGTACCGGCAAGCCCAAGGCCTGCATTCTCAACAACAGCTATTTCATCTATGCCGGCGAGTGGTACAACGCCCTCGACGGACTGGTATCCCTGCGCCAGGGCGAGGAGCGCCTGCTGACCCCGCTGCCCCTCACCCACATGAACGCGATGGCAGTGTCCAGCATGGCGATGATAATGAGCGCGGGCTGTATCGTTCAGCTGGATCGCTTTCATCCCCGGGAGTGGTGGCAGACCGTGCGCGACAGCCGCGCCACTATCCTGCACTACCTCGGGGTGCTGCCAGCCATTTTGCTGGAACTGCCACCCGGTCCCGATGATGACTGCCAGGGCCGTATTCGCTTCGGGTTTGGCGCCGGCGTCAATCCACGCCACCATGCGCTCTTCGAACAGCGCTTCGGCTTCCCCCTGCTGGAGGCCTGGGCGATGACCGAATCCGGCGTCGGCGGCAGCATTATTGCCAACCATGAGCCGCGCCACGTCGGCAGCTGCTGTTTTGGCCGCGCACCGGACAGCCTGGACTACCAGCTGGTGGACGAAAACAAGCACCCGGTTGGCACCGGCGAACCGGGCGAGTTGCGGGTGCGGGCCGCGGGCCCGGATCCGCGCCGGGGCTTCTTTGCCGGTTACCTGAAAAACCCCGAGGCCACCGCTGAAATCTGGCAGGACGGCTGGCTCAATACCGGCGATGTGGTGCGCGAGGGCCCCGACGGCAGCCTGCATTTCGTCGACCGGCGCAAGAACGTCATCCGGCGCTCCGGGGAAAACATCTCGGCGCTGGAAGTCGAAGCGGCCCTGCTATCGCACCCGTCGATCCAGCAGGTTGTGGCAACCGCGGTGCCCGATGATTTGCGCGGTGACGAGGTCGCAGCCGCAGTGGTCGTCACCGGGCAGGCCTCAGACGAGGAGTCACTCGCAGCGGATATTGTTCGCCACTGCCTGCAGCAGCTGGCCTACTACAAGGCACCCGGATACCTGCTGTTCTGCGACGACCTGCCGGTGACCGCCTCCAACAAACCGCGCCGGGGCGAGATCAAGACCCTGGTGCGTGAGCGGGTCGCCGCCGGCGACTGTATCGACACCCGCGCACTGAAGAAGCGCCAGGCGGCACCATGAAAGACTACGCCGGCATTGCACTCACCACACCGGTCAGTTTTGGCTACGCGAAACAGAGCCCGCACGGGGCAGCCTGGTTTATTGGCAGCACCCTGCGCCAGCTGCTGGCAGGGTCGGGGCTCGGCCCCGATGACATCGACGGCCTGGCAATCTCCAGCTTTTCCCTGGGTGCCGATTCCGCCATCACCCTGACCCAGCACTTCCAGCTGAGTCCGCGCTGGATCGAGCAACTACCCTACGGCGGTGCTTCCGGCATTCTCGCCCTGCGCCGCGCCGCACGCGCCATCCAGGCCGGCGATGCCGACATTATTGCCTGTATCGGCGGAGACGGTGCCACCCACCGGGCCTTCGAGTCCATCGCCGCCAATTTCAGCAATTTCACTATCGACTCGTCCTTTCCCTACGGCGGCGGCGGTCCCAACGCGGCTTTCGCCATGATCACCCAGCGCTATATGGACGAGTTCGATGCGCGCCGGGAGGATTTCGGCGCCATCTCGGTAGCCCAGCGCTACAACGCCAACCACTACCCTGGTGCACTGCTGAACCATAAAACGCTGTCACTTGAACAATATATGGCGGCGCGCCCCATCGCCTCTCCCCTGCACCTGCTGGACTGTGTGATGCCCTGTGCCGGCGGCGAAGGCTTCCTGGTGATGTCCGAGCAGCGGGCCAGATCGCTGGGACTGGACTGGTGCAGGATTCTGGCCGCGGATGAATTGCACAACGCCCATCGGGACGACGACATCCAGCTGCGCGGCGGCTGGACAGAGTACGCTGACCGACTCTGGAACCGGGCCGGATTGGGTCCGGGGGAAGTCGACATGCTACAGACCTACGATGACTACCCGGTCATCAGCATGTTGCAGATGGAAGACCTCGGCTTCTGCGCCAAGGGCGACGCGCCGGGCTGGGTGCGGGACACCGATCTGCGCTTTGATGGCAGTGGCCCGCAGGCGCGCAAGCTGCCGCACAATACCTCCGGCGGCCAGCTCTCGGTTGGCCAGGCGGGCGCCGCGGCAGGCTACCTCGGCGTGGTCGAGAGCATGCGCCAGTTGACCGGCAGTGCCGGCAATAACCAGGTCGAGCAGGCTCGCCACGCCATGGTCAGCGGCTTCGGCATGATCAACTACGACCGCGGGCTGTGTTCCGCCGCCGCCATTCTGGCAAGGAGTGAGCGATGAGCACTACGCCGACCATGCGCAGCCGGTTGAAGCAGAACCGGCCCTCCCTGCGCAAACTGGCGCGCCCGCCGAAGCAGCGCACCGCCCTGGGGAGCGCATTCAATGCTGCCAACCTGCCAGTGGCGCTGGCCCTGCAGCACTGCAGGGACTGCGGGACCGTGCAATATCCCCCGCGGGAGTTGTGCCGGCAGTGCCTCGGCGACGCCCTGGTGTGGCGCTCCACCTCCGGCAGCGGCCGCCTGGTGAGCAGCATCGAACTGCACCACAGCCTGTGGGAATATTTCAAGCGGCGGCTGGTGGAAAAACCCTGGCCGGTGGCCAGCGTCCGCCTGGACTGCGGCGTCATCGTCTTTGCCCATCTGGCAACGGAGACCTTTGGCGACCCGGCGCTTCCGGCGGGTACTGCAGTACAGGTATTCACCCACACCGACTGTTCACTGAATGCGGTCATGATCGCGGTAGCCGCGGACATCCCCGTCGACAGCCGGAGCCAGCGCCACGCCATCACCGCATCGCTTGGCCTGCTCGAACCCGCTATCAAACCGGAGGGCATCTGATATGCAGTCAGCGCACAAAACCATCGTCGTCACCGGCGGCAGTACCGGCATCGGCGCCTCCATCTGCCAGGCCTTTCTCGACGCCGGTCTGGAAGTGGTCAACCTGGCCCGCCGCCCACTGGCGCTTGACCACGCCGGTCTGCGCAACATCGAACTGGATCTCAGCGATCGCGATGCCACCGCAGAGATCGCCCGGCAGGTCGCGGCAGATCACGACGTCACCAGCTTCGTGCACAACGCCGGCCTGATCCGCCCGGACCTGTTGCCGGATGTGAAACTGGCTGACTACGACTACCTGTCCCAGGTGCATATCGGCGCGGCCATCACCCTGAGCCAGGCCTTCCTGCCGGGCATGCAGGCCCGCCAGTTCGGCCGCATCATACTGATTACCTCGCGCGCAGCCCTCGGCTTGCAGACCCGCACCAGCTATTCCGCCACCAAATCCGGAATGATGGGCATGGCGCGCACCTGGGCCCTGGAGCTGGGGGAGTACGGCATCACCGTCAATACCGTGGCGCCGGGCCCCATCAGCGCCACCGAGATGTTCCACGAAGTTGTCCCCGAGGACAGCCCGAAACTGGACAGCATGGCCCGCAGCATCCCGGTGCGGCGGCTGGGTCTGCCGGCAGATGTCGCCCGGGCCGTCAGCTTCTTCAATGATCCGGACAACGGTTTTGTCACCGGACAGACCCTGATGGTCTGCGGTGGCGCCAGCCTGGGTTCACTGTCCCTGTAAACGGAGGCATATCATGACAACAATAATCAGCAGCGAAGAAATCGCCGGTCTGGTGCAGCCGACCCGGCTGCACAAGCGCCTGTACCTGGACCCGGAGGTCTTTGAGCTGGAGATGCAGCGCATCTGGGGCCAGGCCTGGATTTTCATCGGCCACGAATCCCAGGTGCCCAACCCCGGGGACTTTTTCACCACCAACATCACCCACAAGATCCCGGTGGTCATGGTGCGCGACAAGGGCGGCAGCGTCCACGTGCTGCACAATCGCTGCGGCCACAAGGGCGCCAAACTGGTGGAGAGCCGCCAGGGCAACGTGCGTGGCGCCTTCCGCTGCCCCTATCACGGCTGGTCCTTCCGTCACGACGGCAGCCTGCTGAAAGTACCCAACGAAGGTGGTTACGACGGAACGGGGTTCGACAGCAGCGACCCCTGCTACAGCATGCAGTCCGTGGCCCAGGCCGAAAGCTACCGGGGCTTCGTCTTCGCCACCCTGTCCAGCGCCGCACCGGACCTCAAGACCTGGCTCGGCGGCGCCGTCGACTGCCTGGACAACCTCTGCGACCGCGCCCCGGAAGGCGAAGTGGAAGTGGCTGGCGGCGTGCTGCGCTACGAACACCAGTGCAACTGGAAGTTCATTCTGGAAAACCTGAACGACACCATGCATCCGATGGTCGTGCACCAGTCCGTGGTGCAGGCGGCAGAGGATTACATCGCCACCCTGCCAGAGTCAGCAGGCAAGCAGCGCAGCGAAGCGGAAATCATTCCACCCTTTGGGGCCTCCTATGAAAAATTCGAGGACTCGGGTATCACCGGGTTCCGCTACGGTCACCACTACGACGGCGGCAAGACCAGTATTCACGCTGACTATACCGTCCTACCCGCCTATCACGCGGCCATGGTCAAGGCCTACGGCGAGGAGCGTACCCGTGAAATCTACTCTTTCAATACCCACAACACCCTCTATTACCCCTCCCTGACGATCAAAAGCGCGGTACAGAACATCCGCGTCGTCCGCCCCATTGCGGTGGACCGCTTCGTGGTAGAAACCTGGTCTTTCCGCCTCAAGGGCGCGCCAGACGAGATGCTGCAGCGCACCCTGCTCTACTCCCGGCTGATCAATTCCTCCGCCGGCATGGTGGGCCCCGATGACCTGGAGGTCTATCGGCGGGCGCAGGAGGGCTTGCAGTCCAGTGCCAGCGAATGGGTCGAATTTCATCGCCAGTACGGCCGCGACCAGGAACTGGAGGACCGCGTTGTCGGTGGTGGCACCAGTGACCTCGACATGCGCACCCAGTACAAGGCCTGGCGCGAGTACATGACCGGGGAGGCATTCCAGTGAGCAACGCAGATATCAAGACCATCGAACAGTTTCTCTACCACGAAGCTTCCCTGCTGGACCGACCCGACCTGGACCGCTGGATGGAGCTGTTTACCGAGGACGGTACCTACTGGCTGCCCGCCAGCGAGGGGCAGACCGACCCGCTCAACCACATTTCCCACATCTATGATGACCGGGTCATGATGGAAATCCGTCGGCGCAACTTCGTCCATCCCCGAGCCGCGTCCAAGGACTGGCCGGTGCGCAGCTCACACCTGCTGGGCAATATCCAGCTGCGCGGCAACAACGACGCGGGAGACCTGGTGGTGACCTGCAACTTTCACGTGATCATGTGGTATCGGGAGGAGCAGCGCTGTTTCGCGGGAACCTGCGAACACCACCTGGTGAGCGCGGGTGACGACTTCCGCATACGCCACAAGCGGGTGGACCTGATCAACCCGGAGGCCCCGCAGCAGTCAATGATCATTTACCTGTAGGCGCCGACGGAGCTACTCCTTCCGCGCCCACAGGCTTTGTTGCCAGCGGCTAGAACCGGTAGCGGGCTTCCAGGCCAAAAGTGCGCGGGCGGGTAGTCACCAGCCGCTGCCGCCCGGGGGTTTCCGCAGCAATTGAGCGATTGTCCGCCAGGTTGGCCCGCTCGTCGTTGACATTGTTCGCAAACAACGTCACCTCCCAGTTGTCATTCATCACCCCTGCGCGCAGGTTCAACTGCTCCCAGGAGTCCCGCACCCGTGCGTCCGCCAGGGAGGTGGCATTGTTGGCACTGAAACTTTCGCCGTAATAGTTGCCGTCGGCCCGCACCAGTCCGTCCCAACCGCCACCTACGGCAAATATGTACTGTGCGGACGCTGTCGCCGTCCATTCGGGAATACCCTGGATCTTGTCGCCAACCCGGACGCCCGGCACACCGCCGTCATCCGTAATCTCGGCATCGGTGTAACCCACACCCAGACTCAACGTCAGCCCCTCTATCGGTGCCGCACTGACCTCTACCTCAAAACCCTGACTCTCCGCTTCACCGGCATTGGCGGTGAACTGGAAGCCACATGCCAGGCGATTGAGCTGCTGGATATCGGTCCAGTCGATGAAGTAGGCAGCGGCGTTCACCGAAATGCGGTTGTCGGCAAATGTTGACTTGAAGCCAAGCTCATAGCTCCACAGTTCGTCGGAGTCGAAGGTCGGTGTCTCAGAGGGATTGATATTCAGGTCCGCCAACTCATCGCCGCAGAGGCCCAATGGCAAATTACCGTTGACGCCCCCGATCCGGAAACCTTTCGCACCGCTGGCGTACATATTCACGTTGTCGTTGATGTCATATTCCACCAACAACTTGGGATTGAAGCCGGATTCATCCTGCTCGCCGCTTTCCTGACTGAAGCCATCGTTGGCAAAGCCGTCGGAAGTGGCAATGAATTCCGTTGCAGTATCGTAATAGCGACCGCCCGCCGTGACTGACAGCCGATCGTTGACACTGTAAGTCAACTCACCGAATACCGCCCACTCCCGCGTTTCAAACACTTCCAGTGTCTCGAAAATCAGGTCGCCCGGGACAATATCAATCGGGGCACCGACAAAATCATTGACGGCAGTATTGATCCCCGGAATCAGCGCTGGCGGATAAATGCGCCGGTACTCGGTATCCTGATAGAACACACCGCCGGAGAACTGCCAGGGACCATCAAACTCGCTGGTAAAACGGGTTTCATGCGCAACAAACTCGTATTCGGATTGGGTGTTGATCTGCCCGAACAGCGGGTCGATGGGAATCTCTATCACGTTGTTGAACAGCCAGTGAATGAAGGAGCCCTGTTCCTCATTTTCATCCGTGGTACGGTCAAACAGTGAGGTTGTTGACACGATGGTACCCGCGTCCAGCTCCCAGTTGATAGTGCCGCTGGCAATGTACCACTCATCGGAACCGTTCTCCGGCACATCGTAAAAGCGCAGCTCGGTGGTGTTCTCCGGGTCGATGTCCGCCAGCGGCAGACCGTCCGCGTCGATTTCCTGGTAGAGAAATTTCGGGATGAAAGACAGTCGCTCGGTGAGCATCCACTTGCCCACCAGTTGCACGCCCCAGTAGTCCTCGTCATCCACGTTTTCCCGGGTCGCAAAGGCGGCCCCGGGGTTCTGGCGCACCGCACCCGAACCCGCCTCGATCCAGGTCGGCTGGTATTCCCGGTCGAAAATTCCGGAATTGGCGCCGGCATAGGCCGCTAACCGCAGGGCAAAAACATCGGGAATAACCGGAATATTGACTGCACCATCCACTACATGATTGAGGTCGCCCTCCTTGACCGACGACAGACTGCTGTGGAAATTGCCATAGACTTCCTGCAGATCCGGCTGTTTGGTAATCATGCGGATAGTGCCACCCATGGAGCGCGCACCGTAGAGGGAGCCCTGTGGCCCGCGCAGGACCTCTACTCGCTCCACATCCAGCACCTTGGGCAGCACCGACGCATTGACCAGCGTGTCATCGATATAAAAACCAGTGGTATCCTGCCCGAAGATGCCGCGAATCGCCGGGGAGTTGGAGTCAAAACGCCCGTCCGCTTCAAAGGCAATCGCCAGGTTGGGTACCCGCACTGCGAAGTCGAGAAAGGATGTCGCTCCCATGCGCTCCAGTTCCACATCGCTGAGGGCGGTAATCGACATACCGGTTTCCTGCAGCGTCTGGGCGCGTTTGGATGCGGTAACCACGACTTCCTCCAGGCCCTTGAACTCCTGTGCCTGACCGTAGCCAGTCACGGCCAGTGTCGCCAGTGCAACCGCCTGGGCAATTCGCTTGCTGTTGTTGGAACTGGTATTCATATGACTTCCCCCGAAAACGCAAGCCGGCACAACCGTTGCCGGTCTCCGCATATCATCCAATCTGATTGTATGGTGTTTGTTGGGCAAAAACTTTAAGCTTGAGTCACCCTTGAGGTAATCACAAAAGTATTCAGGTGTCGATGAAAATCGGGGCCGGGGAATGTAAAAAATGCATACACAACCTGGTTTGGCCGCAGGCAATGGCGCAGTTTTCCGGCTTGTGCGCCTGCTCGGAATACTCGCACTGGCGGGGCTGACAGCCTGCGACAGCAAGCCCCCACAGGGTGTTGCGGATAGCCGTTCCGCGCCAAAGCCTGCACAGGTCGACGCGACCCGGGTCGCGAACGCGGACAGCGAACCCGGCAACTGGCTCGCTCATGGGCGCACCTACGACGAACAGCGCTATTCCCCACTGACCCAAATCAACCGCGACAACGTGTCCCGTCTGGGGCTGGCCTGGGAAGCGCCAATGGATTCCCGCCGCGGCCTGGAAGCCACACCCATTGTTGTCGATGGCGTCATCTACACCACCAGCACCTGGTCCCGAGTGCGCGCACTTGATGCGCGTTCGGGCCAGCTCTTGTGGGAACACGACCCTGGGGTAGATCGCGCGTGGGGCAAGAAGCTGTGCTGTGACGTCGTCAATCGCGGCGTCGCCGTGTGGCAGGGCAAGGTATTTGTCGGCACCCTGGACGGCTATCTGGTCGCACTCAATGCTGCCGATGGCAAACCGCTCTGGCGCGTCGACACGCTGGTTGATCGCGACAAGTTCTACTCCATCACCGGTGCGCCGCGCGTCGTCAAAGACAAAGTGATTATCGGCAATGGCGGCGCAGAATTTGAAGTCCGCGGCTATATCAGCGCCTACAACGTCGACAGCGGCGAACTGGACTGGCGCTTCTTTACCGTTCCCGGCAGCGCCAGCGGCCCCTTCGAACACCCGGAGCTGGAACAGGCGGCGACCACCTGGTCCCCCGACAGCAACTGGCAGGGCGGCGGCGGAACCGCATGGGACTCCATGGCCTACGACCCGGAGCTCGATTTGCTCTACGTCGGCACCGGCAATGGCGGCCCCTGGTCGCATTACGCCCGCAGCCCCGGCGGCGGCGACAATCTGTACCTCGCCTCAATTCTCGCCCTGCGGCCGGACAGCGGACGCCTGGCGTGGCACTACCAGACTACGCCCGGTGACTCCTGGGACTACACGGCCACCCAGCACATGATTCTGGCCGACCTGGAGATTGCCGGCCGGCAGCGCAAAGTGCTGCTGCAGGCACCCAAAAACGGCTTTTTCTATGTTCTGGATCGAACCAATGGGGAGCTGATCTCGGCCGAAAAATATGTCTTTGCCAACTGGGCCAGTCATGTCGACCTCGACTCGGGGCGCCCTGTTCTCACCGGTCTTGCGGATTACAGCGAGCAGGCCAAATATGTCTTCCCCTCAGCTGCAGGTGGCCACAACTGGCAGCCCATGTCCTACAGTCCCGCCACCGGGCTTGTGTACATACCGGCGCGCGAGGCTGGCTGGGTACACAACGAGGCAGGCGACAAGTGGTTTGAGTTTGGGGTCGACAACCTCGAGGAACTGGCCGAGGGCCAGGACATTCCTCCCACCCGCGGCTACCTCAAGGCCTGGGATCCAGTGGCACAGAAGCTGGCATGGCAGAAGGAAACCGCCAATATCTGGAATGGGGGAGCCCTCGCAACCGCGGGCGGCCTGGTTTTTCACGGTACCGCCACGGGCCACCTCTATGCACTGCACGACGAAAGCGGCGAAGTCCTGCTTGAGCTGCCCATTGGCACAGGCATGATCGCGCCCCCGATCAGCTACGCCATTGATGGCCGGCAATACATCGCGGTCATGGCCGGCTGGGGCGGCCCTGCCTTCAACACCCTGGGAGGCGACGAGGCGCTACTCGACTTTGATAACGCCGGCCGGTTGCTGGTATTTGAACTGGATGGGGCTCCAGTGCCACTCCCACCCCCCGTCCCGCCACGAGGGCCGATACCACCCCAGCCCGAGCTGGCGACAGATGCCGCCGCACTGGAGCGCGGACGATTGCTCTACGTCTACAACTGCGGGGGCTGTCATGGCATGTATGGCAGCACACCGATGTTGCCCGACCTGAGACGTATGACCCTGGAAAAACATGCGCTATTCCAGGACATCGTGCTGGGAGGCCTGCTGGAGAATGCCGGCATGTCGAGCTTTGCCGATACCCTGAACAAGGCGGAGACCGGGGCAATACAGGCCTACATCGTATCCCTGGCGAAGGCCAGCCGCGAACAATAGATGCGACCGGCGAAGGCTTGCGCTACGGCCTGGTTCGCCAGCGCACCGGCAGTGTCTTCACCCCGCGCTGGAAGTTGGAGCGCAGGAAGGTCGGTGTTCCCGCCAGCTCGAAGCGATCGAACCTGCGCCCGAGTTCGCTAAACAGCGCCCGCATCTGCGCCACTGCCAGCTGTGCGCCAATGCAGAAGTGGGGGCCGTGACCAAAGCTCAAGTGCGGGTTGGGATCGCGGCGGATGTCAAAAGCCGCGGGATTACTGAATACACTTTCGTCATGGTTGGCGGACAGGAAGGAGAGCAGCACTTTGTCGCCCGCGCGGATGTCCACGCCACCGAGGCTGGTGTTCTCAGCCGCGGTGCGCCGGAAGTTCATCACCGGCGTCCACCAGCGCAGCATTTCCTCCACCGCGCCCGGCATCAGGTCGGGAGTGTCCTGTAACTCGCGCCACGCAGCCGGGTGCTGCAGCAGCGCCAGCATGCCTCCCGGAATGGCGTTGCGCAGGGTCTCGTTGCCGGCCACCGCAAACAGCCAGAACATGTTCTCGAACTCGGCGATGGTGAGCTTGCCGCCCTCCTCGTCAATCTGCGCCAGCAGGATGGACATCACATCGTCCCCCGGGTGTTGGCGCTTGTACTCAGCCAGCAGGTGCGCATAGCAGTAGAGATCGTCCATGCCGTGCCGGGACCGCGGGTCGGGCATGCGACCCTGGGCATCGGGCCGCGGACGCCGTTTCAGGGCCTCCTTCGCCATCGGGGTACCGCGGGAAGCATCGAACCGCGCGGAGCCGGCATATTCCGGATCCTGGTAGCCGATCACCCGGTTCGCCCAGTCAAACATCAGGTAGCGGTCCTCGCTGGGCAGGCCGAAGATGTCCGCCAGGCACAACAGCGGCATGTCGGCAGCGATGTCCTTGACGAAGTCGCACTCGCCGGCCTGCGCACCGGCGGTGACCCGGTCGACAATGTCGGCGGCATGCTGACGAATCCGGTCCTCCAGCTGCCTGATCGCACGGGAGGTAAAGGCATTGATCAGCATGCGGCGCAGGCGGGTGTGGTCCGGCGGGTCCATGTTCAGCATCATTTGCTGCACGTAGGCGAGATCGTCCGCAGTCGCCGGATCCCGCAGCTGGGTGCCCCCCAGGTGGGAGGAGAAGACCTTGGCGCTTTTCAGCGCCTGCTGGCACTCGGCGTGCCGGGTAACCAGCCAGAAACCCTTGCCACCCGGCCACTGGGGCAATTGATGCTCTTCCACCCACAGCACCGGCCCCTGGGCACGCAAAGTCGCCAGCGCCTCGAAAGGTACACCCTGCTGGTAGACCAGGGGATCGTAGACAAACTGCAAACTCGACTGGTCCAGTGCCATCATGCGGGTGCCTCCTGTTGCATGCTTGCCGCCCGCTGCCGCAGCTTGCCCAATAGGTACATGAAATCGCGGTATTCGCTTACCGACAGGCAGTCCAGCAACTGCCCCTCCCAGGCCAGCGCGTGGGGCACGAGGTCCCCATACAGCGCCAGACCCGCCGCCGTCAGGGCGAGGTCCCGCGCCCGGTTGTCCTCCTCCTTGCGACGCTGGACCAGCAGACCCCGGGCAGCCAGAGTCTTCACCGCCCGGGAAACCTTGCTCTTTTCCATCCCGGTGGTCGTGACAATCTGCGTGGCATTGAGTACGCCGTGCTCAGCCAGATTGGCCAACACGCGCCACTCGGGGATGCTCAGCCCATACTCACCGGCGTAGATACGTGACAGCCCGGTACTGATCCGGTCCGCCAGATTGTTGACCAGGTAGGGCAGGAAGCTCTCGAGCTGCAGTTCCCGACGCGCTGGTTCGGCCACTTGCCGGCTCTCCATGGGCCACATCAATCCTGCAGCTGGTCCCAAACTTCCTGGTCGCGTTCTGCCGTCCAGATCCGCGGCCAGTCGACCCCTTCAAATTCGTCCCACAGGCGCTGCACGTCAAACGGCAGGCAGTGCTCGAAAATGGGCCAGCGTCCAAATTTTGGTTCGAGGTGAGTGTGGGTAGCCTCAAAGGCCTCCTTCAGGCTGCCGCCGGCCCGGTGCACTTCACCGACCTTGGTGATCATGCCCTCGAGGAAACCGCGCGTCTGCTCTATCGCTGCATCCACCGCCGCCCGCCCTTTTGCCGTCGCACCGCGCCCACCGATCAGGGTCTCGGCGCCAAAAGCCTTGACCTGGTCCAGGGTACCCGTGGACCAGTCGAAGTGGAATGCGTCACCGGTATACAGGGCGGCCTCGGCCTCCACCAGATCGCCGGCAAACAGGATCTTGTGCTTCGGCAACCAGGCGCAGATATCACCCGCCGTGTGGCCGCGCCCGCAGTACTGCAGCATCAGGTCGCCGCGATCACCGCCCAGTGGAATCTCCAGGCGGTCATTGAAGACGATATCCGGGCGCGTCAGGCCAGGGATACCCTCGGGCTCCCGGAACAGCCGCGGCATGCGCCCGAATTCACTGTCCCAGTCCTGCTTGCCGCGCTCGTCAATCAGGAACCGGGTCTGTTCGTGGGCGATGATCGACTCTGCCTCAAACGCGGAGGCGCCGAGCACCCGGACCGCATGGTAGTGGGACAGTATGAGGTATTTGACCGGCTTGTCGGTGTGCTCTCGCAGCTTGGCCAGCCAGTCACTGGCGGCGCGGGGTGTCGCCCGCGCCTCGAAGGCAACCACAAAATCCTCGCCTTCAATAGCACCGATATTGGGGTCGCCTTCCGCGGTCAGTGCGTAGACGCCGTCCGCGAGTATCTCCAGGGTTTCCACTTTTTCGCCGAGATCAGCGGAGGATGCAAACGGTTTCTTGGCCATGGATATGCTCGTCCTGTCAGTCAGATGATAGGGGCAACATACCACAGACTAGTTGCATAGCCAACTTTAATCAGGGCCACCGGAAAAACCTTATAGCCGTACAAACAGCTTTTTAAGTAGCCTGTACCTGTTGTAAGCGGCAGGCCTATCCGCTATATTTGTTCTCGCTTGCAACTATAAGCAAGGCCCAGCCCGCGGAGGAAGCGCAGCATGGCGAGCACCTACACCAACCCGGAGTATCCCTACCGCCGAAGCCCGGACCAGGATGCATCATCACCGGTGCACCACCCGGTGATTATCGTCGGCGGCGGCCCTGCGGGCCTGGCGGCGGCCATGGACCTCGCCCTGCAGGGCATCGACGCAGTAGTGCTGGATGACAACAACACCGTCAGCGTGGGCTCCCGGGCCATCTGCATCGCCAAGCGCACCCTGGAGATTTGCGATCGCTACGGCTGCGCCCGACCGATGATCGACAAGGGTGTGATCTGGAAGCATGGCCGGGTGTACTTCGGCGAAGAACAGATCTATGAGTTCGACCTGCTGCCCGAACAGCACCACAAGATCCCCGCTTTCATCAACCTGCAGCAGTACTACTTCGAGGAATACATGGTGGATCGCTGCCAGCAGATGCCGCGCATCGACCTGCGCTGGCTGCACAAGGTGACCGAGGTGCAGAGCACTGCCGAGCGGGCCGATATCGTGGTCGACACCCGCGACGGGCCTTATCGCCTCAGCTGTGACTACCTGCTGGTTGCCGATGGCGCCAACAGCCCGATCCGCGAATCCCTGGGCCTGGAGAGCAAGGGACAGGTGTTCGAGGATCGCTTCCTCATTGCCGACATCGTCATGGAGGCGGATTTTCCGGCGGAGCGCCGGTTCTGGTTTGATGCACCCTTCCATCCCGATCAGTCGACCCTGCTGCACAAGCAGGCAGACAACGTCTGGCGGATTGATTTCCAGCTGGGCTGGGACGCAGACCCGGAAGAGGAAAAGAAAATAGAGAACATCCGGCCGCGGGTCGAGGCCATGCTGGGCAAGGAGCGCAAGTGGGAGCTGGAGTGGGCCAGCGTATACACGTTCCGCTGCCGCAAGATGGACTCTTTCATGCACCAGCGGATTGTGTTCATGGGCGACGCCGCGCACCAGGTTTCCCCGTTCGGTGCCCGCGGCGCCAACGGTGCCCTGCAGGGCGTGGAAAATCTGTGCTGGAAGCTGGCGGCAGTTCTCCACGGGCGTGCGCCGGCATCGCTGCTCGCAACCTACGATATGGAACGCCAGCACGGAGCCCGGGAAAACATCCTGCACTCCACCCGGGCCACCGACTTCATGACGCCGAAAAATGCGGCCACCCGCCTGTTCCGGGACACTGTGCTGGACCTCGCCCGGGATTATTCCTTTGCCCGCAGCCTGGTGAACAGCGGGCGCCTGTCGACACCCTGCACCTACGACGATACGCCGCTCAGCACGGCTGATCAGGCAGATTTCAGCCCGCGCATGCGCCCGGGGTCGACCTGCCAGGATGCTCCCTTAACAGGTGCCGGGGGCCAGCAGGAGTGGCTGCTGGAGCGACTGGGCAATCGCTTTGTGCTAATGCTTTACGGCACATTACCGGCGAGTGCGCGAGAACAACTGGAAGTCTCCCTCGCCCGCCTTGAGCGGGAGGGGACCCGGACCGATGTCTTGTGGGTCCTTCCCCAGGGGCAGCAGGGCAGCAAGGACAATGAGGTCGTGGATAGCGAAGGCGTCCTGGCGCAGCGCTATGACCTGCAGCAGGGAAGCGCCTACCTGATACGTCCGGACCAGCATGTCTGCGCCCGCTGGCGCACGCTGGAGGCGGATGCCGTGGTTGCGGCCGCACACCGTGCGCTGGGGCAGCACCTGGCAGAGGAGCAGGCCGCATGAGCAAGCTTAAGACCGACACCAACTTCACCGATGCCGATGCGTTCTACGCCGCCCTGGCGGATGTCCACCGCGACCGCAGCGATGCCGAGAGCGCGGCCATCAATGCCCGGCTGATTCTGCTGCTGGCGAATCAGGTCGGCGACCAACACATCCTGGAACAGGCTTTGGCAATTGCCGGCCAGGTCAACATTGAAGAGTGATACTCCGATGACACCGAACACCCTGGAACTCAGCTATCTCAACGGTTTTGGCAATGAGCATGAGACCGAGGCCCTCGCCGGTGCCTTGCCCATCGGTCGCTTCAGCCCGCAACGGGTCAACCACGGTCTCTATGCGGAGCAGTTCAGCAGCACGGCCTTTACCGCGCCCCGCGCGGCCAACCGGCGCACCTGGCTCTACCGTATCCGCCCGTCCGTGGTACAGGGCGACTATGAACCCTGCACCGGTACGGGCCGGGGAATCTGCACGGGGCCACAGGCGGGCCCGACACCACCCAACATGTTGCGCTGGGACCCCCTGCCCCTGCCCGGGGCCGGAGTGGACCTGCTGGACGGTTTGACCACCATCGCTACCTGCGGCGATGCCCTGGCCCAGACCGGGCTGGGCATTCACCTCTACGCGGCCAGCGAGTCCATGGGCAAGCGCTACTTCTACTCCGCGGATGGCGAGTGGCTGTTCATCCCGCAACAGGGAGAGCTGCTGCTGCGCACCGAATGCGGGCGCCTGCACCTGCAGCCCGGCGACATCGCCGTGGTGCCCCGGGGCATGAAGTTCGCCGTCGACCTGCCGGCGGGCCCCGTCAGGGGCTACATCTGCGAGAACTACGGCGCCCCACTGATTCTGCCCGAGCGCGGCCCGGTCGGTGCCAACGGCTTCGCCAATGACCGTGATTTCCAGTATCCGGTCGCAGCCTACGAGGACCTCGAGGGCGACTTCGAGCTGCTGTGCAAGTTCGGCGGCCATATGTACCGCGCGGCCATCGGCCACTCGCCGCTGGACGTGGTCGCCTGGACCGGCAACTCGGCACCCTACAAGTACGCACTGTCGCGCTTCAACGTCATGGGATCGGTGAGCTACGACCACCCGGACCCCAGCATTTACACGGTGCTGACCTCGCCGTCGGATACTGCGGGAGTGGCCAATCTCGACTTTGTGATCTTCCCCTCGCGCTGGATGGTGGCGGAAGACACCTTCCGTCCGCCCTGGTACCACCGCAATATCATGAGCGAATACATGGGACTGATTGAAGGCGTGTACGATGCCAAGGAAGAGGGCTTCGTGCCCGGTGGCAGCAGCCTGCACAACTGCATGTCGCCACACGGCCCTGAGGCCGCAGTATTCGAGAAGGCCAGTACCGCGAAGCTGGCGCCGGAGCGCTACGACAACACGCTCGCCTTCATGCTGGAGTCGCGCTACCTGTACCAGCCCACGCCCTGGGCCCTGGATACCGAACTGCGGCAGCGGGACTACATCCGCTGCTGGGACGGGCTGCGGAAAGCGTTCAAGGCCTGAGCGCGGTCGCTATGGCCTCCCGGACGCAATCGACATCCGGGACCTGCCGGGCCAGCAGCAGCGCCAGCTTCGCCAGGAACACGGCCTCCTGTTCGTGCCCGGCCTCGTCAATGGCTTCCGCCAGCAGATCATAGACCTGCTCCAGCTCGGCAAAATCAAGTGTCTGCTTCATGCGACTCTCCCAGGGCCCGGTGCAGAGCAGCGGTAACGGTACTCTCGTCCGGGTACCGCCAGCGCCCGGCAACATGCCGGTCGGGCCGCACCAGGTAAAGGCTGCCAGGTTCTGCACCAAAACGATCTGCGAGATGACGCGACGGGTCCGACAGCCACTGGTCCCCCGCCACTCCCCCGGCGTTCTTCTCCTGCGTTGCCACCAGCACCCGCAGCCCGGGATCAACCGCCCGCAATGCAGGCATCCAGTCCTCGACCACGGTGTCGAGGTCATCTCCGCCGGCAAAATAGATCACCGTGAACCCCGGCCCGATATGGTCGAGCAGGTAGTCTCCCTCCCCCAGGCGCACGTTCTGCAGGGGCGCCCCCGGCGGCGGGCCGACCGGGAACAACTGTCCATGCCCTGTGGCACTGGTCAGCGGGCTTTGATCGTAGATCCAGGGCTGCACCTGCCGCGGATCGACAAAGGGCCTGGCGAAGTCCTCGGTCAGCGCCAGTTCCAGCACCGCCTTGCGCATAAGACCGTAGCCCCTGGTGGGGGGCGTCATGAATCGCGAACTCTTGCCGGCGTTGCGGAACACATCCACGGTCGCGCCGCGCCGCTCCGGCGTGAAACTGTCCAACAGTTTCGCGCCGGCCCGTCCCTGCAAGGTGTAGGCCAGCTTCCAGGCCGCATTGGCGGCGTCGGCAATGCCGTTGTTGAGTCCGCGAACGCCAAAGATGGGGACGATGTGGCCGGAGTCGCCGATAAACAGCACGCGACCGTGGCGATAGTCATCCAGGCACAGGGTATTGGCGGTATAGATGCTCCACCACTCCAGTTCCCAGTCGCCCTCGTGGCCGACCATGGCGAGGATCGCCGCCACCCTTGCCCGCACCGTGGCTTCGGCTACCGCATCCTCCAGGTCCGCCTCCGCGGGCACCTGCCAGTCTACCCGCCAGATGTTGTCCGGCTGCCGGTGAATGAGGATCGTGGCCTCGGGATTGGCGGAGGATTCAAAAAAAGAGCGGCGTTCGGTCGGAAAGTCGTGATCCATGCGGATATCCGCGATCACGTAGTTGCCCGGCAGATTGCGTCCGTTGAGACGCAGACCAAGCAGGTTGCGCACGGTGCTGCGAGCGCCATCGGCAGCGAGCAGGTAGTCTCCGCGCAGGCGATAGTTGCCCTCCGGGGTTGAGATGTCGAGCTCCACAGCTGCTTCGTCCTGCCTTACAGCCGCGACCTCTGACAGCCAGCGGATATCGATCAGATCCGGGTAGGTGGCGGCCGCATCGACAAGAAACTGTTCGATGTACTGCTGCTGGATGTTGTACATCGGCAGGAAGCGCTCGTCCTCCGAATGGGGCATGGAAAAGCGGTAGATGAGCTGGTCTCGGAAATAGCAGCGCCCGCTGGTCCAGCCCAGGCCCTTGGCCACAAAGGGCTCGACCACACCCAGCTGCTGCAGGGTCTCGAAACTGTAGCGGGAAACACAGATTGCCCGGCTGCCGTCATTGACGGTGTTTTTCTTTTCCAGCACTACCGAGGCCACACCCAGCCGCGCCAGCGCCAGCGCCGCGGTCAGGCCCACGGGGCCGGCCCCGGCGATAATGACAGGGTGGCAGGGGCTGGCACCACTGAGCTCGGCCGGAGCGCAAAAGGGATACTCGGTATAATCGAAGTACAGCGAATCCAGTTCGCCCCGGCCGGCGGGTCTCATGGCTGTGGCTATCTCCCCATTACGTTGACTCGAACAACTTCGCCACAATATGCCACTGCCCGTCGGCTTCCAGCAACTGGAAATGGTTGACGAAATCCATGCCCAGGTAACCGGTCTCGCGCAACACCGCGGTGGCAATGCGGCCATCAATGTGCACGGTATCAATGCGGGTGTCGTAGCGCAGACCCGACTCAACCGGCGCCGGGTTGGCACCTACCGCAGCGAAAAAAGGCTCGGGGCTGCCGGCAACGAGCTCACCAGCCAGATAACCGCTCAATATTGCCGAGGGGTGGAACAGGGCCCGCAGTGCCAGCACATCGCCGCGGGCGCAGGCATCAACATAGGATCGGATGACGGCCTGCACCGCCGCCAAAGGTTCTGCCCTGGTCATCGGAATCGCTCTGGCCATGGGAATGTCACGCACACTCTGGCAGCTTGTCCAGTAGCGCCTCCGCCAGGGCGATGGCCTCGGCCTGGTGTGGCTGCAGGTCCTGACCACCGAGCGCCGCATGCATTTCCAGGAAGGGATCGATGGTGCCGGTCACGGCGCCGCTGAGCTCCTCCAGGACTGCGAGCCCGAAGAACGGCACGGTCCAGGTGTTGTAACCGCCCTCGTGACACATCAGCAGACGCCCGTCGCAGTGGCGCTCGGCAGCCTGCCGGAGCTTGCGGGTGAGGCTGCGATAGCCATCACTGTGCATTTGCATGCGACCCAGGGGATCGTAGGCGCCGGCATCGAAGCCCGAAGGCACCACGATCAGCTGCGGCTTGAACCGGTCGAGTGCGGGGATCACTACCCGTTCCCAGGTCTCCTCGTAGGCACCCACGCCGGAGCCCGGGGGCAGCGGCACGTTGATATTGAAGCCGGTTCCCGCGCCGGCGCCATTCTCGTGGCGGTAACCGGAGTCGGGCGGAAAACAGTTGTCCTGGTGCACCGAGATGGTGAGCGCGCGCGGATCCTCGTAGAAGGCGCTCTGGGTGCCATTGCCGTGGTGTACATCCCAGTCGACAAAGGCAACACGCTCCAGACCGAAGCGTTCGAAGGCATGAAATCCCGCAATGGCCGCATTGCCGAACAGGCAGAAACCCATACCCATGTCCGCCAGCGCATGGTGGCCCGGCGGCCGCACCAGGGCATAGGCATTGTCGACCTCCCCCGCCATCAGGGACTCCAGCGCCGCAAGTACGCCTCCCGCGGAGAGCATGGCAATCTCGTAACTGCCGCGCCCCATGGGGGTGAAGGGGCCGGCATCGCCTCCCACCGCCGCGCTCAGTTCCCGGACTTTCTCCAGGTGCTCGCGGGTGTGAAAGCGCAGGATTTCCTCTTCTGTGGCCTCCCTGGGCGCGATGGTGTGCAACTGCGGCGTCAGGCCCGCGACCTCCAGTAAATTGCGGAAGCGACGCTTGGTTTCCGGGTTTTCCGCGTGGGTGTCCGGCTGCACCGGGTTGCCGTAGGGCATCGGCCCGGCATAGTTACCCGTGTTGTGCCACATATAGAGTTCATGGGCGACGAAGCCCGTTTTTCGACTGGCGGCCTGCATGGTGTTAACTCCGTATCCGGGATTGAAATTCGAGTTGATCCGCGATCTGCGGCCAGGGCTGTATCTGTTCCAGGCGCGCCGCCAGTGCCAGCAACAGGTCTTCCCGACCGTGGCTGGCAGCGAACTGGATACCAAACGGCAGGCCGCTCTCGCTGCGCCCCAAAGGCAGGGAGATGGCCGGCTGTCCGGTGACATTGAACACGGCAGTAAACGGGACATCGCCAAAAACGTGGTCGGTCCAGCTGCGGGCCGTGTAAGCGCCGCCGGTGGACGCGTGCTCGCCAATCGCCCACGGCAACTGGGCCACCGTCGGCGTCATCAGGATATCGTGGCGGGTAAAGAAGTGGCCGAAGTCGCGACTGACCAGGTTGAAAAAATCCTCCGCGTGCAGCAGGTCTACCGCGGACAGGCGCAAGCCGTGCTCGTAAATCGCCAGTGTTGCCTGCTCCAGGCTGCTGCTGTCGGCGCTGCGGCCGGTGGCAGCGCAAATGTCCACTACCCAGTGCGCTATGTGGGCGGACCACAGATCCGTGTTGGCCTGGGCAAAACGTTCCGCATCAAGTGCCGGCGCTACCTGCTCCACCTGATACCCCAGGCTGGCGAGCAGCCTTGCCGTGGCCTCCAGGGCAGCGCGAATCTCGGGGTCAACCGCCACGCCCGACCAGGGCTCGGCGGTATAGGCGATACGCAGCCCACTGGGTATCGGCAGGGACTCCCCATACGGTCGCTCCGGCGGCGCGATAACGTAGGGGTCGCCAATGCCGGCACCCTGAACTGCGTCCAGCATGGCGGCGCAATCGCGCACCGTGCGGGTGAGCACGAATTCAATACCCAGACCGCCGAGTCCGTCGGCAGCGCCCGGGCCGATGGGAACCCGGCCGCGACCCGGCTTGAGCCCCACCAGACCGCAGCAGGATGCTGGAATACGGATGGAACCGCCACCGTCATTGGCATGGGCGACCGGTACGATACCGGCGGCCACTGCCGCGGCGCTGCCGCCACTGGAGCCGCCGGGGCTGCGCGACAGGTCCCAGGGATTGCGGGTCGCACCACAGGCCACGGTCTCGGTGGCGCAGTTGTAACCCATCTCCGGCACTGTCGTCCGCCCCAGGGTCACCAGCCCCGCCTGCCGAAACCGGACCATCAGATCGGAGTCGGCTGGCGCCACCAGGCCTTCACCCAGCCGGGAGCCCATTTCAGAGCTTCGCCCCCCGGCCTGCAGCACCAGATCCTTGATCAGAAACGGTACGCCGGCGAAGCTGGCGTCGGCCGCGGCGGGCTCGCCGTCCAGGTCGACATCCTCGAAGATCTCCACCAGGGCGTTGATCCGGGGGTTCCACACCCCCGCCAGGGCGAGCGCGCAGTCCGCCAGCTCCGCCGCGGTGACCTCACCCTGGCGCACCAGCTGCGCCAGCCCCAGTCCGTCGTGCTGCAGATACTCCGCTACATCCATGCTCCGCGCCCTACTCACCGAAGTTGTAGTTGACCGTCACACCATAGGTCCGGGGCATGCCATAGCTGCGCACGAAAGGACCATTGCCGCCGGTGTAGGCCGCGGGGTAGTAGTCCTCATCGGCAAGGTTGCGGACCCACAGCAGGGTGCGCCACTGACCGTCAGCGGAACCGACACCCAGCCGGGCATTGAGCAGAGTGTAGTCCTCGGTCGCGTTTTCCGGGGAAACGCCGCCAGAGGTTTCATCGGTGAAACTGACGTCGCCAGCCACTTCCATTACCAGGCCGTTTGCCAGCGGCCACTCGTAGCTGACCAGCCCCGCATAGGACCACTCTGGTGCCTGCGCCAGATCGATACCCGAAACATCCCGCCGCACGGTGACCGGCCAGCTGCTCTGTACCGGATCAACCGCGTTCCACTTGGTCACTTCCGTATCCAGCCAGGCGACCCCCAGATTGACGTTGAGTCCGGTTAGCGGCTGCCACTTGAGATCAATCTCGGCACCGGTGATTTCCGACTCGGGCACATTGGTCAGGCCCGAGATATTGCCGACGAAAGTCACGGCAATATCCTGTTCCTGCTTGTCCTCGTAATCGTAGAAGAACGTGGCGGCATTGAGCTGCATCCGGCCGTCCAGCATTGTGGCCTTCATCCCCAGCTCATAGGAGGTCAGTTTTTCCTCGTCGTAGGCGATCAGCTGCTGGGTCGTGTTGGAGTTGGCGCCGTTGAAGCCGCCGGATTTAAAGCCCACCGATACCATGCCGTAGAGCAGGACATCCTCAGTCACCGCGTAATCCAGCCCCAGCTTGCCCATCCAGCGGTCGGTGCTGATGGTGTCTTCGTAAACCTGGAACGCGTTGTTGACGTCGGGCGTACCAATAACCGAAAAGATAAAGTTCGGCGAAGAAGGATCATCATTGATGGTCCCGCAGTCTCCCGGACTCAGGTTGGCACCGAAGTTTGCGTTGAGGAAGTTACCCAGGCTGCCGTCCTCGGCGACAAAGGTACAGCCGGCCCAATCCCGGTCTTCCTCGGTGTAGCGAGCGCCTACGGTCAGGCGCCAGGCGTCGGTGAACTGCCACTCCACGTGGCCAAAGACAGCAAGGGATTCGGTTTCCTGGCTGTATTTGGTATCCAGCTCCCGGATCGGCGTCGCCGCAAACAGGTCCACGCCCCAGGGGATCGAGCCCAAACCGAACACCGAGTCGGACATGAAATAATGGTAGTACTCATCCATTTCATCCTTGGAATAGTACAGTCCCGCAATCCAGTTCAGGGCGCCGACATCGCCCGCCAGGCGCAGCTCCTGGGAGAACACTTCCAGGTCAGTGGTGTTGATGTTGCTGGAGTCGTTGTAGAAGCCGCCGTCCCAGTCATTGGCTTCAACCCGTTCAAACTCGTTGTAGCCGGTGACCGAGGTCAGGGTCATGCCGGCGATGTCCCACTCGAGGCGGGCCGTGATGCCGGTCAGCTCGTTGTCCCGCTGGGGCCTGATATCGAAGGTCTTGCCGGTGATCGGGCTGGTGTAGCTGTTGGTCCAGTCTGCGGCTTCACTGTCACCGGTGGAATACCAGGGCGGGGTCTCGCCGAAATTGCTGCCGGTCGGCAGCAGGTACTGATCGAGGGGAGTATAGGGATTGGTAAACTCGCCCAGCCCGAACGGCGTGCCGCTGTAGGCGGTGTTCGCCTTGTTCTCCGACTCATCCTTGACATAGTGTGCACCCAGCGTCAGACGCAGTGAATCGCTTAGGTCGAAATTGACGATTCCGCGCAGCGCGGTGGCGTCTTTCTCGCCCAGCTCATCGTTCCGGGTCAGGCTTTTCTGCCAGCCTTCACTGGACTGGATAGTCTTGAAGGCCAGGCGCCCCTGGACAACGTCGCTGCCGCCGGTGACAAAGCCTTCCAGATCGAAGGTGGAGTAGCTGCCGTAACTCGCGGTGACACCCGCTCCAAACTCCCGGGTGGGCTTGTTGCTGATGAAATTGATCTGGCCGGCAGTCGTGTTGCGGCCATAGAGATCACCCTGGGGGCCCTTCAGGACCTCAACCCGCTCGGTATCAAACACCAGACCACGGGTCATCACGGTATAGGGCATGGCGACTTCGTCGAAATAAATGCCGACCGTGGAGGATGCCGCCGTGGAGTAATCCTGAAAACCGACGCCGCGAATCGTGTACAGAGGCACGCCGGTCGCTGCGGTTTCATTGACCGTCAGGCCCGGAGTAAGTACGGCGATGTCTTCCGCCGTCAGCACCCCGAAATCACGCAGCTGGTCGCCGGTGAAGGCATTGATGGTAATGCCCACGTCATTGGCGCTCTGGGCACGCTTCTGGGCGGTCACAATAACTTCTTCAATCTGGGCGTTGGCAACCGTGCCGACGGTGGTCAGCGTTGCCAGCAGTACCGCGGCGCCGAGCTTGCGGCGTTGATATCCCGTAACCTGATGTCCATCGTTCATGATAATTCCCCTAAAAAGACAGTGGTTGAATACGTTCCTGCATTGCAGCGGGGGTTATTCCTCCTCGCCGCTTGTTATGTAGACGGTGTTGCCTGCGAACAGGGTGCGCAGCACCCTGACCTCGCTGATTTGCTGTGGCTCAATGGCGAACAGGTCTCGGTCCAGCACGATCATGTCCGCGGACTTCCCCACCTCGATAGAGCCGGTGGTCTGCTCCAGGCGCATGGCCCGGGCCCCGCCCAGGGTCATGATCTGCAGCGCATCACCCAGACTGATGCCCTGTTCGGGCCAGAAACTGCCGGGGAAATTCCCGCGCGGGTCCTGCCGGGTCACCAGGGCCTCGATACCCAACCAGGGGTCGATGGTTTCCACCGCGGCGGGCCAGTCGGAGCCCGCCAGGATCGGCGCCTTGGCCTCGAGCAGGCTCCTCACCGGAAAGTACTGCTCGCCCCGTGGAGAGCCCACGGCGGCGACAACGGAATCAATGATCGGCGAGGGATGCCAGAGGTAGGGAGAGAGATCCGCCACCGCGTCCAGTTGCGCAAACCGCGGCAGATCCTCTGGATCGATATACCCGGCGTGCGCCAGTTCGTGGCGGAGACCCGAATTGCCGTTGGCCTCACGAGCGGCCGCGATGGCATCGAGCGCAACCCTGACCGAGCGATCGCCGGCGGTATGGATCTTGACGGTGTAGCCGCGTTTGTCCAGCTCAATGACATCCCGTGTCAGCACGTCCGGATCGAGGTGCAGCATGCCGCGATTCGGTTCGGCGTGGGCGTGTTCCGACGTATAAGGCGCCAGCATCGCAGCGGTGCGCGACGCCGTGGGCACGCCATCCATGAACACTTTCACAAAGGCGGTGTGCAAGCCGTCACTTGCGTACCGGTCACGCTGCTGGTCTATCGCAGCGTAGTCCAGCGGACCAGTGCGGTGGCCGTAGGGCGTCTGGATACCCAGTGCCAGGTGTGCAGTGAGCGCGTCCGCAGCCTCCAGCGTCTGGAACGCTGCCATCGCGTGAGGCTCGGAGTAGGCCTCCTTCAGTCCGGTGATACCGAAGCTGTTGGCAATCCGCAGGGCTTCCCGGGCGCCGGCCTGCAGTTCCGCCTGGCTCCACTCGGGCAGTTGATCCGAGACGCGCTGCTCCGCCCCTTCCAGCAGTAAACCGTTGGGCTCACCGGTCACCGGGTCACGAACGATGGTACCGTCGGACGGGTCCGGGGTGTCCCGGTCGATGCCGGCCAAAGCCAGCGCGCGGCTGTTGACCCAGCCGTTGTGGTTGCTGTCATCGTTGAGCAATACGGCCTTGTCGCCGGAGACGGCATCCAGAAACGCCCGCGGCGACTCGATATCGTGAGTATCGAAGAAGCCGCTGTCCCATTGGCCGCCGCGGATCCACAGCAAGTCGGGGTTTTCCGCCACACACTCAGCTACCCGCCGGGCGATCTGTTCCGGTGTGGAGGAGAACGGGAAATTGCATTCGTAGAGGCTTTTCACCCCGCCACGCTGGGCGTGCACGTGGGCATCATTGATCCCGGGCATGACCATGCTGCCCTGCAGGTCGACCACTATGGTAGCCGGCCCGCGATAGGTCTCGGCGCCGGCGCGATCGCCAACATGCACAAAGTGCCCGCCCCTGATTGCGACGGCCTCGGCCCAGGGCTGATCGGGGTTTACCGTATAGATGCGCGCATTGAGGTAAATCGTGTCCGCGGCAGCGGGGGCGGAGTCAGCGAAGGAGAGTTGCGCGGCAAGCGCCAGCAGGCCAGCCACAAACGCTTTCGCGCAGATTCCTGTCGAACGTTTCATATCAGGCTCCGGGAACGTTTTCGGAGCAACTGATGTTAGTGCCAGCTGTTTGCCCGGGGATTGACAGATGTGGACAAAAGCTTGACCAAAGGCCACATCGAGCTGCAAAGGAGTGGTTTATTCGCCGGTCTGCGAACCTCCCTGCTCGCGATAGGCCTGCGGCGCCTGCCCCACCCAGGAGCGAAAGGCGCGGCTGAAGGCGCTGAGTTCGGAGAAACCCAGCTCATAGGCGATTTCGGCGATAGGCATCGAGGTGCGCCGCAGATAGTATTTGGCGCGCTTGGCCCGCGCCAGATTCTTGACCTCCTGGAAACTGCTACCCTCGCTGGACAGCCTGCGCCGCAGGGTGCGCGGAGAAATGGCCAGCCGCTCGGCGATGTTTTCCAGGGTTGCTGACTCGTCAGCACCGCAACGGATGATTTCACGACAGAGAATATCGACAAAACCGTTGCACGACTGCTCCGTGACGAAGTAGGTTTTCATCGCATTGACCAGAATCTCATGCAGCAGGGCGTGGCTGGTATGGAAGCGTTCCTGCAGGTAACTGCGATCGAAAAACAGACGGTTGCCCGCGCAGGAAAACTTCACCGGGGCCTGGAAAAAATCCTGCAACTCTTCCGCGTTCTGGTTGTTGTCGTGACTGAAGCAGACCTGCTTGACGGGCACCGGTATTCTGGTCGCGGTATTTAGAGCCTGGACCAGGAAAACCTGCAGGTATTCGTTCAGCTGGTTGACCGCAACGCCTTCGGGAACGATGACGCGGAAGCCGAACTCGGCCAGCGACTGGCCGAAATCGAAATCGATGGCAATCGCGGTATCCACGTAACGGTCATAGTGGCAGAGGCAGCGAATGCCATCCCCTACTGAGGGTGCGGCGAGCATGGCCAGGATCAGCAGGCTGGCGGACTCATAGTGATAGCGCCGGGCCATGTGCAGGCCCATGCAGGGATTGTCACTGCATTGCGCCGCCAGCTCCAGCAGGCTCGCAATCTGAATAGCGGGTACCGCTGCGTCCAGTTCCTCGCTGCGGCTGGAATCAATGCCACACTGGCGAAACACGGGCTCCGGATCGATGCCGTGATCCAGCAGATAGTCGCGCACATAGGCGACAAAACGGGGGGACAGAGATGGCTCAAGTTCACGCTGCGCCGGCTGGCGCAGCGCTTCCAGTGCAGCGGCGTCAGCCCGCAAGGGGTCCACTGTCAGCCAATGTCTTCACTCAGCGCTGCAGCTGGCTGAAATAGGCAGCCAGGGCGCCGAATTCCTTCTCGGGCAGCTTTGCCACCGCCGCCTGCATCAGGGGGTGGACACGCTCGCCCTTCTTGTAGGCCATCAGCTGGTTTTGCAGGTAGGTGGCGTGCTGGCCGGCAAGTATCGGCCACTCATCGGCAACCGGCTTGCCGGCGAAGCCATGACAGGCGGAACAGGCGCCCGCGAGCTGCCCTCCGCGCTCCACCAGCCCCGTGTCACCATTGGCGGCGATGGCGGGTTGCTGCTTCGCATACCAGGCCGCGAGAACCTGAATATCCTCGTCACTCAGGTTTTGCACGAAGGGCGCCATCAGGGCATTGCCACGGGCGCCGGAACGGAAAGCGGTAATCTGCTGCGCAAGGTAGGTCTCGTGCTGCCCCGCCAGGTTGGGCCATTCCGGGTTGCCGGAAACACCATTTGCGCCGTGGCAAGCCACGCAGGCCCGTACCTGTGCTGGCGCCTCGGCCTGCGCCGCCCCGGCCCCAAGAACCGCCAGCAGCGCGGCAGCGACAATCAAATGCTTTTTCATAAGGTTCTACTCTCTCGCATCGGCGCCAGCGATAGCGCGTAACAGACGTTCCCGATAGGCATCCACTTCGTTCAGCGGTTTCTCGCGTAACGGGGCGACCTCAGCAGCGGTATAGGGTGCAAACGGCAATTGCAGGCTGTCGCCGGCAAATTCATACATTATCCAGTTCAGCACCGCCGCCAGGCGCTCGTCACTGAGTGCCGAGGTCGCCGAACCGGGCACGCGCACCAGGTACTCGCGCCCTTCCTGGCTTTGCAGAAACACGCCGACATGTCCCTTCATGGTCGGCACGCTGCCGGCACCGGCACCATCCGGCGTATGACAACCCTGGCAGTTCATCTGGTAATCGAACACCACCCTGCCGCTGTCGTCGACCGCCCCCAGCACCAGGGCTGACCAGAAGAAAACCGGTAACAGGATCAGGCGGGCCATCAGTCGTCGAATGCCACGCCGACCACGATGGCCGTGGAACAGTGGTAGGACGCACTGGACGTCCCCAGGCACCAGTTGATGTCGTTGGTCTTGTCCGGTCGGTAGACCGGTCGATCGCCCTCATCCCGCATGCACAGGCAGGCGCCGCAGGAAGACTTGCCGCAGCAATCGTTGTAGGAAATCACGTAGTTGCGGCCGTCCGCCGGATTGTGGCAGGTGCCGATCCAGGTCACCGGCGACATTTCGGTGCCGGGCGGACAGGTGTTGGCACTGCCGCCGCAGCAATCGCAGAGAAAACCGTCAATGGCACAGTAGCGCCAGTAGTCGCAGCTGCTGGGATCACCCTCCTCCAGCGGTCGCCCCGGGCTTTCATTACCTGCGGCACGAGCCACCGGCAACAGCGGGATACTGGCCCCACCGACCAGCAAGGCGCCAAGCCCCTTCAGCAGGCCGCGACGGGAACTGCGCTGGGCGAGCTGTCTGCTACGCTGCTCAAATACCTTGTCAAAGAAATTCATGCCTTGTCTGCCTCCACGTAGTGCACAGCTTCGCGCTTGCTCATATAGTCCTGTATCGATGCGACCTTCCGCTCCTTGGCCTCAAACAGGCTATCCAGGTGTTCGCGGGAATTGATGATACCCATGGAGGCGATCGTACCGTGCTCGTCGATCAATACACCATAGGGGAGTTTGGACACTCCGAACGCCTTGCCCGCGACTTCCGATACTGCGTAGGGAAAACCCGCCAGCTCCTTGCGTTTCACATAGCCCGCGTGATCCTGCTCCTCGCCGTCGCTGACCAGCAACAGCTCCACCCAGTCTGACTCGGCGCGGGCGGCGGACTTCAGGGCGGGCGTGAGTTCGTTGCAGATCGGACAGTCCGGTGACAGGAAAAACAGTAACTGGGACCTGCCCCGCCCGGCGCCACCGACCTTGGCCTGGTGCCCGTCAAGGGTCGCGAGGGCCAGTTCAGGTGCAGGGGCTCCCACTTTCAGCTTCTGGTTCAGCATCAGCGCTCCCGCAGGTGCCACCCGCTCATAGAGAACGCCGATCTGGCGGGCAAGCGCCAGGTTCACCAGAACCATGGCGACGAAACCGATCCAGAGGACGATATTCGAGACTACCAACCATTCCATACTCTTACCTGCTCTTTACCATGTGCTGGCTGTTGCTTATCAATTGTTCGGCAGCGAGATACAGACCGATGAGAAATCCGGCCATGCACAGTGCCAGCAGAATGCCCGATGCAGATACTGCAAATGGGCCCGCGGGCAGTGCCAGCAACAGTGTGAGCGCCGCAGTCAGCAGATTGCGCAGCACCAGCGCCGGGCTCACCAGAACGTCCGATGCCGGGCCGGCGCAGCCGCAGCGCAGATCGCGGCGCCCCTGCGCCAGCTGCCAGGCCATCATCAGGGCGTAGCCCGTCAACAGTGTCGCCGCCAGCAGCGCTGCAGCTGCGCGCGTCTGCGGTAGCAACAGGGCCAGCGCGATTGCAACTTCCAGGATTCCGACCGGGGATACCAGCTGGTCCCGCCAGAGTGGCCGCAGAGGCTGCGGCAGGTATTGGGCCGCAAGCTCGCTGAACTGGGCCGGGTGCCGCAGCTTGTGCACGCCGGCTGTCGCCAGCAGCCAGGCCAGGAACCCGGCCAGGGCAATGCCCACCACGTCCGGCAACATCATGCTAGCGGGCACCAGACAGCATCAGTAGCGTATTCTGGCCAAGACCGGTGATGGTCTTGATAAATTCACCGCTCACGGCGTCGTACAGTTCCAGACTCATGTCCACGGGATTGGTGACCAGCAGCCTCGGCTCTGGACCACGACTGACCGCCAGCGACAGGCCCCACTCACGCAGCGCGATGCGCGCAACCCGGGACTGCTGGGCCGGATCGTAGACCCAGACCTCGGCACCACCCTCGTTGTGGCTGCCGTCCTTCGCGTCGGGGTGCATCAGGACGTAGAAACGGCCGAGGTCGTCCTCCGCGGTTATGCCAATACCGCCGGGGGCCCAGTTCTGCGCCCTCTCGGCTTCAGGAACAAGGTGCCAGGCAGCTCCCACTTTAGCGACCTTGCCACTGACATCGACGGGAATCACCTCACCGGAGAAGCTGGGGAAATAGGCCATGTTGCCGATATAGGCCGGGCGCTCGAAGATCGGAGAGTCATCGGAATCGAA